>NZ_CP066171.1:1509145-1810974 GCF_028867705.1 Thermoleophilum album | reverse complement strand
CAGCGCCTGTGCGGGCGCGCAGCAACCGACCCGAGCAACGCCAGCCGCACTCTGCTCTTCGACATCGCCCGCCTGCGCTACGACGACCAGCTCTGTGCGCTGTTCGGTGTCGACCCGGCGATGCTGCCCGAGGTGCTGCCGAGCGCCGGCGTTTTCGGCGAGACCGATGTCTTCGGTGGGCGCGTCCCGCTCGCCGGGATCGCTGGCGACCAGCAAGCGGCGCTGTTCGGCCAGGGCTGCCTCGAGCCGGGCGCCGTTAAAAACACTTACGGCACAGGCAGCTTCGTGCTCGAGAACGTCGGCTCGGAGCCGCCTCGCGCGCCCCACGGCCTGGTCGCGACCGTCGCATGGCTGATCGGCGAGCGGCCGAGCTACGCGCTTGAGGCGTCGATCTTTGTGACCGGCGCGGCGGTGCAGTGGTTGCGCGACGGGCTCGGCGTAATCGCCGACGCCGCCGAGACAGAGGCGCTTGCGCTTTCCCTGAAGGACAACGAGGGCGTGTACTTTGTGCCGGCGCTGACCGGGCTCGGTTCGCCCCACTGGGACCCGCACGCGCGCGGCACGATCGTCGGGCTCACCCGCGGCAGCGGGCGCGCGCACCTGGCGCGCGCCGCGCTCGAAGCGATCGCCTACCAGAGCGCCGACGCGATCGAGACGATGCGTGCGCAAGCCGGCATCGCGCCGACAGTGCTGCGAGCCGACGGCGGCGCGGTCGCCAACTCGTTCTTGATGCAGTTCCAGGCCGACGTGCTGGGAATCCCCGTCGCCGTGCCGGAAGTGAGCGAGACGACCGCGCTCGGAGCGGCGTTGCTCGCCGGTGTCGGCGTGGGCATCTGGACGGCCGAGGAGGCGGCGGCGCGGTGGCGCGAGCGTCGTCGCTTCGAGCCGCGGATCGGCGACGCCGAGCGCGAGCGCCTGATCGCCGGCTGGCGGCGCGCCCTGGCCGCGACCCGTGCGGCGACGGCCGGCGGCGGGAGAGAAAGGCAGGCACCGTGAGTCGCGAGGCAGCTCCGAAGACCAAGCTCAAACCGCAGGTCTACGAAGACCCGCGGCCAGCCGAGCACTTCGCGCGCTACCACCGGCGAGCCCGGGAACGCGGGCCCGACTGGGTATACGAGCTCTGCCGGTTCGTGCTCACGCCCTACATCGCCGGCGTCTACCGCGCCCGCGCCCGCGGCATCGCCAACGTGCCCCCATGGGGGCCCGCGATCGTCGCGCCCAACCACTTTTCTTTCCTCGACCACTTTTTCATCGCCGTCTACCTGCGACGCAAAGTGCGCTTCGTCGCTAAGTCGCAATTGTTCAAGCCGCCGCTCGACTTCATCCTCTCCCACGGCGGCGCTTTTCCGATCCGGCGCGGGGTGGTCGACGAAGAGGCGTTCACCACCGCCCACACCGTCCTCAGCCAGGGCGGCCTCGTCGTGATGTACGCCGAGGCGGGGCGCTCGCGCACAGGCGAGCTCGGGCGGCCGCGCTGGGGGCTCGGTCGTCTGGCGCTCGAATCGGGCGTGCCGGTCGTGCCCACGGCGATCGTCGGCACCGAGCGCGCCCGCGACTGGCGGCGCCTCCGTTTCCCCCAGGTGACGATCGCGTTCGGCGAGCCGCTGGCCTTCGAGCGCGTCGAACGCCCGCGGCGCGACCAGTCGCAGCGCGCGTCGGAGATCGTCTTCGACCGGGTGCGCGCGCTCCACAGCGAGCTGCGCGCCGAGCACGCCGTCCGCTCTTAGCCGGCACGGCGCTCGCCCCGTCGCTCGGAAAGTGCGTCTAGGCGGCGCCGGTTCCGTAGCGGGCGAGCAGCTCGGGCTCGTGGCTCGGCAGGATCTCGACGTCCGGGTATTGGCGGGCGAAGACCTGGAGCTCGTGGAGCGAGCGCCGAGCGAGGTGCTCGTCGGCACAGAAGGCCGGCAGAGTGCCGCTCGCGAGCGTCTCGCGCATATAGATCGCGTCGCCCGCTAGGAGCTTGCTCCCGGTGGTGGTGCGCACCAGCACCGCGATGTGCCCGGCGCTGTGGCCCGGGGTCGAGACCAGAACCACCGAGCCGTCCGCGAAGAGGTCGAACGTGCGCGCGAACGTCGCGTGCGACCGCCCTTGCGTGGCGAAGTCGACGACACGAAAGTCGAACGCGAGGTCGAACTGCCGGCGCACGTAGCCGCGCAGCGCCTTGCCTTCGTACGCCGCTTGCCATTCGCGCCGGTCGAGGACGACGGTCGCGCGGTCGAACTCCGAGAGTGCGCTCGCGTGGTCAAGGTGGAGGTGGGTCATGACGACCGCTCGCACCGCGTCCGGTTCGACTCCCAACGCCCGCAACCGCTCGGGGGCCGACCAACCTTTCTCGAGGCGCACGCCGCGCAAGACGGCAGCCCCGACGCGGCCGAGGTTCTGGCGCGGCGCCCACGCCACCGAGGGGTGCAGCCCGGTGTCGACGAGCAGCCAACCGGCGCCGGGGTGGCGCAGCGCCCAGGCCATCACCGGGATCGTCACGCGCGGTGCGCCGAGCAAGCCGAGCGCGCGCAGGCGTCCGCGCACGCCGGGCTCGCCTACCAGGAACGGGCGCGGAGCGGTGAGCGTGCCGCAGACCAGCGGGTGCAGTTCCAGCACGGCCCCAGTGGCCCCGCCAGCGAGCGGCTCGGCGAGAAGCTTGGGCGTTGCGGCGGTCACGCTCACCGCGCTTCGACAACCGCACCAGGTACCCTGCAGCGCGCGTGCCGTCGGAGCTGTTCAGGGAGGGGCTGCTCGAGGGTCGGGTCGCGATCGTCACGGGGGGCGGTAGCGGCCTCGGTCGCGCTGCCGCGCTCGAGCTTGCGCGCTTGGGTTGCAAGGTGGCGATCTGCGGGCGCCGTCGCGAACCGCTCGACGAGACGGCAGCGCTAGCCCCCGCCGGCAGCGTCGAGGCGCACGTGTGCGACGTGCGCGAGGAAGATCAGGTGGCGGCGTTCGTCGACCAAGTGATCGAGCGCCACGGCCGCATCGACTTCCTCCTCAACAACGCTGGCGGCCAGTACCTCGTGCCGGCGGAAGACATAACGCCGAAAGGGTTCCGCACCGTCGTGCGTCTGAACGTCGAAGGCACGTGGCTCATGACGCACGCCGTGGCCAGCAAGTGGATGATCCCGAGCGGCGAGGGCGGCAAGATCTGCAACGTCACCTTGTCGCCGCACAACGGCCTGCCGGGCATGGCGCACTCGTCGGCGGCCCGTGCCGCGGTCGAGAACCTTACGCGTGTTCTATCGATCGAGTGGGCGCGTTTCAACATCCGTTTGACGGCCATCGCCGCCGGGCACTTCGCGACCGAGACGCTGATGACGAAGTACCCCGAGGTCGTGGTGCGCGGCGTCGCGAAAACCGTCCCGCTCGGCAGGCTCGGGCGTCCCGAGGAGTTCGCTTGGCTGGTGGCGTTCCTGGCGTCGCCAGGCGGCGACTACTTCTCGGGAGCGGTGCTGACCCTCGACGGTGCGCGCGACAACTGGTTCGGCCCCTATCCGCCGCCAGGGCTTGCCGACGAGAGCGGCAAGCCTCCCGCCGAAGAGCGGCGCTCCCGGAGCTGAGCGTCCGCTTTCGAGCGCCCGCTCTCGGGCGCCTGTTCACGGGCGCGCGTCGAGCGGGCAAAGGAAAGGCGGCGGCCTAAGGCCGCCGCCCCTCGAGTCGTAGGTCTGGCGCAGCTCAGAAGTACATGCCGCCGAACATGCCGCCGGTGCAGTTGATCACCTGCCCGTGCACGTAGTTCGACCACGGCGAGCAGAGGAAGAAGATCACACCTGCGGCCTCCTCGGGCGTCGCCGGGCGGCCGAGCGGGATGAGCATTCGCGCCATCTGGCGCATCTGCTCGGGGATGCCGAGCTCGATCTCCTTGCCCTCGATCTCGAGCTTCTCGCCCTGCTCCTTCGCTGCGGTGAGGCGCGTCTCGACAAAGCCGAAGGCGACAGCGTTGACGTTGATCTTGAACTGGCCCCACTCCTTCGCGAGCGTCTTGGTGAGGCCGACAACGCCCAGCTTGGCCGCCGAGTAATTGGCCTGGCCGGCGTTGCCCATCATTCCCGAGGTGGAGCTGACGTTGACGATCTTGCGGAAGACCTCCTTGCCCTCCGCGAGCTCCTGCTTCGCTACGTCGCGCATGTAGGGCGCCGCAGCGCGGATGATTCGGAAGGGCACCACCGTGTGGATGTCGAGCATCGCCTGGAACTGCTCGTCCGACATCTTGTGGAGCACGCCGTCCCAGGTGTAACCGGCGTTGTTGACGATGATGTCGAGACGGCCGAACTCGTCGACGGCCTTCTTGACGAGCTGATCCGGCACACCCTCCTTGGTCAGGTCGCCGGCGAAGACAGTGGTCTCGCCCTGGATCTCGGACGCTGCCTGCTGCGCGACGTCGGCGTCGAGGTCGTTGATCAGGACCTTGGCGCCGTGCTCGGCGAGCAGCTCTGCCGTCGCACGACCGATACCGCGCGCCGAACCGGTGACGATTGCTGCCTTGCCGTCGAGGACTCCCATCTCTAGCTCCTTCCCCTTCCTTCAGGCCTTTGCTCGGAAACGGTGGCGGCGCATGCTATTCACCCTCCGCTTTCGACGTTTCTGAGGTCCTACAGCCCCAGCGACCGCCCGACGATCTCGCGCATGATCTCGTCGGTGCCACCGCCGATCGGACCGAGACGAAGATCGCGCAGAGCCCGTTCGATGCCGTCGGCGCCGGTGTAGCCGGCGCCGCCGTAGATCTGCAAGCAGGCGTCGGCGACACGGACAGCGGCGCGTTGCGTGAACAGCTTCGCCTCGGTGACCTCGCGCACCGCGTCGGTGCCCGCGGCGAACAGGCGCAGCGCGTGGTACGTAAGCGCCTCGCCCGCGTGAAGCAGCGTCGCCATCTCAGCGATGCGGTGACGGATCGCTTGCCGAGCTACAAGCGGGCGCCCGCCAACCGGCCGCGACTTCGCGCGCTCGACCACGCGTTCGACCAGAACGCGCATCGAACCGATCGCGCCCAGCGCCATCAGCAGCCGCTCCCACTGGAAGTTGGCCATGATCAAGTAGAAGCCGCGGTGCTCTTCCCCGAGCAGCGCGTCGGCCGGTAGCTCGACGTCGTCGAGCGCGATCTCGGCGGTGTCGGAGGCGTGCCAGCCGAGCTTCGCAAGCGGCCGGCGCGAAACGCCCGGAAGGTCGCTGTCGACGATGAAAAACGAAAGTCCCTGGTGCCCGCCCTCGGGGCGCGTGCGGGCGGCGAGCACGAAGTAGTCGGCGCGTACGCCGTTGGTGATGTAGGTCTTCGCGCCGCGCAACACCCAGCCGCTTTGGGTGCGCGTGGCCGTGGTGCGGATCGCGGCGACGTCTGAGCCCGCGTCGGGCTCGGTGATCGCGAGCGCGGCGATCTTCTCGCCACGGATCGCAGGGGCCAGATAGCGGCGCTTTTGCTCCTCGCTGCCGAACTTCCACACCGGCGGCGTGGCGATGCCGATGTGCGCGCCGATACCGGCCGCCACTCCTCCCGAGCCGCAGCGCGCCAGCTCCTCGCAGAGGACGGCCTCGTCGACCCAGTCGCCGCCGGCGCCGCCGTATTCGTGCGGGTACTTGAGCCCGAGCAGCCCGAGCTCGCCCATCCGCCGAAAGACCGAGTTAGGGAAGAACCGTTCGCGCTCCCAAGCGTCGGCGTGGGGCGCGAGTTCGCGCTCGACGAACTCGCGCACCCGCGCCCGCAGCTGTTCGTGCCGGTCCTCGAAAGGCGGGACCGGTCGGCGCTCGCCGTTCCCTTCGAGCACCTACAGCCCGTACGACTTGCCGATCACCTCGAGCATGATCTCGTCGGTGCCGGCGCCGATGCGGTTGAGGCGCAGGTCGCGCCATGCCCGCTCGATCCCGTACTCCTTCATGTAGCCCGCGCCGCCGTGGATCTGGAGACACTCGTCGGCCACCTCGCAGGCGATCCGCGACGCGTACAGCTTCGCCATCGAGATCTCGCGCACCGGGTACTCGCCGTTAGCGAAGCGCCAGGCGGTGGTGTAGACCATCTGCCGCGCCGCCTCGATCTTCGTCGCCATCTCGGCGAACTTGTGGCGGATCGCCTGGAACTTGCCGATTGGACGCCCGAAGGCGGTGCGCTCCTTTGCGTACTGGAGCGTCTTGTCGAAGAGCCGCTGGGCCCCGGCGACGGCTCCTGCTGCCCCGATCAGTCGCTCGCCCTGGAGCTCCCACATGATGTGGTAGAAGCCCTTGCCCTCCTCGCCGAGCAGGTTCTCGTGCGGGACGCGCACGTCCTGGAAGGCCAGCAGCGCTGTGTCGGAGGCGTGCATGCCGAGCTTCTCGAGCTTCTTCTCGCGCACCACGCCCGGCGAGTCCATGTCGACCAAGAACAGCGAGAAGCCGTCGTAGCCGGCGTCGGGATCGGTCTTCGTGACGAGCACGATGAAGTCGGCGCGGTGGCCGTTGGTGATGTAGGTCTTGGAGCCGTTGATCACCCACTCGTCGCCTTGCCGCACGGCACGCGTCTTGATGCCGGCGACGTCGGAGCCGGCGTCCGGCTCGGTGATCCCGAGACAGGCGATCTTCTCGCCCTTGATTGCCGGGACCAGGTAGCGCTGCTTCTGGTCCTCGGTGCCGAAGGCGAGGATCGGCGGCGTCGCCATGTCGGTGTGCACCGCCACGCCCATCGCGAGGCCGCCGCAGTCGCAGCCCGCCATCTCTTCGGCAAGCACGATGTTGCAGAAGTAGTCGCCTCCTTGGCCGCCGTACTCCTCGGGATAGGAGAGGCCGAGGAACCCGAGCTCGCCCATCCGCCGGAAGACCCAGTCCGGGAACGTCGTCTCCTCCCACTCCTGGGCGTGGGGGCGGAGCTCGCTCTCGACGAAGCGGCGGATCGATTCCCGAAGCTGCTCGTGCTCGTCGTTGAAGATGAAGTGCCGGCGCCGCGCCTGGTGGTCGGGCTTGATGACGGTTCCGCTCGTGCTCATGGCAGGCACGGTAGCGCGAACGGCGCGAAAAGTAAACAGTCGTACTTCCCACTTTCTGCTTTTCGTGGTACGGTGCGGGCGCAGCAGTCGCACGCAGCGTGCGTGCGAGTCAGCGACAACCGGCCGCGAAGCCAGCACAACTTCCGGAGAAGGGGATGACGGCAGAGCAAGACGGCGGATACCGATCGATCCGCTACGAGGTCGACGAGCGCGGTGTGGCGCGCGTAACGCTGGCAAGCCCCGAGAACCGCAACGCCCTCACCGCCGAACTGATGGGCGAGCTCGAGGACGCGCTGGCACGCGCCCGCAGTGACGACGCCGTCCGCTGCCTAGTACTGACGTCGTCGCACGAGCGCGTCTTCTCAGCGGGCGCGAGCCTCGATGCGTTCGCTGCCGACGTGCCGCTGGTGCACAAGCACTTCGGCACGGAACGCTTCCCACGCCTCTTTCGCGCCCTGCTCGGCCTTGGCAAGCCGACGATCTGCGCCGCGAACGGTCACGTGCTCGCCGGGGCGCTCGGTCTCGCGCTCGCCTGCGACCTCGTGATCGCCCGCGAGGGAGCAGAGTTCGGCACCCCCGAGATCAACGTCGGCGCCTTTCCGTTCATGATCATGGCGCTGATCTACCGCAACGTGCCGCGCAAGCGTGCCAACGAGCTGCTGCTGCTCGGCGAGCGGATCGACGCGCACGAGGCCGAGCGGCTCGGCATCGTCAACCGCGTCGTAGCCGCCGACCGCTTCTGGGAAGTGGTCGACGACTGGGCCGGCCGCTTGGCCGCGAAGTCGCCGGTGATCATGCGCCTTGGCAAGGAGGCGATGTACCGCCAGCTCGACATGCCGCTCGACCAGGCGCTCGAATATCTGCGCAGCCAGCTCTCGCTCGCCTTCACGACCGAGGACATCCAGGAGGGTGTGCGTGCTTTCTTCGAGAAGCGCGAGCCGCAGTGGAAGGGGCGATGATGGCTGACCAAGGCTTGAGGGAGGAGGACACCCGCCCCGCAACCGGGGGCGAACGAGGGGCGGGTTCGGCCGCTGCGGCCGGCGCGGGCGGGCAACGGCCCGCTCGCGCCGGCGCCGGCGAACTGGTAGCTCGCCCGCCGTTGCGAACGCTCGTCGAGGAACTCCACGAGCGGCGCGCAAGGATCAAGCTCGGCGGCGGACCCGAGAAGATCGCCGAACAGCACGCCAAGGGCAAGCTCACGGCGCGCGAGCGCCTGGCGCTGCTTTTCGACGAGGGCACCTTCACCGAGATCGGCATCCACGGCCGCCCGCACTTCTCGCAGCGGGCGATGGAAGGCAAGGACGCCCCTGCCGATGGTGTGATCTGCGGCTTCGGCAAGATCGACGGTCGGCTTGCCTGCTGCGCCGCCTACGACTTCACCGTCATGGCCGGCTCGATGGGAATGACCGGCGAGCTCAAGGTGCAGCGCCTACGCAAGATGGCGCTCGAGAAGCGGATCCCGATGATCTGGCTGCTCGACTCGGCGGGGGCGCGCATCCAGGAGGCAGCGGGATCGCTGTTCGCCGGCTCGGGCGACCTCTTCCGCGAAGAGGTGATCATGAGCGGCGTGGTCCCCCAGATCGCCGCCCTGATGGGACCTTGTGCGGCCGGCACCGCCTACATTCCCGGCCTCGCCGATTTCGTGCCGATGGTGTCGGGCCGCGGCTCGATGGCGCTCGCCGGACCGCACCTCGTGCGCGCCGTGACCGGCGAGGACGTCACGCAAGAAGAGCTAGGCGGCGCCAAGGTGCACTGTCGCGTCTCGGGAGTCGGCGACCTCGAGGTCGCCTCCGACGAGGAGTGCATCGCCGCGATCAAGCGCTACCTCTCGTTCTTCCCGCAGAACTGCGACGAGCAGCCACCGCGGCGCGAGACGAGTGACCCCGTCGACCGCATGGACGAGGAGCTGCTCGACATCCTGCCCGATTCGCCGCGGCACCCCTACGACATGTACGACGTCATCCGTCGCATCGTCGACGACGGCGAGATCTTCGACATCAAGCCGCGCTTCGCGCGCACGATCATCACCTGTCTGGCGCGAATGGGCGGGCGGCCGGTGGGCATCGTCGCGAACCAGCCCAAGCACCTCGGCGGCATTCTCGAAAACGACTCCGCCGACAAAGCAGCGCGCTTCATCAACCTCTGCGACGCCTTCAACATCCCGCTCGTCTTCCTCCAGGACGTGCCCGGCTTCATGGTCGGCACGAAAGTCGAGCGCGAGGGGATCATCCGTCACGGCGCCAAGATGCTCTACGCCGTCTCGCGGGCGACGGTGCCGAAGATCACGGTGATCATCCGCAAGGCGTACGGCGCCGGCTACTACGTGATGTGCGGCAAGGCGTACGAGCCCGACCTGATCGTCGCCTGGCCGTCGGCCGAGATCTCGGTGATGGGGCCCGAGGGCGCGGTGAACATCATCTTTCGCAAGCAGATCGAAGCTTCCGACGACCCCGACGCCACGCGCGCGCAGCTAATCGAAGGCATTCGCCGCACGATCGATCCCTACATCGCCGCTGGCAACGCGATGATCGACGACATCATCGATCCCCGCGAGACGCGCCCGACGATCATCCGCGCGCTCGAGATGGCCGAGGGCAAGCGGGTCGAGCGACCGCGCAAGAAGCACGGCGTGATGCCGGTTTGACGGCGTGATGCCGGTTTGACGGCGTGATGCCGGTTTGAGCGTGGCGGCGAGGGCTTTCGAGAGCGAACCGGGAGGAGGGAGAACGTGAGCCGCTTCGAGGACGCTTGCATCATCACGTGCGCGATCTCCGGCGTCGTGGCGAACCGCGCGCAGTGTCCGGCGATCCCTTACACGCCGGAGGAGTACGCCGCCGAAGCACGTCGGGCGGTCGACGAGGGCGCGGCGATGATCCACATCCACGCCCGCCGCCCCGACGGCACGCCGAGTTTCGAGATCGAGGACTTCCGCGCTATTACGCGCGCGATCCTGGAAGAGGTCGGCGACGTGATCATCAACTACTCGACCGGGGCGGTAGGGGTGCCGGTCGAGAAGCGGATCGCCTACCTGCGCGAGCTCCGTCCGGACGTCGCCGCGCTGAACATGGGCTCGATGAACTACGCCAAGTACTCGCCGCGGCGCAAGGACTTCGTCTTCAAGATGGTGTTCGAGAACTCGTTCGACACCATCATCGAGTTCTGCCGGGCGATGCGCGAGCTCGGTATCCGTCCCGAGCACGAGTGTTTCGACGTCGGTCACGTGGCGAGCCTCGCGCCGCTGATCGACATGGGCTTGGTCGAGGAGCCCCTGCAGGTGCAGTGCGTGATGGGCGTGCTCGGCGGCATCCCCGCGACACCGCGCCACCTGCGCTACATGGCCGACGAGGTGCCGGGTGGCGCCGAGTCGCGCAACAACTGGGGGGTGATCGGCATCAGCCGCGACCAGTGGCGGCTGATCGCCGCCGCCGCGGCGAGCGGCGGCAACGTCCGTGCCGGTCTCGAGGACAACTTCTATCTGCCGAACGGCGAGATGGCGCGCTCCAACGGGGATCTGATCGCGCAAGCGCGGAAGATCGTCGAAGCCGTCGGCCGCCGCCCGGCGACGGTGGCGGAGGCGCGCGAGCTGCTCGGCGTCCCGCGGCGCGAGGTCGGTGTCTTCGCCGAGGTCGCGGGCGGTGCTCGCGCCTAGCGCCGGCCGCCAAGACTCACCAGCGACGGAGGAGGGGAAGCGATGGGAGCTCTATCGGGGATCAAGGTGCTCGACCTCTCGCGCCTTTTGCCGGGCGGTTTCTGCACGATGCTGCTCGCCGACTTCGGCGCCGAGGTTCTGAAGGTCGAGGACACCGGCATGGGCGACTATGTGCGCTGGTCGCCGCCCCACTACGAGGGCGCCGAGCGGTCGGCGGCGTCGGCCTTGTTCTTGGCTCTCAACCGCGGCAAGCGATCGCTGCGCCTGAACCTCAAGGAGCAGGCTGGTCGCGAGGTGCTGTTGCGGCTGGTGCGCGAGTACGACGTGCTGGTCGAGTCGTTCCGCCCGGGCGTGATGGATCGCCTGGGTGTCGGTTACGAGCGCTTGCGGCGCGAGAACCCCCGCCTCGTCTACTGCGCGATAACCGGCTACGGACAGACCGGCCCGCTGCGCGACCGCCCCGGGCACGACATGGACTATTTGGCTCTCAATGGCATCCTCGGCTTGACCGGTGACAAGGACGGACCGCCGGTGCAGGCCGCGGTGCAGATCGCCGACATCGGCGGCGGCTCGCTGATGGCGGCGTTCGGGATCATGGCGGCGCTGTGGGAGCGCGAGCGCTCGGGCGAAGGCCAGTTCGTCGACGTTTCGATGACCGACGGTGCGCTGTCGTGGCTGGCGATGGTCGCGGCGCGCTACTTCTGCGACGGCCAGGAGCCGCGCCGCGGCTTGCTCGAGCTGGCGGGCGGGCTCGTCTGCTACCGACCCTACCCGTGCAAGGATGGCTGGGTGGCGTTGGGCGCTCTCGAGCCCAAGTTCTGGCAAGCGTTCTGTCGTGGCATCGGCCGCGAGGACCTGATCGAGCGCCAGTTCGACGGCCCCGACTCCGAGACGCGGCGCGAGCTCGAGCGGATCTTCAAGGAGCGCACGCGCGAGGAGTGGGCGCAGTTCGGTGCCGAGCACGACTGCTGCCTCGAGCCGGTGCTCGAGCTCAGCGAAGCGCTGTCGTCGGAGCTCGTTCGCGAGCGCGAGATGGTCGTCGAGATCGAACAACCGGGGGCCGGTCCGGTGCGTGTGCTTGGCGTCCCGGTGAAGCTCTCGCGCACGCCGGGCGCCCCCGCGGGACCAGGACCGTCGCTCGGCGAACATACTGACGAGGTGTTGCGCGAACTGGGATATAGCGCAGAGGAGATCGCGGCGCTCAGCGAGCGCGGGGTCGTAGCGCGGCCGAGTGCCGAACGGGCGACCGCGTGAGCCGAGCGGCGACGCGCAAGGACGGGGAAAGCAAGGCGACCCGCGCTGCGCGCGCTGGGGTGGCGGTCGAGCGCCCGGGCGGGCGCTCGCAGCGCGACGGGCTGCTCAAGATCAGCGAACTTGCGCGCGAGAGCGGTGTCAGCACCGCGACGATCAAGCACTACCTGCGCGAGGGCTTGCTGCCCGAGCCGGTCAAGACCTCGCGCAACATGGCCTACTACCCGCGCGAGTTCGTCGACCGCATCAAGCTCATCAAACAGCTGCAGGAAGAGCGCTTCCTCCCGCTGCGGTTGATCAAAGCGATGCTCGAACAGGATCCAGAGCGGGCGCGTGCGCTCGTCGAACTCGAGGACCGCATCCTCGAGCGTGCTCTCGCCGGCGAGCGCGAGCGGGTGTCGCGTGCCGAGCTAGAGCAGCGCTACGGCGTTCCCGGCGCGGTGCTGGACCGGCTTGCCGAGCTCGGTGTGCTCTCGCCCGACGAGCAGGGTTACGCGCCGCTCGATGTGCAGATCGTCGAGGCGATCGGCCGCTTCCGCGCCGGTGGCTACGACGAGCGCCTCGGTTTCACGGTCTACGACACGCTGCGCTACAAGCGCCTGCTCGAGGAGCTCGCGCGCGAGGAGATCGCGGTGCTGATGGAGCGCTTGGTCGGGCGGATGCCGACCGAGAGCGCCGTCGCCCTGATCGAGGCCGGCATCGATCCGCTGCACGATCTGATCGCCGCCATGCACCGCAAGTTGCTGCTCCAGGCGCTGAAGCGGATGCGCGAGCGCGAGGGCTGAAGGCAGGCGCCGTCAGGCTCGCCGCGCTCGGTGCGCGGCGGCCTGCAGCGTGTGAGAGCAGCGCGAAGAGGCTCGGCAACGGCTCGTCGCGGGCGAAAATGATCCGCCTCAGCGCGACTGGATCGCGGTGGGCAGGACACCGAAAAGGCGTGCGATCGCGCGTCGCGATCCGCGTAGCTCACGCTCGAGCTAGGCCGTACCTGTGCGTGTGAGATCGGGGTGCGTGAGCGTGTGCGACGCGATCTCCCACCCGACCGCCACGAGGGTCCGCACCTGTCGGGGGCGAAGTCGGTCGGGAGAGTGCAGCGCGGCGATCTCGAGGTTGACCACCGCCGGCCAGCGCAGCCGCCGGAGGAGGGGAAACGCGTTGCGGTAGACGCTCGCATAGCCGTCGTCGAAGGTGAGAACTATGGGCCGCGCCGGGAGCTGAGCGCGCCCGCGCCAAGCCGCCACGAGACGCGCCAAAGTAATCGCGCGAAAACCGTGTCGCCGCAGCCAGTCGACGATCATCGCGAACTTCGCCGGATCGAGGTAGAGGGCGGGGTAGCGAGCGACGGGCGGCGGATCGCGCACTTCGTGGAACCCGAGCAGCGGAACCCGTGCCGGAGACGGCGCGGTCGCGCCTCCACGATCGCCCGCGAGCGCCCACGCGGGGCGCACCGCAAGGACCCGTGCCGGAGACGGCGCGGTCGCGCCTCCACGATCGCGGCTGGAGCGGATGTGCGGACGGTGCCGGTCGTGGCCGGCGAACACGGCGTGGCTCCCGGCGTGGCGTGCCCGTCCGAAACGCTCACGCGAGGCGCCGTTCCCGCCCCCGCACCCCGGCGTTGCCAGCGCGCAGAGCGCGGTTGGGGCAGTCGCTCGCTGTCGGGACCCACCTTCGTAGACTCGCGGCCGTGGTCGCGGCCGTTGTGCAGCTGAACTCGGGCGAGAACCGGGCACGCAATCTCGCGCGCGCGGAAGAGCTTGTCCGCCGCGCCGCCGGGCATGGCGCCGCGCTCGTCGTGCTGCCCGAGAAGTTCAACCGGCTCGGTCGCCCGGAGTTCGTTGCCCGCAACGCCGAGCCCCTCGACGGTCCGACGATCACCTGGGCGCGCGAGCTGGCCCGCGAGCTCGCGATCGACCTGGTGGCCGGCTCGATCCTCGAGCTCCGCCCCGGCGCTCGACCGGCGAACGCCAGCGTGCACGTGCGCCCCGACGGCGAGATCGGCGCCGTCTACCGCAAAGTGCACCTCTTCGACGTCGACGTGGGCGGTGCGAGCTACCGCGAGTCCGACACCGAGGCGCCAGGCGACGAAGCGGTCGTGAGCAAGCTGGTCGACGGCACGAAGCTTGGGCTTGCGATCTGTTACGACCTTCGTTTCCCCGAGCTCTTCCGCGAGCTCGCCCTCCGCGGCGCCGAGGTGATCGCGCTGCCCGCCGCGTTCACCGTCCCGACCGGCCGCGCCCACTGGCAGGTGCTGCTGCGGGCGCGCGCGATCGAAAACCAGGTGTTCGTGCTCGCCGCTGGCCAGGTCGGCGAACATCCGCCAGGACTAGCGAGCTACGGTCACTCGCTGATAGTCGACCCGTGGGGAGCTGTGCTCGCGCGTGTCGCCGCCGGCGAAGGAGTCGCGGGCGCGCGCCTCGACCGCGACTTGCAGCGCCAAGTGCGCGCGCGGATGCCGGTGCTCGAACACCGGGTGCCGAGCGTGTACCGCTCGCTCACCAGCGCGCGTCGTGCGACTCCATGACGCCCACGCCGCGCACCAAGTCGATCGCGCCGGGGAGCGTGCCGCGGAACGCGCCGAACGGCTGGCGATAGTCGACGCGTACGAAGCCGAGGGAAAGCTGTTCGCGCCGCTCCGCCCAGGGTTCGAACTCGAGCAAGCATCCCGAGCGCGAGCGCACCCACCTGAGGTCACTATCGAACTGCACCGGCTCGGTTTCGTGCGCAACGCCGTCGATCCAGACCGTGCGTTCGCTGGCGCGCTCGTCGTCGTGGATTCCCGCCACGAGGTTCCAGGCGAGGGTCTTGCCGTTCGTGCCGTGGCCGATGCCGGCGCTCCAGCGCCACACGGTGCGGCGGCGGTGGTAGCCGGCGCTCTCGTCGACGAGTGCGTAGCCCTCGTAGGTGTGGCACTCGCCGGCGATCGCGACCTCGGCGCGCGCCGGGCCGACACGCTTGCGTGTCCAGATGTAGTCGCGCCCCTCCGGCGAGGCCACCTCCACGGGAGAGCGCGGCTGGATTTCGATCGTCACTGTCTCGCCCTCGCCGCGGATGGCGACACGCTCCGGAGCGATGCGAAGGCGGCGCCGACTCGCGCCCGTCACGCCGCGCAGCTCGCCAGCTGGCGTTGCGAGCGCCCACCAGCGTCGCGGTACCCCGAGCACCTTCGCCTCGGCTGCGCAGATCGCGAGCTCGGGCGTGGCGAAGAGCACATAGCACCACTGCTTCAGCGGTCTCGTTCCACGCAGTAACGGCATCGGAGCGGGCGGCAGCGGAGCTCCAGGCACCTCGACCCGCTCGCCGCGCAGTGGCGCTTCGAGCGGTGCTGTCCGGCGAAGAGCAAGGCGCGAGTGAAGCAAACCCGCCGGCACTTTAGACTCCAGATTGACTCGTCAATCAAGCGCGGCGGGTCGCTCGCTGTCGCCGGCACCGGCTGCACCGAGCCGCCGCCGCCCCACTCACTTGCAATGGCAGCGGGAGAACGTTCCACTTCCGGCGGTTCGGCCGACAGGCGACGGCAGATCCTCGACGCGGCGATTCGTGTGTTCGCCGAACGCGGCTTTCACCAGTGCCGGGTGTCGGACGTCGCCGACGAAGCCGGAGTCGCCTACGGCCTCGTCTACCACTACTTCAAATCCAAAGAAGAGATCCTCAACACGCTCTTTCTCGAGCGCTGGCAGCTGATGCTCGACGCGATCGCCGAGATCGACGCCCGCGAGCTTCCTGCGCGCGAGAAGCTCGCCCAGGTGGCGGCGTTCATCGTCGACTCCTACCGTCACGACCCCAACCTGATGAAGGTCATCATCGTCGAGGTGACGCGCTCCTCGCACTCGTTCGGGGCGCGGCATCTCGACAAGATTCGGGAAGCCTACGACGGCATCGCGCGGATCGTCGAACGTGCCCAGCGCGAGGGGACTTTCCGCAGCGACATCCCGGCCGATTACGGAGCGTTGTTCTTCTACGGCGCGATCGAGCAGCTGTTGACCGCCTGGATCTTCGCGATGTTGCCACCGACGGAAGAGGAGTTCGAGCGCGCCAAGCAGCTCGTCGTCGACGCGCTCTGCAGCGGGCTCGAGCTCGAGCCGGCGCGCGCTTGACAGCGCGCCCGCAGCTTCCGGCGTGGGGCGTCGAGCGGCAAGAGAAGAGCCTCGTCGCCGCTCGCAGTTGGCGTATGCGGCGCTGGCCGTGGTGCGCTGCCGCCCGCTCCTCTGCTTGAATCCGACGCGATGGCAGGGAGCGAGGTGGTGAAGCGGCTCGCGTGGAACGGGCTGTTGGCAGCGACGGGAGCGCTCGCGGCGTTCGTCGCGCACCGTCTTGCGGCAGCGATCTGGGTGCGCGTCACGGGCGAAGCTCCACCGGACGACCGCTCGTGACGCTCGAACCACAGACGGCCGCCGGCACGGAGGCCGCGCGCGAGCGGCACCTCGACGAGTCGCCGCCGGCGGAAGACAGCGCCACGACCAGACCGCAAATCGAGCTCGCGCTCGCTTTCGCGGCCGGTGTCGCGCTGGCGGCGCTACTGCGACGTCTGGCCAGAAGGTGAGTTCCGCGCAGCGACAGCACGAGCCGAGCGAAGTCGACGAGCAGCGGCCGTCGCCGCGCTCGCTCGGCGAGATCGTCGCCGACATCTCGACGCATTCGGCGCGGATCGTCCGCGAGGAGATCGCTCTCGCGAAGGCTGAGGTGCGCGAGAAGGTCTCGAGCCTTTGGCGCGGTGCTGTGGTGGGTACTGCGGCCGGGGTTTTCGTGCTCGCCGCTGTCGTGACCGCGCTGCACGCGCTCGCCTTGCTGCTCGCCGATCTCCTCGGTGCCAACGCCTGGGTCGGGTACGCGGTCGTGACAGCGCTGCTGTTGATTGCAGCGGCCTGCGCTGGTTGGCTGGCGTGGCGTCTGGTGCGCCGCGGCACGCCACCGACGCCCCAGCTCGCGATCGAGGAGGCGCGCGTCACCCGTGAGCGTCTGTCGGCAAGCGCAGCGGATAGCGAAGGGATCTAGAGATGGCGCGATCGACCGACGAAATCCGGCAGTCGATCGAGCAGGCGCGGCGCGAGCTCGCGGGCTCGCTCGTCGAGCTGCAGGCGAAAACGAACGAGCTCGCCGACTGGCGGCTGCAGTTCAACCGCCACCGGCGCGCCGCGCTTGTCGGTGCGCTCGCCGCCGGGTTCGTTCTCGGTGGCGGTGTCGCCGCGCTCGCGACCTGGCTGGCGGGGCGTCGCTAGCGAAAACCGTTCACCGGGATTTGCGCCTCTCGCGGAACGCTTCGAGCGCCCGCAGCGGGGCGCGCTCGCCGACAGCGAGTAGAGCCGCGGTGTAGAGGCCCAGTGCGCCGATCAGCGCCGCTGGCAGCCACCGGCCCTCTGGTGCACTTCCCACAACAAGGAACAGCGCCAGAGTCGTGAGGGCGGCCGCTGCCGCTGCTCTTGCCACCGTTCCCAGGGCTGATCCGAGGGGGAGGGCGAGCGTGCGTTCGAGCAGGCGTACGTGCGCCGCGACGTACAGGGTGTACGACAGCGACGTTCCGAGGATCGGTGCAGCGAGGCCGATGACGGGAATGAGAGCGACATCTACAGCCGCGTTCAGCGTGAGCACAGCGATGGCGATCGGCACGCGCTTCGCAGCGTCGCCAAGGTAGTTGACGCTCATCGTCACGAGCGGTCCGAAACCGAGCAGGAAAACGTACAGGGCCAGACCAGACAAAACGGCCCCAGAGTCTTCGAAGCGTGAACCGAGCGCGAAACGCATGATCGCCTCGCCCCAGAGCAGTACTGGCGGCAGCACGGCGAACTGGAGGAGGGCGATCGCCCGCAGCCCGGCCATGAGTGTGTCGACGCGCGGCTGCTGCTCGTCGGGCGCGCGCGCGAGCCGCGGAGCGATCGCTGCAGCGAGCGAGAGCCCCGGGTACTGGAGGAACGCTGTAAGTCGCAGAGGTGCGGCCAGGATGCCCGCGGAAGCTGATCCCATGAGCGCTCCGACGAGCAGCACGTCGATCTGGTTGAACAGAATCATCGTGGCGTCGATCGCCAGGATCGCCGACGAGTAGGTGAAGAGTCGGCGTGTAGACACGGGGTCGAACCCGTGCTCCTCCTCGCCACTCGCGCCTGCCCGCGGCAAGACCACGAAGAGAGTTCCCAGTCCTACCAGTGCGCCGATCACATAGCCCGAGGCGCGTCCCAGTGCCGCGCCGACCACGCCCGCGCCGGCGAGCACGAGAGTCACCGTCAACACGAATTCGCTGGTGCTCTTAAACAGCACCATCGGCAGGCCGGCTGGGATACGTCCCGTGGCTTGGAAGGCGGCAGCCACGAACTGCATGAACGAGTCTCCCGCGACAGCGAGAGCGAGGATGCGGATAACCGGCCCGATCTCGGGCTCGGCGAAGACAGCGGGTGCGAAGAGCGATAAGGCCCACAATGCGGCTACGCTCGCGACGCTGAGCGCGGTCTTCACGCGCAGAGCAAGGACGACGACCTGCCGCAAGCCGGACGGCACAGCCCTCCTCTCGGCGAGGAAGCGCGCAGCGCCGTGCGACACGCCGAAGTCCGCAACGAGAGAAGCGACGCTCGCGACCGCCATGCCAACGCTCAGAACGCCGAAGTCACGCGGACCGAGGAGTCGCGCCAAGAGCACGGTCAGCAGCGCAGTGAACGCCGCTGTGGTTGCTTGAATCGCTAGCTGGGCCGCCGCGTTCGCGGCTACGCCGCGCTCGGCCGCTATCCGCGCGATCGGCGTCGGTTCAGCACTCGGAGCTCCGATAACTCGTAGCCTACGGTCGTTGACAGGACCGCTTCGATGCCGCACGCGATTGCTTTCAGAACGTGGCTGCCCCTAGCTGGCGCAGCGCTCCTTGCCTGTGTGATCGGCGCGCTTGCGGCGCTAGCTCCCACAACCGCCGTCGGTGTCACGCTCGGGCTGGTGCTGCTTCTGGTGACCGTCGTCCGCCCGGTTGCCGGGCTCGCGTTGTTTACCTACCTCGCGATCCTCGAGACAACACCGCTGTTGCTCAACGGTGTCACTGCAGCAAAGCTGCTCGGCGTTCTCCTCTTCGCCGTGTGGCTCGGTGCTGTAGCAGTCAACAGCGCCGGGTTGCGCCATCTTGCGGTGGAGCGCCCCGCCGTTTTGGCGGTCCTGCTCCTGTTCGGCGTATGGACGACTTTGAGCGTCGTGCACGCAAGCGAACCCGCCGCGAGCGGGCCACCGCTCATGCGGCTCTGGATGGACATCGCGTTGGTTTTGGTCGCGTACGCCTTTCTCACCGATGCTCGCGCGAAGCTGACTGTGTTTAAAGGGTGGGCTCTCGGAACGGTCACGGCAGTGATTGCTGGACTGCTGTTCGGGCCGTCGCTAAGTGCCACCGAGGGGAGATTCGTTGCCGTGGGCACCGACCCCAACGAGTTCGCGACGCTGTCTGTGGCGAGCATCGCGTTCTGCGTTGGCTTGGCTATCACGCGTGGACGCGCTTCGGTCGAGCGTGCGCTCTGGTCGCTTTTTGCGGTCATCGCTTGCCTGGCCGTGTTTCTCACGGGCTCGCGGGGAGGGCTCGTGGCGCTGGCCGCCGCGGCGGTTGCCGCGGTCGCTGTGGCGCAGCGACGGCGAGGACGGGCGCTTGCAGCGGTAATTGTCTTGTGCGGTCTGGCCGTTGCTTATTTCTCGGCCATTGCACCGCCCGAGGTGCGGGCGCGGATCATCAACCCGGGCTCGGGGACTGGGCGCACCGACCTTTGGACAGTCGCGACACGGATGATCGAAGCCAACCCGCTGCTCGGAGTCGGCGTGGGCAACTTCCCCGAGGAGGCAGGGCGCTACCTGCTTGTGCCCGGTCTCTTGCGTGAAACACAGTTCATCGTTGTCGACCCGAAGGTGGCCCACAACGCTTATCTCGAGGTCGCGGCCGAGACCGGGTTGCCGGGACTCGCTCTCTTCGTCGCGTTGCTCGGAATCGCGTTCGCGTCGTGCCGGCGTGCCTGGCTGCGGGCCGAGGCCATCGGCGACCGCCACCTCGCGGTCGCGGCGCGAGCGCTCTTTGTCGCGCTGGTTGCATATGCGGTTGCGATTGTTTGGCTTTCGCAGCAGTACGGGAAGCAGCTCTGGTTGCTGTTGGCCCTGGCCTTCGCTCTGCCCGATCTTGCAGCGGCACCCGACCGGCAGAGAGCATCCTCGCCGCAAGCCTCGCAGCGCCGTCGACGGTGGACGGCGCCACGCGCCCGCAGACGAGCTGCAACGGCGACCACGCGATAGGCGTGACCGTGAGGAGTTCTCGGGAGCCCATACGCGTTGTGCACGTTCTGCACGAGCTCACGTCGGGGCTCGGTGGTGCCGAGGTGTTCACGGTTGATCTCGTTCACGAGTTACGCCGACGCGAAGTCGATGCGCGCCTGGCAGTCACGCGCTCGGCACCGACCGCAGTTGCCGAGGAGCTGGCGGACAGAGATATTCCGTTCTTCGCGGTGGGACGCAAAGGGCGACGGGAGGTGCATAAGTTCCGTCGCTTCATCTCTTACCTGCGCCGAGAGCGCGTCACGCTCGTCCACGGGCACATGTTCGGGTCCAACCTGTGGGCGACGCTGTGCGCGAAAGCGGCCGGGGTGCCGGCAACGGTCGTGCACGAGCACGCGTGGGCTTTCCAGCGCTGGCGCCCACGCTCGATCGTCGACAGAGCACTCATCGCTCCGTTGGCCGACCGCTTCGTAGCTGTCAGCGACTGGGTTGCGAGTGGTCTCGTCGAGGTCGAGCGCATACCCCGCGAGCGGGTGGTCGTCATTCCCGCCGGCCGGCGTCTTGCCGACCCCCTGCCCCGGTCGCAAGCGCGGGCGGAACTCGGGCTCGCCGCGAGCGATCTCGTGATCGGCACGGTAGCGGTGATGCGCCGCGAAAAGGCGCTCGACAAGCTCGTCCAGGCTGTCGCGATGCTTCGCGCGAGCACCAACGTGAAGCTCGTGCTGGTTGGTGATGGGCCCGAGCGGGAGCGAATCGTCCAGGCTGCACACGCAGCGGGTGTCGCCGATCGCACCTGGTTCGCTGGCGCCCGTCCCGACGCGGCGCGTCTCGTATCGGCTTTCGATGTGGCTGCTCTTAGCTCAGACTTCGAGGGCAGCCCGCTTTTCGTGATCGAAGCGATGGCGGCTGGGGTGCCTGTGGTAGCGCCGGCGGTTGGTGGTATCCCGGAGCTGGCCAGTGATGCGGCCGTGCTAGCGCCCGACAATTCGCCACGAGCCCTGTGCGCGGCTCTCGAGCGCGTCGTGGGCGACCGACGCTTGCGAGAAACGCTGGGGCAGCGCGGCAAACAACGCGTGCATCGCTACGAGATCGGACGCGTCGCCGAAGAGATTCACGCGCTCTACGAAGAGATCCTCGCTCGCCGCTTTCGTAGGTGAGCGCACGGCGCGTCAGGAACGCTGCGACGACGTGTGCCGCGGCGAGTCGCAGCGCGTGCCGCTCGTTGGTTCGGTCGCTCGCTGTCAGCTTCCGTGCGCGACGGGGCGAGGGTGTGTTGCGCGCCACGCAAACCACTCGCGCAGCGCCAGCTCGACCGACGCAGCCACGGGGATCGCGATCAGTGCTCCGAACACGCCTAGTAGTTGCGCCCCGAAGAGAACGGCGACGATGATGACGAAGGGATGCACCTGCACGGTGCGGCGCTGAACCAGCGGTTGCACGAGGTGGTTCTCGAGCTGCTGGTAGATCACCGCCCAGATCGCCCACACGATCGTCGTCGTAGGGAAATCGACGAACACCGTTACGAGCCCGATCAGAACGGCAGCGAGGGTGGCGCCGACGAGCGGAATCAGCGAGAACAAGCCCTGTATCAGCCCGAGCGGGGCAGCGAACGGAACGCCGAGAATCGTCAAGACGATGTACGCGAGCGTTCCCGACAGCGCTGCGATCACGAGCGCGCCGGCCGCGTAGCCGCCCACGGCGCGCGCAGTACCGTCGACCCAGCGAGCGAGGATCGCGCGCTGATCCGGTGGTCGCGTCGCGATCGCGAGATCGACCCAGCGACGCCCGTTGGCCACTAGGAAGACGCTCAGCACGAGCACAGTGACGATCGCGAACAGCGAGTTCACGACCGTGAAGCCGACGTCGCGCAGCGCCCGCGCCGCGTCCGGCACGCGCTCCGGCAAGCGCTGTGCCTCCGCACGGACCCGCTCGGTCACGCGGTAGTCGCGGTCGAGACGAGCGAGCGTCCGGTTGCGCTCGACGAAGCGCTGGAAGTCGCGCGCGTAGCGCGGCGCGTTGGCGGCGAGCTCCTGTCCCTCGCGAACGAGGGGCGGTACGACGACCGCAGCGAGCGCGACGGGAGTCGCGAGAACCAGCAAGTACACGCAGACGATCGCAAGCCAGCGGCGACGTACGATCGCTTCCAGGCGCCGGACCGGGCCCCCGAGCACCATCGCCAAGAAGGCAGCGGCGACGACCCAGGTCAGTGGCTGGCGCACAAGCCAGAGCAGGTAAAGCCCGGCGACCACGAGCGCCGCCACAAGCACCGTGCGCACAGCGGTCGCGACCGGCACCTCGATCGTCACGGTGCGCGGCGGCTCGCTGCCGCCGCGATCATCGCCGGCGGGGAGCTCGCTACCGCCGCGATCGGGGCCGCGGCTGGGCGGCTCGCTGCCCGCCTGAGCCCGGCGCTCGGCACCGGGCTCCTCGGGAGGTGTCGCTGCCGCTGTCACGTGAGCAGGCGCGGGTCGATCCCGCCGACGCCGAGCAACCCCGGGCCGGTGTGTACTGAGAGCACCGGACCGATCTCGCTCACGAAGTACGGATCGCACCCGAAGATCGCTCGGCAGCGCTCGACCAGCGTCTCGGCGGTGCCGGAATCGGCAACGTGCTGGACTGCCCAGGCTGTGCAACCCGCATCAGCCAGCTCGCGCGCATACTCGACCATCCGCTCGACAAGCCGCCGGTGAGTGCGTACGCGCTCGACCGGGACCATCTCGCCGTCGACCGTCAGGATCGGTTTCAGCTTCAGCGCGGTCCCGAGCCATGCGCGCGCCGCCCCGATCCGACCACCGCGACGCAGGTACTCGAGCGTGTCGATGCCGAACCACATACGCAGCGAGGCGCGCGCCGCCTCGACGCGCTGCTCGACGGCCGCCGCCGTGCCGCTCGTACGCGCCGCGGCCGCAGCGGCGAGAACAAGGAAACCGAGGCCCCCAGCCGCGGTGCGCGAGTCGATCACGTGGACGCGCTCGCCGCCTTTGCCTTCGCGCTCGAGTTGTGCGGCCGCCTGGCGAGCGGACTCGGCGGTACCCGACAGACCTCCCGAGATGTGGATCGACACCACCGTTCGCCCGTCCGCCAATAAGGGCTCGTATGCGGCGACGAAATCGCCTACCGACGGCTGCGAGGTCGTCGGTAGCCGTTCACTTCGGCGCAACCGCTCGAGAAACGCCGCCTGGTCGTCTATCTCCGTCTCGGGAATCTGCCGCTCGCCTTCGACGATGTAAAGCGGAACGACGACGATCCCCTCGCGGGCAAGCAGCTCGGGCGGCAGGTACGAGGTACTGTCGGTGACGATCGCGACCGGCGAGCGTTGTTCCGGCTCGGGCATCTGTTCGCCGGGAGACTAGTGCAGCGCCTCCGGTCGCCATAGCCCGGGACGGCCGCGACCGCTGCACCTAAACTCGGCAGCAAACGCGGTGCACAGCCGCGTGGTAGCGAGCCAAGCTGCTCTCGCCTCTTGCGGAGGAGCCGCGCAGGAGCGTCGACGACATGGCGTTGAGCACGAGCGAATTGGAAGCGGCGCGGAGGCGTCTCGAGACCCGCCTCGCCGAGCTCGAGGCCACACTTGCCAGAGTCGGGCGGGTCGAGCCGGACAGCGAGTTCGCCCACGTCGACAACCATCCGAGCGACGTAGCGAGCGACCTTCACGACCGCGAGCTCGACGAAACGACTCTCATGCTGTTGCGCGACGAGCGCGACCGGATCGGCGCGGCGCTGCGAGCGATCGCCCACGGCACCTACGGTTTCTGCATCGACTGCGGGCGCGAGATCCCGCGCGAGCGCCTGCTCGCCGCCCCCGACGCGTTGCGCTGCTTGCCCTGCCAGCGACGTCGCGAGGGCTATCTGCGGCAGCACATCGCCAGAAGCGAGTGACGGACGCCACGGGCGGCGCGCACCTTCCCGGCTGCTGCGCCGAGCGCCGCGGGCGCGCGTCGCTCGTCTAATCGTCGCGAAGGTTGTTCTCGAGCGGGATCGGGCGCGCTGCGGGGCCGCTCGGGGTGTCCGCGGCGGGCGGACTCGGTTCGGTCCGCTGGCCGCGTGCGCTGTCGTCGCCTTCGTTGGCGCTTGCGTCGACGCCCAAAAGCTCCTGCAGCTCGCCGCTCTCGAACATCTCCGTGACGATGTCGCAGCCGCCGATCAGCTCGCCGTCGACGAACAGTTGCGGGATTGTCGGCCATCCCGACAGCGCCGACAGCTCCTCGCGGATGCGCGGGTCGGGCAGGATGTCCATCGCCGCGTAACGCACACCGAGACCGCTCAGGATCGCCGCGACACGCGCGGAAAAGCCGCAACGTGGTTGGTCGGGCGTGCCTTTCATGAACAGCATTACGCGGTTCTCGCGGATCGCGCGCTCGATGAACTCGCGGATCTCCTGACGCGTGAGCTCGTCGTTGTTGAGAGATGGTTCGGTCATTTCGCCTCCTCCGGCGCGAGGGTCTTCAGCGACAGAGCGTGTATCGGGCCGCCGATCTCGTCACCGAAGATCGCGTACACAAGTTTGTGGCGCTCGAGCCGCGAGAGGCCGCGAAAACGGTCGGAGACGATCTCGCAGCGGAAGTGGTCGCCCCCGCCAGTGAGGTCCTCGACGGTCACCCGCGCGCCCGGTAGCGCCGCCTCGATCCGGCCCCTGATCTCGTCGACCGAAGGCACGCCGGCGACGATAGCGCTACGCCAGGTGGGGTTGCCGCTTCGAGCGCCTACAATCGCACCACGATGGTGACGCTGACCGAGTTCGCCGCTCAGAAGGTTCGCGAGTTCATGGCCGCGCAGGGCGCAAGCGAGGGGGAAGTCGGGTTGCGCGTCGGCGTGCGCGGCGGCGGCTGTTCGGGCTTCCAGTACGCGCTCGCGCTCGACGAGCAACGCGACGGCGACCACGTCTTCGAGTCGCAGGGCATCCGGGTGTTCGTCGACCCGGCGAGTCTGCGCTACGTCGACGGTTCGACCGTCGATTACACGGAAAGCTTCATGGGCGCGGGCTTCCAGGTCGAGAACCCCAACGTCGTAGCGTCCTGCGGCTGCGGTTCCTCGTTCCGTATCGCCGACGAGGAGCCGTCGTGCGGCGCGGCGGTCTGACCTAGACATCTACGCACGGCGGTGAGCCGCCGAGCGCCCGCGCGATGCCGCCGCGCACGCGCTAAGCACTAGCCGGTCGCTCGCTGCCGCCCACGCGCCCTGTCGGGTAGGGTGCGCCGCGTGCGGCTCGTCAACTACAGAGATCGACAGGGTTGCGTTCGCGCTGGTGTTTTGCGCGAGGGGGTCGTCTACCGCGCCGACGTAGCGACCGAGACCGCCGGCGACGATGCGCGGCCCGCGACGGTCGACGACCTGGTGGCGAGCGGCCAGCTCGGCGCGGTGCACGCCGGCGAGACCGTCGGTCGCCTCGACGAGGTTTCGCTCGAGCCGCCGATCCTCGCTCCCCAGAAGATCGTCTGCATCGGCCTCAACTACCGCTCTCACGCCGAGGAGCAAGGGGCCGAGCCACCGTCGCAGCCCACGTTTTTCGCCAAGTTCCGCAACGCGCTCGCGGCGCCGGGAGCCACCGTGCCGCTGCCGCGGCTCAGTGCCAAAGTGGACTACGAGGCAGAGGTCGCTTTCGTGGTCGGGCAGCGCTGCAGGGACGTACCCGAGGAGCGGGCGCTTGACCACATCGCTGGCTACACGCTGTTCAACGATCTGTCGGCCCGCGACCTGCAGTTCGCTACCCCGCAGTGGATGCCGGGCAAGGTTTTCGACGGCTCGGCGCCGATGGGACCGGCCCTGGTCACGCCCGACGAGGCCGGCAGCCACGACGCGATCGACATCGAACTTTTGTTGAACGGCGAGCGGATGCAGGCGGCGACGACGGCCGATCTGGTGCACTCGATACCGGCGCTCGTCGCTCATCTCTCGGCGCTGATGACGCTTGAGCCCGGCGACGTCGTCGCTACCGGAACGCCCGCCGGCGTCGGCAGCTTGCGCAAGCCGCGCGTGTGGTTGCGCCCCGGCGACGAGCTCATCGTGCGGTCCCGCGTGCTCGGCGAGCTCGTGACGCACATCGGCGCTGCGGACTGAGCGTAGGCGCGCCTGCGAACGCAACTTCCGCTGCAAATCGCGGCTGCGCTCTCAACTCGATGGGCGAGCTGCCGATCTGGAGCGCATGGATATCCGTGCCGGACTGCTCGAGTACGGCGGTCGTCGCGTCGACGGGAGGCGCATCGCCGCCGGGTTGGTCGACGCCGTGGTTTGCGCCGGGATCTTCGTGATCGTGCAGGGGGTGACCGGCGGTGGTGTGCAGGGCGGCGCGATGGCCGTGCTTTGGTCGCTCTACTACTTCGTAGCGCTGGAGGCTTTGAACGGGCAGACGCTCGGCAAGCGGCTTTTCCGCCTGCGCGTGTTCCGCACCGACGGCAGCCTGCCCGGGTTCCGCGAGGTGTTGCTGCGCAACGTCTTGCGGCTGGTCGACGCGCTGCCCGTCTATCTGGTCGGGCTGGTGAGCATGTGGCGTACCGGCGAGCGGCGACAGCGCCTCGGCGACATCGCAGCTGGAACGTTGGTACTAGACCAGAACGCTGAGCCGGAGCGCGCCGCCGCCTCCCCTGCCGGCGTCACGTGGGTGGCGGAAGAGCCGGCCAGCGAAGCTAGCGAAGAGGCTGCGCTTTGGGAAGACGCAAGCGGCGCTCAGGGCGAGACCGTCGAAACGGTCGAGAGCGTCGACGCCCCCGCGGCGCTCGCGTCCGAGCAGGCGGCGCCCGTGGAAGAGGGGCCTGCGCTCGCGGCCGAGAAAGTCACGCCAGCGCCCGAGGAACCGCCGGCCGCGGCCGAGGAGGCGGACACCTCTTCCGACGAGGCAGTCGCTGTGGCTGAGGGCGCGCCGGCTGTGGCCGGGGAGGAGCACTCTGTGGCCGAGCAGCAGGCGCCGGCGGTCGCCGAGCAGGCGCCCGCTTCGGCAGAGGAGCATCTGCCCGGGGCCGAGCAGGCGTCCGCGGTCGAGCCCGACCGCCCCGCCGCGACAGGGGGCGCGAGCGAAGCCGATCGGGCGGAGGACTCGATGGCCCCGGCGCGCGACGCGAGCGCTGAGGGCTCGACGCCAGCGGACGACAACGTGGCCGGCGACGTGGCTACGCCCGACAGCGCCGGCGGAGAGGTGCGGGTGCGACAGACGCAGGTCGTCTCGTCGCCGATCGAGCTGCTGATGGGCGACTGGGAGAACGGAGGGTCCGCCGGCGACCGTGATCCCGCCGCGGGCACCGGACGCTGACCGCAGCGCTCGTCGTGCACGCGGATAGGCTGCTGGAGGTGCCAGCGGCCGAGCGCGAAGCTAGGGCAGCGGTGGCGGTGGTCGGCTCCGGGCCGGCCGGCATGTACGTCACGGGGTTCCTCTTGCGGCAGCGGCCGGGCGCCGTGGCCGTCGACGTCTACGAGCGTCTGCCGACCCCGTGGGGGCTCGTTCGCTTCGGTGTGGCCCCCGACCACCAGAACATCAAGGCGGTAGCGCGCGCCTTCGAGCGCGTCGCGCGGCTCGCCGGGTTTCGCTTCCTCGGCAACGTCGAAGTCGGCCGCGACGTCACGCTCTCCGAGCTCCTCGACGTGTACGACGCGGTGGTGGTGGCGACCGGCGCGCCGGTCGACCGCGAGCTTGGTATACCCGGCGAGGACCTTCCCGGTTCGCTGGGTGCGGGCGCCTTCGTCAGCTGGTACAACGGCCATCCCGACTACCGCGACCTGCCCGTCGACCTCTCGTGCGAGCGGGCGGTCGTGGTCGGAAACGGCAACGTCGCCGCCGACGTCGCGCGCATCCTGCTCTCGCCCCCCGATCTTTTGGCGCGCACCGACATCGCCGACCACGCTCTGGAGACGCTGCGGACCAGCCGTGTGCGCGAGGTGGTGATCGTCGGGCGCCGGGGGCCGGCCGAGGCATCTTTCACGAACCCCGAGCTGCGCGAGCTCGGCGCGATACCGGGCTGTGCGGTCGTGGTCGATCCGCGCGAGCTCGAGCTCGAGCCGGCCTCGCGCAGCACGCTCGCCCGCGCCGACGATCCCACACGGCGTCGCAATCTCGAGACGTTCAGCGAGTTCGCGCGCCGCCAGGGCGGGCACGCCGAGCGACGGCTGCGTTTTCTCTTCCGCCGCTCCCCGCTGCGCATCGTCGGCGACCGTCGTGTCGCGGCCGTCGAGGTGGTGCGCAACACGCTTGTCGAAGATGGCGGTCGTGTGGTTGCGGTAGCCACCGACCTGACGGAATCGATCGCGTGCGGGCTCGTGGTGCGGGCGGTCGGCTTCCGCAGCGAGCCCTTGCCCGAGCTTCCCTTCGATGCCGAGCGCGGGATCGTTCCCAACGATCGGGGGCGGGTGCTCGATCCGGCCAGTCGCGCCCCTCTGCCAAAACTCTACGTTGCAGGGTGGGCTAAACGGGGGCCGACAGGGGTGATCGGCACGAACAAGCAGGACGCCGCCGAGACGGCCGCGGCCGTGCTCGAAGATCTCGACAGGCAGGCGACGGTCGAGTCGCAAGCGTCCGCAGACTCGGTGCGATCCACCGATCGCCACCGCGACCCTCTCGACGAGCTCGGCTTGCGCGACCGGGTGGTGCTCGTCGACTACTCGGGATGGCTGCGGATTGACGCTGCCGAACGCGAACGCGGGCGCGCCCAAGGACGCCCGCGGGTCAAGTTCTCAGATCGACGCGATCTCCTCCGGCAAGCCCTCGCCGGCGTAGAGCACCATCCGGTTGCACAAGGACACGAGAGCCGCTAACGAAGGCGGGGCCACGCGACCGCTTTCGAGCACCTCGTCGAGCGGCGCAAGCGCTTCACGACTCTCCCCATCGGCGACAGTGTGCGCGATTCGTCGGGCACTGGCGAGCGCGGCCTTGATCGCTCCTATTTCCGTCGTCCAGAACGCCTCGAAGCGGCGGCGCCGGTCGTCCTGAAGGCGCGGCGCTGCCGCGAGCTCGCGCCCGCACAAAAGCACGGCGAACTCTCCCGACGCGGCGACGATCGCCCAGTCGCGACGTGCCTCGGAAGCGGAGGGAAGCGGCAGCTCGCACACCGCCCCCGCGCGTGCCCGGCGGAAGTCGGCGAAGGCGAAACAAGCGTCGGCCGCGCTCGCGAGGTCGGCCCAGCGCCGCGCGGACTGGCGGAAAAAGCGCTCGCGCTGAAAGAAGCCGACGACCACGCCGCCCCGCAGGCGCAAGGCGATTTCGTCCTCGATCGCGCGGCTGATCGCGACCAACGTGCGCTTGGTGACGACAAGACGCGACACGCCCACCGCCACGCTCGCGGCGTGCACGAAGGGGCTTCCCGGAGCAGCGACCTCGTCGCGAGCGAGAGCGATTGCGGCCTCGAGCGACAGTCCCTGGGCACGCAGTGTCGTGACGCGGCGCACCGCCTCGACTGCGTCGCGGTCGAAGAGACGCCGGCCCGAGGGGCTGCGGCGCGGTCTCGGAAAGCCGTAACGGCGCTCCCACGTGCGCAGGGTCGCTTGCGGCACGCCGGAAGCGGCGGCCAGTTCGGCGATTCCAATCAGGTTGTGCTCGTCCGGCATCGCAGCAGGAAGCGTGGCATGCGGCGCGCTCACGTGGGAGAAGAAAGCTAGTCATCATGAATAGCTATATTTGTTCAGCATGAAACACAGAGCGTGGAGTGCGGTGCAGGGGGCGGAGCAGACGGGCCTGGCGAACACGCACGTGTTCGAGCGCGTCTATCGCGAGTGCGCGCCGCTAGCGCGCGCCGCTGCGACGCGGGTGCTGGGCGATCCCGAGGCCGCCGAGGACGTCGTGCAGGACGTCTTCCTCGGGCTCTGGCAGCGGCCCGAACGGTTCGATCCGCGGCGGGCGTCGGCCGCTACCTACATCACCATGGTGGCGCGCTGTCGAGCGCTCGATGCCGCCCGTTCGCGTACTGCCGCGACCGGTGCGGTGGAGCGTCTCACCGCGCGCGAGCGCGGCACGCTGGCGGCAGCGGCGGGGCCGGACGAGATCGCGCTGGCACGCGACGACGCGCGCCAAGCGGTACGTGCCCTGCGTGCCGTTCCCGTGGAACAGCGGCGAGCGGTCGCCCTGCGCCTGCTGCTCGGGCTGAGCACCGACGAGGTAGCGGAGCTCGAGCGCTCACCGACGGGAACCGTCAAAAGCAGAGTCCGGCTCGGCTTGGCGAAGGCACGTGCCGAGCTCGAGAAAACCAGCGCGCGTCCGGCCCGCGCCACGGCTTTCGGCTCGCCACCCGCACGGCAGGCGGCGTGACCGGCGGCAGCCACATCGCGAGCAGCAACGGGGCGGGTTCGCGTCGGTCCAGCGGTCGCCCGCCGTCGCTCGACGGCGCGGCCCAGCGCGGTGGCGAAGCTGCGGCGAGCGAACGGCTTTTTACTCTCAGCGAGGTAGCGCGGTTGGTCGGCGTCGCTCCCGCCACTCTGCGCACCTGGGAGCGCCGCTACGGCTTCCCGCGACCGCGGCGGACGCCTGGCGGGCGCCGCGCGTACGACGGGCAGGCAGTGGAACAGCTACGCCGGGTGCAAGCGCTACGGCGTGAAGGGGTGTCGCTGCCGGCCGCTATCACACGCGCCGCGGGGATCGCCGCTGGCCCGCCGACCAACGAGCTCGCGGTAATGCCGCCGGCTGGTGCGATCTCGGCCGCTGGCGGCGGCTCGCTGTTCGCCGCCCTGCGGCGGCGGCTGCCACGACTGCAGTCGCACGTCCAGACGAAAGCCGCGCTCACAGCGCTGAGCCACGGCGTCGAGGACGAGGCGGCGGCAAACGACGAGCTTTGGGCGATCGTCGGCTGTTTCCAACGCGCGCGCTTTCTGCGCTCGTCGCTCGCGCGCTGGGAGGCGCTCGCCGAGGGTGCGCAGGTGTGCCTTGCCTTGCACTGCGGACCGGGCGGAGTCCGTTCCCCCATGAGCGCACTCGCCGAGGTAGTTTTGGAGCCCCGCCACCCGTTAGCACGCGAGTGGTCGCTGGTCGCGTACGGTCCCGCGCTGACTTTCGCGCTCGTCGCGCGGGAGCGTCTCGAGCCCGCTTCGGCGGACAGCGATCGCACGTTTGAGGCGCTCGTGACGCTCGACAGCGAAGACGTCCGTACCGCGATCGTGTGCGCCGCCGAACTCCTGGCCGTGGCGGGCAGCGGCAGGCAGCCACGCAAGGGGGCTACCCCGGCCGCCTCACCCGCGAGCGGGCTCGTCGAGCTCGCCGAGCGCTTGCGAAGCGTGTGTGCGCGGCGCGACGCCACCTCGCCGGCGCCGACGGTAGCAGCCTCCCTCCTACAACGCACCCTCGCCCGTGTCGGGGGCGGACGCCGATGAGCGGCAAGTCGGTCGCGAGCAGCCATCTCGCGCGACGCGTCCTCGCGACCCGCGTTCACCGCTTCGAGCAAGAACAGGTCCTGACGCAACCGCTCACCGCCGTTTTTCCGTTCTTCGCCGACCCGCGCAACCTCGAGGCGATCACGCCGCCGTGGCTGCGCTTCCGCATCGAGCGCGCTCCCGCTGCGGTCGTCGAGGGCGCCGAGATCGCCTACACGCTCCGCATTCGCGGCGCTCCGGTGCGTTGGCTAACCGCGATCGTCGCGTGGGAGCCGCCCTACCGCTTCGTCGACGTGCAGGTCACCGGGCCCTACCGGCTCTGGCACCACACGCACACCTTTGAAGAACATGCGCGTGGAACCTTGGTGCGCGACCGCGTGTTCTACGCGCTGCCGTTCGGGCCGCTCGGCCAGCTCGCCCACCGCCTTTTCGTGCGCCGCGATATCGAGCGGATCTTCGCCTATCGCAGGGTCGAGCTGGCGCGCCGCTTCGGCGAAGCGTGACCGGCGAGCGGGATCACGTCCGGCAGGGGCCGAGAGCCGGGCGAGCGTTCAGCGAGCGACGTCGGCGGTCATCGCTATGCGTTCGCCGTCGAGTGCGTCTAACGCCCGCGTCAGCGAACAACGGATGCAGGTGAAGATGGGCGTTTCCGAGCGCGTGTAGCTGCTCGACTCGGTGGTTCGCAAGGTCTCCACAAGGTCCAGGAACTCGAGTGGGTCGTCGCAGTCGAAGGCGACGACGAACTCCTGGTCGTCGAGCCCGAACGAGTAGGTGGTGTTGGTGTCGATACCGCTGAAGCGACGACCGACCTCGATGTGCTCGCGCATGATCCGCATCCGCTCCTCGGCCGGCAGGCGATACCACTCGCGCTTCTTCCACATCGGGTAGACGACGAGGTACCGGCCGTCCTGTCCCTCGCGCGGCGCGAGCGGTTGCGGGCGATCGGCGTAGGGCGAGGGTTTCGTCGCCGAGAGGTACGAGTACGCGATGCGCGCGTAGGCCATGAGCCCGGTCTGGTTGAGGAGCACGTGCAGCTCGTGGATCGGGTCGAGCGTCGGCGCCGCAGTGCGCAGCATGAGGTCGCAGTCGCCGCGTGTGCCGACAAGCGAATAGCTGCGCAGAAAGTGCTGTTCGGCGAACGCCTCGCAAGCGGCACGAACTTCTTCTTTGTGGCGAGCACGCTCGTCGCGCGGCAGCCGCCGCCAGGCGGGGTCGACGGCCAGGAACGTGTACTTGACGAAGTGCCTGCGAGCCATCGCTCGCCCTGCAGTTTGCCACTACCCGGAGCATGGCGCGCTGGGGGCGAGCCCCCGGCCGGCGGGGGCAGCGTTACGATTGGCCGGTGCGCGTTGCCGTTATCTCGCCCTACTCGCTTAATTACGCGGGCGGGGTAGGACAGCACGCCGAAGCGCTCGTGCGTGCGCTGCGGGCGCGAGGTCACGATGCGCTGCTGATGGTGCCGGTCGATCCCGACGACCGGTGGGCGCGCCTGCTTCACCGTGGGGCGCGGCCACTTGCGCGCGAGCTTCCGGAGTGGGTGGTGCCGCTCGGACGCACGGTCGCCCTGCCCGCCAACGGCGCCCTCTCCAACCTCTGCCTGACCGCCAACGGCGTCGCCCGCCTCAGCTGGTGGCTGCGCCACGGAGAGTTCGACGTCGTCCATGTGCACGAGCCGAACGCACCCGCGGTCAGCTGGTTCGCCGTCGAACACGCACGCGCGCCGCTGGTCGCGACCTTCCACGCCTACTCGACGAGCCGTTCCGCGAACTGGTTCGCGGCCAACGTCGCCGGTTGCCGCCGCCTCTACCGCAAGATCACTCGGCGCATCGCCGTGTCCGAAGCTGCTGCATGGACCGCGCGGCGCTTCTACGGCGGCCGCTACGAGCTCATCCCAAACGGAGTCGATCTCGCCGCCGGGCGCGCCGCGCGCGCCAGCGTGACGGCCGAATGCGCCGCAGACGGCAGCAGCGGTGGCCGCGGCCATCTCGAGGTGCTGTTTCTGGGGCGGGCCGACGAGCGCAAGGGTTTGCCAGTGCTGCTGCGCGCGTTCGAGGCCTTGCGTCGCGCCGGCGTCGCGGCGCGTCTCGTGGTCGCCGGCCCCGACCGGGAAGAGGTCGAGGCGCTTTCGATCGACGACGACGGCATCGTCGCGCTGGGGCGCGTCGACGAGCGGACCAAGTGGCGCCTCCTCGCCAGCGCCGACCTGCTCGTAGCACCGGCGCTGGGTGGCGAAAGCTTCGGCATGGTGCTGACCGAAGCGTTCGCTGCTGGCACTCCGGTGGTCGCCAGCGACATTCCCGGCTACCGCGACGTCGTTACCGGCGGAGCGAGGGCCGGGGACGCGGGCGCGCCCCCGGGCATCCTCGTCCCCCCGGGCGACGCCCTCGCTCTCGCTGCGACGTTGCGCGAGCTCGCCCACGATCGCCAGCGGTTGGCGGCCCTCGCAAGTTCTGCCGAGCGCGCCGCCGAGCGCTACGACTGGCAGCGGGTAGCGCAAGAGGTCGAGAGCGTCTACGAGCAGGCAATCGCCGCCCCGCGGACGAGCGGGCTGCGCGCACGCGTCGGCCTTGCCGCGGCCGAGACGCCGCCGCCTCCGCGACCGTGTGCGGTTCCCGAGCCCGCGCCGGCGACGCCGCTCGACGGACAACGCACCAGGCGGGCGCTTCGCCGCGCCGCTACGGCGCTCGGCGCCGCCGTCGGCGTCGCTCTCGCCTGGCTCGCTGTCGAGCGGCTAGGGCTCGACAGCATCGCCGCCGCCCTCATCAAAGCCGCGCCGCTGTGGGTAGCAGCGGCTTTCGCGTTGATGGCCGCATCGCTGCTGCTGCGTGCCGAGGCGTGGCACTCGATCTTGCGCAGCGCGCTGGCGACCGTGCGCGTCCGGCGTCGCGACGCCGCTCGCGCGACGATGATCGGCGTCCTGATGTCGGCGACGTTGCCCGCGCGCCTCGGCGAGCCCTCGCGAGCGCTCGTCGTCGCGCGCCGGCTCGGCCGCGTGCGCGACCACCTGCCGATCGTGCTTGGAACGCTGATCTCGCAAACCGTGCTGAACCTGGCGGCGCTCGCGGCCCTCGCGGTTGTCACGCTCTCTTCGCTCGACGGTTTGCGCACCCGCCCGGCAGCACTGGTCGGCGTCGTCGCCGTTCCGTTGGCGCTCGTGGTTTTGATCGCGGCTTTTCCTTGGCTCGTGCCGCGCGACGTGGCGGCTAACGGGGGTCGCATCGCCGCGCTTGCTGCGCTCGCGCGCGAGCTCGTCGGGAGAGTTCGAAGCGGGCTGCGCGTCTTTCGCCGTCCCCGCCTCGCGCTTTGGGCATCGATCTGCCAGACCGGAGCGTGGGCCCTGCAGCTCGCCGCCTGCTACGTCCTTTTGAGCTCGCTCGGCATCCACGTCGAGGAACCGTTGGCGGCGGCTGCCGCCGTTCTCTTCGCCGTGAACGTCACCGCGGTGTTGCCGGCGACGCCGTCGAACATCGGCGTCTTCCAAGCGGCGTGTGTGGCGGTTCTGTCTGCGTACGGCGTCGGGCGTGCCGACGCGCTCGCGTACGGAATCATCCTTCAGGCGGTCGAGATCGGCACCGCGTTCGCGCTCGGTCTGCCGGCGCTGGTCCGCGAAGGAATGACGTGGCGCGAGCTGCGCGTTCGGGCGCTCCATGCCGCGCCGATCGAGCTGCCGCCCGCGCCGATCGCGGTCCGCGAGCGGCCAGCGCGCGCCGAGAGTTGAGCCTGGGCCGGGCGCTCCGCTGACGGCCGCGATGCCCGACAGGCACCGCGTCCCGTTTAGCATCAACGGTTCATGGCTCGCGAGAACGTGATCGATCTGGCTCGCCGCCGCGTCGTCGTTTTCGACGGCGGGATGGGTGCCACGCTCGAGCAGTTCGACCTCACGCCCGAGGACTACGGCGGTTTGCAGGGGAAGTGCCACGAGGCGCTCGTTCTCAACCGCCCCGACGTCATCCAGGGCGTGCACGAGTCGATGCTCGATGCCGGCGCGGAGGTGGTCGAGACCTGCACCTTCCAGGCGAGCCGGATCAAGCTCGACGAGTGGGGCCTAGGCGAGCACACCGTCGAGATCAACCGCCGCGCCGCCGAGATCGCGCGTGCCGCGTGCGGCGAAACGCGCTGGGTGGCAGGGTCGATCGGGCCCACAGGTCAGCTTCCCGCCTCCGACGACCCCGAGCTTGGTCGGATCCGCTTCGGCGAGCTCGTCGAGGTGTTCCGCGAACAGGCGCGCGGGCTCCTCGAGGGCGGCGTCGACCTCGTGATCATCGAGACCGCACAGGACATCCTCGAGGTCAAGGCCGCTGTTTTCGGCGTGCGTGAAGCGTTCCGCGACGTCGGGCGCAGCGTGCCGATCCAGTGCTCGGTGTCGCTGCTTCCCCAAGGGGGCAAGATGCTGCTCGGCACCGACATCGCGGCGGTGCTCGCGATCCTTGAGGGGCTGCGCGTCGACGCGATCGGGCTCAACTGCTCGACCGGTCCCGAGGACATGCGCGACGCGATCCGCTACCTCGGCGAGCACGCGACCGTACCTGTGCACTGCATCCCCAACGCCGGCATCCCGCGCCAGGGACCGAACGGCGAGACGATCTTTCCCGAGACACCCGAGCACATCGCGAAGGTGCTGACCGAGTTCGTCGAACGCCACGGCGTCGCGATCGTCGGTGGCTGCTGCGGCACGACGCCGGCGCACATCCGGGCGATCGCTGAGTCGGTTGGCGGCCGCGAGGTGGCGCCGCGCCCGGCACCGGGCCCGCCGCAGCTTGCGTCGATGATGACCGCGACACCGCTGGTGCAGGAGCCGCGCCCGACGCTGGTGGGCGAGCGCGTCAACGCCCAGGGGTCGCGCAAGGCGAAAGAGCTGCTCCTCGCCGACGACTACGACGGGATCGTGCAGATCGCCGAGGACCAGGTGCAAGGGGGCGCCCACGTTCTCGACGTCTGCGTGGCGCTGACCGAGCGCCAGGACGAAGCCGAACAGATGCGCGAGGTCGTAAAGCGCATCTCGCTCACACAGCCAGCGCCGATCCAGATCGATTCGACCGAGCCCGACGTTATCCGCGCCGCGCTCGAGCAGATCCCCGGGCGACCGATCGTCAACTCGATCAACCTCGAGGGCGGGCGCGAAAAGCTCGACCGTGTGGTGCCGCTCGCCAAGGCCCACGGCGCGGCGCTGATCGCCCTGACGATCGACGAAGAGGGGATGGCGAAGACGCGCGAGCGCAAGCTCGCGGTGGCTAAGCGCATCCACGACCTCGTCTGCGGCGAACACGGCTTCGATCCCGAGCTTTTGATCTTCGACTGTCTCACCTTCACGCTCACCACCGGCGACGAGGAGTGGCGAGGCTCGGCGATCGAGACGATTGAAGGGATCCGCGCGATCAAGCGCGAGCTACCGCGCTGCAAAACCTCGCTCGGCATCTCGAACGTCTCCTTCGGCGTCTCGCCGCAGGCGCGCGCGGTGCTCAACTCAGTCTTCCTGCACCACTGCGTGGAGGCCGGGTTGGACCTCGCGATGGTCAACCCCAACCACATCACGCCGTACGCCGAGATCTCGGCGCAGGAGCGCGAGCTCGCCGACGATCTTGTCTTCAACCGGCGCCCCGACGCGCTCGAGCGCTTTATCGCCCACTTCGAAGCGAAGGGCGCCGACGCCGAGGCCGACGCGTCGACCGACCCCACCGCCGGCATGGAGCCCGAGGAGGCGCTCCACTGGCACATTCTCAGACGTCGCAAGGAGGGCGTCGAAGAGTGGATCGACCGCTGCGTCGAGAAGATCGGCGCCGTGCCGACGCTCAACGACGTTCTGCTACCGGCGATGAAAGAGGTCGGCGACAAGTTCGGGGCCGGCGAGCTGATTCTGCCCTTCGTTCTGCAGTCGGCCGAGGTGATGAAGCGCTGCGTGGCGCGTCTCGAGCGCTATCTCGATCGCATCGAGGGGCACACCAAGGGCACGGTCGTTCTCGCCACCGTCTTCGGCGACGTGCACGACATCGGCAAATCGCTCGTCAAGACGATCCTCGAGAACAACGGCTACAAGGTCGTCGACCTCGGCAAACAGGTTCCGGTCGACACGATCATCAACGGTGCGCTCGAGCACAAGGCGGACGCGATCGGGCTGTCGGCGCTGCTGGTTTCGACCTCCAAACAGATGCCGATCTGTGTGCGCGAACTGCACGAGCGCGGACTCGACTTTCCGGTGCTCGTCGGCGGGGCGGCGATCAACCGCGACTTCGGCCGCCGCATCCTGTTCCCGCGCGACGACTCCGACGAGGTGTACGAGCCCGGCGTCTTCTACTGCCGTGACGCGTTCGAGGGCCTGGCGGTGATGGACCAGCTCGTCGAGCCCGAGCGGCGTCGCGAGCTCGTCGAGCGCATCCGCCGCGAGGCCTTCGAACTGCGCCGGGCCGGCGACAAGCGCCGCGAGCGCGGTCCGACCGACGACGCGTCGGTGCGCTCGGCGGTGCGCACTGACGTACCTGTGCCGCAGCCACCGTTCTGGGGTGTGCGCGAGATCGACGTCGACTTCGACGAGGTCTTCCCGCACCTTGACGTGCACGTTCTCTTCAAGCTCCATTGGGGCGGGCGCGGCGTGAAGGGTGAGGAGTGGGAGCGGCTCGTGCGCGAGGAGTTCCGCCCACGGCTCGAGCGGATGTGGCGCGAGCAGGACTACCTCGAACCGCGCGCGCTACTCGGCTACTTCCCCTGCGCGTCGCAAGGCAACGAGCTGATCGTCTTCGACCCCGAAGATCCCGAGCGCGAGCTCGAGCGGTTGGTGTTCCCGCGCCAGCCCGACCACGACCGGCTCTGTCTTGCCGACTTTTTCCGGCCGGTCGAAGCGGGCGAGCGCGACGTCGTCGCGCTGCAAGCGGTGACTGTCGGGCCGAAGGCCACCGAGCGCGTGCAGGAGCTCGAACGGCGCGGCGAGTTCGCCGAGCAGTTGTACGTCCACGGGCTCGCGGTGCAAGCCGCCGAGGGTCTCGCCGAGTGGCTGCACTTCAAGGTGCGCGAGCAGCTCGGGATCCCGCCCCACCAGGGCCGCCGCTATTCGTGGGGTTACCCGGCGTGCCCCGACCAGGCCGAGCACGTCAAAGTCGAGCGGCTGCTCGGCTTCTCGCGCATCGGCATAACGCTCTCCGGTGGTTACGCTCTCGAGCCCGAACAGTCGACGGTCGCGCTGGTAGCGCACCATCCGCAAGCGATCTACTTCGGCATGAAGTCGGGCCGGATACCCACCGGCGAGGCGCCCGACGAGGTGATCGCGCTGTCGGAAAAGTCAGCGGGCCCGGCGCCGTCACGGGCCGCGACAGGCTCCGTAGCGCAGCCCAGCAAGGACTGAGGCTGTAAACCGCCTGTCTTTGACAGCGCGCGGGCGCGTTGTACGCTCGGCGCGTGGCGAGCCCAGAGCGCGAGGAGGAGGTTCTCAAGCGTCTACTAGAGCGCGTTCCCGAGGCGCCCGAGGCAGTCGCGACGGCGGCCGCTGCACCCGCTCTCGCCCAAGTCGAGATGCAGCGCTTGGCGAGCAACGACCTCGAGCGTTTGCTCGATCCCGCGCCACTCGCTGCCGAGTGCGGCTGGGGGTGGCTCGCCGACGGTTGTGGCTACGTCGCGTCGCGTGTCGAGATGCCCGGCGTGCGACCGGAGATGATCGAGTGGTGGTTCACCTGGTTTCCGCACCACCCGCTCCGCTACCGCATCTGGCATCCGCGGGCGCACTTCGCGACCGAGCTCGTGCGCGAGCCGACACCTGCGGCTAGCCGGAGTGACCTTCGCACACTTCCTTTCTGGGGAGCGGTGCACGACTCGACCGAGGACGTCGGCTTCGGGCGCAGGCGTTTGCGCATCCGGTTCGTCGAGCCGTGGAAGCTCGGTTTTCCTCGCGACACACTCGAGCGGCCCAACGTCGGCCTTGTATCTTGCGCCGTCGTTGGCGAGCCAAGGCTCGGTGTCGAACACACGTGTCTTGCACACGTCTTCTTGCGCTCGCCAGGTGACGGGCTGGTCCTGCGCAGCCGTTTTTGGATCGGTGCCGCTCTGCGTCCTTACGGGCCTCGCCTGCTCGGGCAGCTCGCAACGCCGCTGCTCCGACGCAAGCTCGTGCGCCGCGTTGCGATTCCGCGGGTGGCGCCCCGCTCGCTGCTGCTGCACTGCGGCGAAGAGTTCGCCAACCTGGCGGCGATCCTGCCCGACCTTTACACGCGCTTCGGACGCCCGAGCTGAGCCAGCGAAGGTTTTCGCCCCGGCACGTGCCGAGCGCCGTATGGCGCGGTCAGCGGGCGACGATCGTGCGTCCGTCGTCGGCGACGCGTACTTGCGGTGCGCGGTCGCTGACACGGACGACGAACTCGCCGGCGGGACGGCGACCGGTGCGCCGGTCTACGGCAACGGCGCGCCCGTACAGGCTCGGCGCGAGCGACCAGCGCAGGCGGAAGCGCCCTGCTCGCACCGCGGTCACGCTCCACACCAAACGCCGTGTCGCGCCGGGAGCGAGGGGGCCGCTCACCCATGTGTCGTTGAGAGCGGTGCGGTTCGCTCCCGGGGCTATCTCCTGCACTTCCGGTTCGCCACCGATCGATCGCCGGCGAGCGTTAACGATGAACACCGGGCGTCGCGGGTCGGCCACGTCGCTGCGCGCCACGCGCGTATCGAAGCCCTGGACGGTGGCGGCGAGCTCGGGAATTGTCCGATTCCCGGCGTTACGTACGACGATCTCGAGTCGGGACGTTTGAGCGAGACGCTGCGCAGTCGGGAACGACGCCGACAGCACCTCGACCGCAAAGCGCCCGCTGGGTGCACCGGCGTCCTGGCGCTCGGGCGGACCACAGCCGACGGCCGACGCGACGGTGAGCGCGACCGTGACCGATGTCGCCACGGCCGTGCGCCGGGTCGGCGCTGACCTTCGCTCACCACCCCTCCACGCCAAGGCGCGGCCAACATACCACGGGCCCGAGCGGTGCCGCGACGGTTCTCCGTTGCCCTCGAGACCGTCGATCACTTAGGCTTCGTGGCGTGTAGGGCAGCGCCGAACCGGCGGCGCGGGGAGGAGTTCGAGCGTGGTCCAAGCGACAACCGAACGGGTCTTCTTGCCGGCTCGCAGCCTGCTCGAGCAAGTCGGCGACATGATGATCCTCACCGGACGCACGATCGTCTCCGCGGTCCGTCCGCCCTACCCGTACGGCAGCGAGTTCGTCCAGCAGTTCTTGTTCATGCTGAGGCTGTGCTGGCTGCCGTTGATGATCACCACCATCGCCTTCGGCTACGGCGCGCCGGGCTTGCAGGCCGGCAACTTCCTCGTGATCTTCGGCGCGATCGACCGCCTCGGCGGCTTCTTCGTGCTCGCGTCGGTGCGCGAGTTCGCGCCGATCGCCTCGGCGGTGATCCTGGCCGGTGTCGGCGGGACGGCGATCACCGCCGACCTTGGCGCGCGCAAGATCCGCGAGGAGCTCGACGCGCTGCAGGTGCTGGGCGTTGACCCGGTCAAGAACCTGGTGGTCCCGCGCTTTCTGGCGCTGATGATCGTTACGGGCCTGTTCGATGTCTACGCGCTGATCTTCGGAATCTTCGGTGGCGTTCTCGCCACGCTCACGTTCAATGCGCCGCTCGGTCCGTTCTTCGCGACGCTGCTCAACAACGCGACGACCACCGATCTTTGGGGGTCGGTCGTCAAAACCACGATCTTCGGCGCGATCATCGCGATCGTCTCCTGCTACAAGGGGATGACCGCCTCCGGTGGTGCCGAGGGCGTGGGCCGTGCCGTCAACCAAGCGGTGGTGATCGAGTTCCTCGGCATCTTCGCCTTCAACTACGTGTTCACGCAGACGCTGCTCGCCACGCATCCCGAGATCACCTCGGCGATCAAGTGACAGCGGTCGTGCAAGTCAGTAGCGCGGTGGCAACGCTGGCAGACAAGAGCAGGAGGGGCGTCTAGGCGATGGGTGCGGGTTGGATCGCAGCGCCGCGCGACTGGCTGCTCGCGCTCGGCGACATCACACGCTTCTGCGCCCGCGTCGTCGGCGACATCTTCTCGCTGCGCGTTTTGCGCTTCTTCGGCGAGGTGTTGCGGCAGGCAGGGATCCTGATCCTCGGATCGGCCACGGTCATCTGGGGACTCGCCTTCATCCTCGGCTTGCAGTGCGGGATCGAGGGTGCCTACTTCAACCGCTCGGTCGGCGCGCCCGCCTATGCGGGTGTGTTCTCGGCTTGGTGCGACCTGCGCGAGGTGATGCCGTACGCCTTCGGCTACATGATGTCGGCGAAGGTCGGCACGGGACTCGTCGCCGAGATCGGAGCGATGCGTATCTCGGAAGAGATCGACGCCCTCGAAGTGATGGGCATCGATTCGCTGCTTTTCCTCTGCGCGACGCGCCTGCTTGCCGCGTGGCTGGTGCTGCCCTTCCTGTACGTCGCGGCTGTCGGCGCAGGTTTCTTCGCCTCGTACCTCGCCGTGGTCAAGCAGATCGGCGAGGTTTCCTCGGGCGGATTCTTCTTGATCTTCTGGATGTTCCAGAACCCGCCCGACCTCTTGTTCAGCGTGATCAAGGGAATGGCGATGGCGACGGTGATCGTGCTCGTCGGTTGCTACTACGGCTATACGGCGTCGGGCGGGCCCGTAGGCGTCGGCACGGCGACGGCGAAGTCGATGCTCGTCAACACGGTGATGGTGCACCTAGTCGGCATGGTCGGCACACAGATCTTCTGGGGCGCGAACCCGCGCGCCCCGATCGGCGGTTAGCGCCTTGGTCGAGCAGGGAGGGGCGATGAGCGAGGGCTTCGGGGCAGGAACGAGACCGGATGAACCCCAGGGCAGGCCGCTGCAGGCACCGCCCGGCGGCGAGATTCCCGGTGCCGCCGGCGAGGAGGATCCCTACCGCTTCCACCGCGGCGAGAACCGCAAGCACAACGGGCGCGACGCGATCGAATTCATCGGTGTGCGCAAGGCGTTCGGCCGCAACGTCGTGCTCAACGGTCTCGACCTCGGCATTCCCGAGGGACAGATCTCGATGATTCTCGGCCCGTCCGGCACCGGCAAGTCGGTGTGCATCAAGCACATCGTTGGCCTGATGTATCCCGACGAGGGCGACGTGCGCGTGTTCGGGCAGTCGGTACCGAGCTTGCGCGACGAGGAGCTGTTCGAGCTGCGCAAGCGCTTCGGTGTGCTGTTCCAGGACGGCGCGCTGTTCGGCTCGATGAACCTCTACGACAACGTCGCCTTCCCCCTCCGCCAACACACCGACAAGTCGGAGGAGGAGATCCGCGAGATCGTCATGCGCCGCCTGCGTGAAGTCGGCCTCGCCGAGGCGGCCGAGAAGATGCCCAACGAGCTCTCGGGCGGGATGCGCAAGCGCGCCGGATTCGCGCGCGCTCTCGTCCTCGAGCCGGACATCGTGCTCTTCGACGAGCCCGACTCGGGGCTCGACCCGGTGCGAACGGCGCTCCTCTGCGAGCTGATCCGCGAGGTGCACGAAGAGAACGGCGGCACCTACGTCGTCATCACTCACGACATCATGTCCGCGCGGCGCCTCGCCGACTACATCGCGGTGCTGTGGCGGGGGCGGATCGTCGAATCCGGGCCGGCAGAGGAGCTGTTTCAGTCCGACAACCCGTTCGTGCGCCAGTTTTTGAGCGGCGATGCACAAGGGCCTTTGGGAATGGAGTGAAGTGGCGGCGGTGCTAGCGGTCGAACACGCAGGCAGCGATCATCGGCAGGGGGAGGGGGTGCGCGCGCCCGCGCCAAGCGAGCGCGGCGAGCGACCGACACGGCAACCCAGGGATCTCCTGTAGTAAGCCGGAGTTGACTGCCCCGCCCCCGCCAGCAAGCACCGTCCCCGCACCGCCGCCGGTCGTGCGCGGCGGCCGCTCGTTCGTGCGGACCGCGGCGCTGGCTGCGCTCGTGGCCGCCGTCGCCGCCATCGCCATCGTCGCGCTCGGGGGCGGGGGCGGCTATCGCGTCACAGCGACGTTCGAGAACGCCGGGCAGCTCGTGGTTGGCAATCAGGTGTGGGCGGGCGGGCGGCCCGTCGGCGAAATCACCGACATCGGCCTCACCGACGACGGCCGGGCGCGGGTCGAGATGCGGATCGACGACGACTCGATCCTGCCGCTGCGGCGTGGCACGCGCGCTCGCATCCGCGCCGCTTCGCTATCAGGAATCGCCAACCGCTACGTAGAGCTTACGCTCGGTCCCGGGACCGCTCCAACGCTGCCGGACGGGGCGGCGATCCCGCCCGACCGCACCCAAGCGCCGGTCGATCTCGATCAAGTGCTCAACGCGCTCGACGAACGCACGCGCCAAGGCCTGCGCGCGCTGATCCGCGGCTCTGGTGCGTGGTATGCAGGCCGAGCGCGCGAAGCCGACGCCGCGACCCGTTACTTCGCTCCCGCGTTGCAGGCCACCACGCGCCTGACCGCCGAGTTGGTTCGCGACTCCCAGACCTTCGAGCGCTTCCTGCGCGATGCTTCGCGTGCGGTCGGCGCGATCGCCGAGCGCCGCGACGAGCTCTCGCAGCTCGTCGCTAACGCCAACGCCACGGCAACGGCGATCGCCTCGCGCAACCGCGACCTCGACGCCGCCCTGGCCGAGCTTCCCGGGACACTGCGCCAGGCCAACAGCACGTTCGTCGATCTACGCTCGACGCTCGACGATCTCGACGTCCTGGTCGCAGCGTCGAAACCAGCGACGCGACGCCTCGCGCCGTTCTTCCAGGAGCTCTTGCCCCTCGTTGTCGACGCCCGCCCGGCGATCGCCGACCTCAGTGCTCTGGTCAGCTCGCCCGGGGCCGACAACGACTTGATCGACTTGGTCGCGCGCTCGCCGCGGCTCGCCGACCTCACCGACGTCGTCTTTCCGCGCACGATTCGGACCCTCAACCGTTCGCTCGAGGTCGTCGACTACGCGCGCCTCTACACGCCCGACCTTGCCGCCTGGTTCACAAAGTTCGGCGCTGTCGCCGCCAACTACGACGCCAACGGCCACTACGCGCGCGTGCAGCCGATCTTCAGCCGCTTCCGCTTGAACGGCAACCAGCTCGAGCTGCGTCCGCGCACCGACAACTTGCTCGACGCCTTCCAGCCCGGCCGTTATCGCCGCTGCCCGGGAGCCTCGGTGCAACGCCCGCCGGACGGTTCGGCACCGCTCAGTGCACCTGGTTGTGATCCCTCCGCCGTGCCGCCAGGACCATGAGCAAGCGCGCTCTAACCATCGGCGTTGCGATCGTCGTGGCTGTCGCCGTGCTAGCGGTGGCTGCCCGCTCGACAGGCAGCGAGCCGTACCGAGTGCGCGCGATCTTCGACAACGCCTCGGCGGTCGTCGTCGGCGAGGACGTCAAGGTCGCCGGTGTCGTCGTCGGCCGCATCGACAGTCTCGATGTCACCCCCGACAAGAAGGCGGCAATCGTGCTGCGGATCGACGACCGCCGGTTCACGCCCTTCCGTGCCGACGCGCACTGCACGATCCGTCCCCAGTCGCTTATTGGCGAGAAGTTCGTCGCTTGCGACCCCGGTTCGAGTCGCGCGCCGGAGCTCAGGCGCATCGAGCACGGCCCGGGCAAGGGGCAGTACTTGCTGCCGGTGCGCAACACGAGCACGCCCGTCGATGTCGATCTCGTCAACGACGTGATGCGGCTGCCTTTCCGGCAGCGGCTCGCGATCGTCGTCGACGAGCTCGGAACCGGGCTCGCTGGCCGCGGTCGCGAACTGAACGAAGTGATCCACCGCGCCAACCCCGCGCTGCGCGAGACCGACCGCGTGCTTGCGACCCTCGCGCGTCAGAACAGGATCCTCGCGCGGCTCGCCGAGGAGTCCGATCGCGTCCTGGCACCGTTGGCGCGCGAGCGCGAGCAGCTTGCCGACTTCATCGTGCAAGCGAACCGCGCTGGCCAGGCATCGGCCGAGCGCCGTGCCGACATCCGCCGTTCGATCGCCCGGCTGCCCGGTTTTCTGCGCGAGTTGCGGCCGCTCATGGCGGACCTCGAGGGCTTCGTCGACCAGGCCACGCCGGTGGCGCGCGACCTGAACCGCTCGGGAACGGAGATCTCGCGCGTCCTCGAGCTGCTCGGACCGTTCTCGCGCGCCTCGGTACCGGCCGTAACGAGCCTCGGGCGTGCGACCGAGCGCGGCCGGCCGGCGCTCGTCAGCTCGCTCGACATCGTCCGCCAGCTAGGCGATTTCGGCCGCGAGCTCGAGCCCTTGGCGCGCGACCTCGCAGCGGTTACTGCTTCGCTCGACCGCACAGGGGCGATCGACTACGTGCTGCAAACGCTCTTCTACGGCACCACGTCGACGAACGGGTTCGACGCCCTCGGCCACTACCTGCGGGCACGCCTGCTCGTCAACCAGTGCACCGACTACACCGCAACGCAGTTCAGCAGCTGCATCGCGACCTTCGGACCAAAGAGCGCGAGCGCTTCCGCGAGCGCGAGTGCTGCCGGCGAAGCACGCGCCGCGCGCGCCGGGTCGGGGTCTGGCACGGGCGCGCAGACGTCGAACGTGCCGGCGACCGGGACGGTGCTGGGTGGACTCTTAGGCGATCAGGCGCGCGCCGAGCGCGAGCGCGCGCTGCGGCGCCTGCGCGCCAACGCACGGCAGGGATCGCCTGCTCTGCGCGACGCGCAGCCGCTTCTCGACTACCTGCTGGGAGGTGACGGGCGGTGAGGCGACGCGGCGGCGCCACAGCCTTGGCGGGCAGTCCGGTGCTCGTCGGTGCCGTAACGGTGCTCGTAACGGTGATCGCCGTGTTCCTCGCCTACAACGCCAACCGCGGTTTGCCGTTCGTGCCGACCTACGACGTCAAGGTGCGGCTCCCGGACGCCGCCAACCTGGTCAGAGGCAACGACGTGCGCATCGGCGGGACGCGGGTCGGGGTGATCTCTGCGATACGCGCACGGCGCGACCGCGCGGGACGTCCGTTCGCTGAGCTGACTCTGAAGCTCGACAAGGTGGTCGAGCCGCTACCAGCCGACTCGACGGTCCTGGTGCGTCCGCGCTCGACGCTCGGCCTCAAGTTCCTCGAGATCCGACCGGGCAGCTCGCGCAGGCCGCTACGGGCGGGTGCGATTCTGTCGCTCGCAGCGGCACGGCCCAGGCCGGTCGAGCTCGACGAGCTGTTCAACATGTTCGACCGGCGCACACGAGCCGGTCAGCAGCGCGGCCTACAGGGTTTCGGCACCGGCTTCGCCGGGCGCGGTGCCGACCTCAACACCGCGATCGCCCGCTTCCCCGCCTTGCTCGACGACCTGCGGGCAGTGATGGCCAACCTGGCGGCGCCGGAGACGCGACTCGACCGCCTCTTCCCAGCGCTCGAGCGGGCAGCGGCCGAGGTGGCACCGGTCGCCGAGCAGCAGGCGGCGCTGTTCGTGAACCTCGACACCACCTTCACCGCGCTCGCCCGCGTCGCGCGCCCCTACTTGCAGGAGACGATCTCGCGCTCCGTTCCCTCGCTCGAGGCCGCGACGCGCGAGTTCCCCAAGCAGCGGCCGTTCCTGCGCGACTCGGCAGCGCTCTTCGCCGATTTGCGTCCCGGCATCGCGGCGCTGTCGCGATCGGCCGCGACGATCGCCGACGCGCTCGCCGCTGGCACGCGCACGCTGCCGCGCACGCCGCCGCTCAACGAACGCGCCGCCGACGTCTTCGACACACTCGCCGAGTTCGCGGCCGACCCCCTCGTCGAGCGGGGGCTCGGTCAGTTCACGCGGCTCGCGCGGGCATTGCGGCCAGCGATCGCCTTCCTGGCGCCCGTGCAGACGACGTGCAACTACGTGACGCTCTGGTTCCGCAACGTGTCCGACCACCTATCCGAGGGCAACCGGACCGGCACCTGGCAGCGGTTCATCGTCGTGTCGCCGCCGCTTGGGCCGAACTCGGAGGCAGGGCCGTCGTCCGGACCGGCGAACGGGGGCGGCGCACCGACGCTCTACCTGCACACGAACCTCTACCCGAACACCGCCTCGCCCGGGCAGCCGCGCGAGTGCGAGGCGGGTAACGAGCCGTGGCTGCCCGGCCGTACGGTCATCGGCAACGTGCCCGGCAACCAAGGCACGCGCACGGAGGGTCAGCGGTGAGGCGGCTGCGCGACGGGACATCGCCGCTACGCGCCGGCGTTCTGACGCTGGTCGTGATCGTCCTCTTCTCCTACTTCGGCTTCAGCCGCGCCAACCCGTTCCGGCAGCAGTTCGAGCTGCGGGCCGTCTTCGCCGACGCCAAGAACATCGGTGCGCGCTCGCCGGTGCGGATAGCGGGCGTCGAAGTCGGCAAGGTGGTGCGCGTCGAGCCTGCCGGGCGCGGCGCGAGCGCCAGCGTCGTGGTGATGAAGCTGGAGCGCAACGCGCTGCCGATCCACCGCGACGCGACGTTGAAGATCCGACCGCGCATCTTCCTCGAAGGCAACTTCTTCGTCGACCTCAACCCCGGCACTCCGGGCACGCCCACGCTGCGGGACGGCGCGACGATCCCGCTCGCGCAGACGGCTTCGACGGTGCAACTCGGTCAGGTGCTCGACTCGCTGCGAGCCGATACCCGCAAGCGCTTGCAAGAGCTCGTCCAGGGTTACGGTGGAGCTGTCGGCGGCAGCCCGACACCGGGCGAGGACGCCGATCAGGATCCCGAGGTGCAAGGTCTGACAGCGGGCGAGGCGTTGAACCGTTCGCTCGTCGACGCGCCCGAGGCGCTGCGCGGCACTGCCGTCGTCAACGACGCGCTACAGGGGCTCGAGGCGCGCGACCTCTCGCGCCTGGTGGCTGCGCAGCAACGCGTGTCGGCAGCGCTCGTCAGCCGCGAAGAGCAGCTCAAAGACCTGATCTCGAACTTCAACACCACGGTCGCCGCCTTCGCGGCCGAACAAGACAACGTCGCCCGCACCGTCCAGAACCTGCCCGGAGCGTTGCGCAGCGCCCGTCAGGCGCTCGCCAGCCTCGACCGTTCCTTCCCCGCGACGCGCGCGTTCGCGCGCGAGATCCTCCCGGGCGTGCGCGAAACGCCGGCGACGATCGACGCCGCGTTCCCGTGGATCCGCGAGGTGCGCGCGCTGCTCTCGACCGCCGAGCTGCGCGGTCTGGTGGCCGACCTGCGTCCCGCCACCCGCAACCTCGCGACACTCACCGGCGGCACGATCCGGCTGTTGCCGCAGGCTGATCTCGTCAACCGCTGCGCCCTCGATGTGCTCTTGCCGACGGGCGACGTCGTCATCCAGGACGGGCCGCTCACGACCGGCCTCAAGAACTACCAGGAGTTCTTCCAGTCGATGGTCGGGCTCGCGGGCGAATCGCAGAACTTCGACGGCAACGGTTTCTACACCCGCTTCCAGACCGGTGGCGGCAGTGTGCGCGTGCGTACCGAGACGCTCCCGGGTGGCGCGATGCTCGGCAACTTCCCGCTGCAGCCGCTCGGCACGCGACCGGTGCGCCCCGCCCAGCGCCCGCCCGTCAACACCACCTTCCCCTGCTACCGCAACCAGCGCCCGGATCTCAACTCGGCACGAACGGGGGCGGGACCGTGAGGCAGGCGATCCGCAAGAACCTGCGCGACTTCCTCGCGCTCGTCGGGTGCGTGATCCTCGCGCTCGCCGTCGGCGGCTACATCCTCTCCAACCAGCGCCTCTACCTGCCGGGCTGGGTGCCGCTGATCGGGACCGACTTCTACACGGTCGAGGCCGAGCTACCGACCGGCCAGGCAGTCGTGCCCGGGCAAGGGCAGACGGTGAACATCGCCGGCGTACCGGTCGGCGAGATCGGTGGGGTTCGCGTCGAGCGTGGGCGCGCGATCGTAGAGATGAAGATCCGTCGCAAGTACGCGCCGATCTGGCGCAACGCGACGATTCTGTTGCGACCGAAGACGGGACTCAAGGACATGTATCTGTCGCTCGATCCGGGCACGCCGTCGGCGGGGCGGTTGCCCGAGGGCGGGCGCGTGCCGATCCGCAACACTCTGCCCGACGTCAACCTCGACGAGATCCTCGACCAGCTCGACGCTGACGCCCGCGACTATCTGCGCATCCTCGTCAACGCCGGCGGCGAAGCGTTCGCGCGCCGCGGCGTCGAGAACTCCGCTGCTCAACTGCGCTCGGCGTTCAAACGTTTCGCCCCCACGAGCCGCGACACGCGCCGCATCGTCGAGCTGTTGGCGGAACGCCGGCGCAACCTCGCGCGTGTCATCCACAACTTCCAGCTGATCTCGAGCGCGCTCGCCGAGCGCGATCGCCAGCTCGCCGAGTTCGTGGAAAGCTCGAACGCCAACTTCGCTGCGTTCGCTTCGGAAGAGCAGAACCTGCGCGCCGCGCTGCGGCTGTTCCCTGCCGCTCTTGCGCAAACCGACCGTACGCTCGCTAAGGCGAGAACGCTCGCCGACAACCTCGGCCCGGCACTCGACAAACTGCGGCCGGGTGCGCGCGCGCTCGCCCCCGCCTTGCGCGCCCAGCGCGACCTGTTCCGCGAGACGACGCCGGTGGTGCGCACGCAGCTGCGGCCCTTTGCCCGCGACGTGCGTCCCACCGTGCGCGCGCTGCGCAGCGCGGCCGCAACGCTCGGTCCGTCCGCACCGCGACTCGCGAGTGCCTTCACCTTCCTCAACAAGCTCCTCAACGGCGTCGCCTACAACCCGCCCGGCAGCGAAGAGGGCTACCTGTTCTGGACCGCGTGGCTGAACCACAACGGGGCGACCCTGTTCGGCCTGCAGGACGCGCACGGGCCGTTGCGTCGCGGCATGATCCTGCTCAACTGTCAGGCGCGGACCGTGCTCGACTCAATCATCCGCGTCAACGTGCTGCTCGGAACGTTGTCCGAACTGCTCGACGCGCCCACGACCCAGGAAGCTTGCGCAGCGCAGTGAGGAGGAGCGGCGGGTGATCAAGCAAGCACCGAGCATCGGGCGGATCCTCGTGATGGTCGGCTTCGCCCTGTCGGTATTCGCGATGCTGCTCTTCCTGTGGGTGTCGTTCGGTGGTGGGCTGCCGCTGCGGCCTAAGGGCTACCGGGTGCACGTCGCCTTCCCCGAAGCCACCCAGCTCGCCGAGGAAGCCGAGGTGCGTATCTCGGGCGTGCGCGTCGGGCGAGTGAAAAGTAAGGAGCCCGATCCCCGCACGGGCCTGACCGACACGACCCTCGAGATCGAGCCGCGCTTCGCACCGATCCCGCGCGACGCGCGGGCCATCCTCCGCCAGAAGACGCTTCTGGGCGAGACCTACGTCGAGCTGACACCGGGGCACCGCTCGGCGGGGTTCGTTCCTGACGGCGGCCGTCTGCCGCGCGGCAATGTGGGGCAGACCGTCGAGCTCGACGAGATTCTGCGCACGCTCGATCCCGAGACGAGGCGCGCCTTCCAAACCTGGCTCGACCAGCAGGGCCGCGCGGTCGAGAACCGCGGTCCCGACATTAACGCTGCGCTTGCCAGCCTCGCGCCGTTCGCCGACAAGACCGACGAGGTGCTGGCGATCCTGCGCCGCGAGGAGGCTGCGACGCGACAGCTCGTGCGCGACACGGGCGAGGTCTTCGATGCGCTCAGCGAGCGCTCGGGGCAGCTGCGCGGCCTGATCGCGAACTCGAACAAGGTCTTCGAGACCACCGCGCGGCGCGACCGCCAGCTCGAGGAGGCGATCCGTGCCTTCCCGACGTTCCTCGACGAGTCGCGCGTCACCGTCGAGCGTCTCAGCCGCTTCGCCCGCGACACCGATCCGCTGGTGAACCAGCTGCGGCCAGCGGCGCGTGCGATGTCGCCCACCTTCGAACAGTTGGCAGCACTCTCACCCGACCTGAAGCGGCTGCTAGTGTCGCTCGATCCGCTGATCCGCGTGTCGCGCAGCGGCTTGCCGGCCGTGCAGCGTGTGCTCGACAACACGCGCCCGTTGCTGGCCGGGATCGACCCGTTCATGCGCAGCTTCATCCCGATCATCGACTACCTCGCGCTCTACCGACGCGAGATCGCAGCCTTCTTCGCCAACGACGTCGCTGCCACACAGGCCAAAGAGCTCTCCCAGATCCTCGGTCGGCCCGCGCACTACCTGCGTGTCACCAACCCGCTCAACCCCGAGAACCTCGGGGCCTTTCCGTTCCGGCTGCCCACCAGCCGCAGCAACCCCTATCCGCTGCCCGGCTCGCTGCTCGAACTGGCGAACGGCAGCTTCAGGGTGTTCGGTTCCTATCTCTGCCGACCCTCCAACCCGATGCCGACGCTCTCGCCCACCGTCCCGCAACCGCTTCTCGACCGCTTGCGTGAGATTGCCTACGCCGGGCAGGCCGACCCGGGCGACACCGTGCCCGCACCACCTTGTCGCGAGCAAACGCCGCTCGGGCAACTCGTCGGGCAGAGCGGTCGCTACCCGCGGCTCGAACGTCTCCCGTAGCGGCGACGCTCGCAGCTGGTGGCGAGCGGCGCGAGCGCCGGTGCGTGTGACCTAGGCTTGCGTCGGGGATGGCTCGAGCGCGCACGCTGGTGATCTCGTTGCTGACGGCGCTCGCGCGCTGGCGTGCCGCCCCGTTCGCTGTTGCGGTGGTGGCCGTCGCTGCGGCGGCGGTCGCCGCGTGGCGGCTCGAGCCGAGCGCCGACATCTCGGAGCTCGTCGCTCGCGGCTCGCCGATGTGGCAGGAGACACGGCTGGCCGCGCGCACCTTCGGCGACGACGCGATCGTCGTATCCGTTCGCGGGAGCTTGCAGCGCACGCTGCTGACATCGGACCTTGCGCGCGTGCTGCGGCTCGAGGGGTGTCTCGGCGGGCGCGTGCCCGAGCGCGCGTTGCGCGAGCTGCCGCGGGTGTGTAGCGAGATCGCACGCCTACGACCAGCCCGGATCGTCTACGGCCCCGCCACATTCCTCAACACCGCGGCGATCCGTATCTCCGACGAGCTCGGCCGGCGCAGCGAAGAGGCGCTGCGCGCTGCGCGACGCGCCGCTGCGGCCGCGCGCGAACGCGCGGCGCAAGACGGCCTCGGCCCGGCCGCCCAGGAGCAAGCGGCGCAGGACGCCGAGCGAGCCGAGCTCGCACGTTTCACCAACCAGGTGCTGCAGCTCTCGCTGCGCTACGGGCTGGCGGGCTCCCCGTCGCTGGCCGACCCCGATTTCGTCGCGGCGGTTGTCTTCGACCCGACACGACCCGCGGGCACACCGAAGGCGCGCTTCTCTTACCTGTTCCCGGCGCGCGATCTAGCGCTGATCCAGATGCGGTTGCGCCCCGACCTGAGCACACGCGACCGCAGCCGCGCCGTCGCCCTCGTGCGCCGGGCCGTGCGCGAACGTCTCTTCCAGCCGCGCTACGGGGCGCGCTACGCCGTCACCGGCGTACCGGCGATCGTCGACGATCTCGCCGGTTCGCTCACTGCTGCGCTCGCTCGCCTGCTGGCGGTCGCGGTGGTGGTGATGGCGTTCGTGCTCGTCTTGCTGCAGCGGGGTCGCCGCCGGCTCGTGCCCCTCGCCACCGCGCTCGCCGCGACGGCCGTCACTTTCGCCCTGCTCGCGCTCGTCGGTGGCGAGCTGACGCTAGCGGCGTTGGCGGTTCTGCCCGTGCTCGTCGGCCTGGCGGTCGACTACGCGGTGCAAGTCCGTGCCCGGCTGGTCGAGGAAGCGCAGGTAGAGCGTCTCGACGAGGCTGCCGCGCTTGTGACACAGCGCATTGCGCCGGCACTCGTCACCGCAGCGGCGGCGACCGTCGCCGGCTTTTTCGTGCTGCTGCTGTCGCCGCTGCCGGTGGTGCGCACCTTCGGCGCACTCTTGATCGTCGGCACGGTGGCGGCGCTCGCCGTCGCTTGCGCGGCCCTTCCCCGAGCGCTTGTCCCGCGTAGCGAGCCCGAGCGCGACCGTGCCGGCGGCGACACGCCCCCGACCCGCCGCTCGAGCGCGCGAACGCGACGGTCGGGGCTTGTTGCGCGCGCGCGCGATGTGCCCTGGCGGCTCTTCGACACGGCGCTCGCAAGGCCGCAGCGGGTCTTGCGCCTCGCCACTGCTGTCGCCGGCGTGGGACTCGTGCTCGGTCTTTTCGTACCCGTCTCTACGGACCTCGCGCGCCTTTTGCCACGCAACCTCGCGAGCGTCGAGGCGGCGCTCGCGGTTCAGCGGGCGAGCGGCTTGGCGGGGCAGCTCGACGTTCTCGTCCACGCCCCCGACGTAACCGACCCGCGGCTTCTGCGCTGGATGGCGCGGGTGCGCAGCGACGTGCTGCGCTCCGGCGGATGGCGCGAAGGCAGGCGGTGCGGCACCGAGCGCGGTAATTCGCCGCTTTGCCCCGGCCCTTCCTACTCGGAGCTCGTCGGAGCTACCGGCGCGCGCACGAGGGAGCAGGTAAGGGCGCTGCTCGCGCAAGTACCCGCGTACCTGCTCCAAGGCGTGGTCGACCGCAGGCGCGGTCTCGCGGTGATGTCGTTCGGCGTCGCCGCCGTACCTCTAGCCGAACAGCACGACCTCGTCGAGATGGTGCGAAGCAAGCTCGATCCGCCCGCCGGGATCCGTGCGGAGGTGACCGGCACGCTCGCTCTGTCGGCCGACGCCGCCGGGCGTCTCGCATCGCCGGTGGGCCGGCTCTGGTCGCTGCTCGCGGCGCTCGCAGCAGCAGCGCTCGTACTTGCTGTCACCACGCGGAGAAGCGTGGGCACGCGCTTCGATCACCTTTTGCCGCTCTTGCCCGTCGCGCTCGCTGCGGGATGGTCGGGCGCTGTCGCGTTTGTGTTCCACGTACTGCCGGCTCCGCTCGGCGTTGAGCTCAACCCCCTGTCGGCGATGCTCGCCGTTCTGACCGTCGCGATAACGACGGAGTTCGCAGTGCTCCTCTGGCGGCGCTACCGCGAGGAGCGCGCCGGTGGCTCGACCGTCGAGCGAGCGCTCACCGTCGCCTACGCATCGACCGGGCGCGCCGTATGGGTGTCGGCGGCGACGACGCTCGCCGGCTTTCTTGTGCTCGCTACCTCGGACATCGCGATGCTGCGCTCGTTCGGGATTCTCACCGCGCTCGACCTCGCGCTCGCTTTCGTCGGCGTGGTGCTGGTGTTGCCTGCCGCGATCGTGGCGGCCGAGGCGCGCGCGGAGCGGCAGCGCACGGTCACTGCAGGTGCCCCTGCCGCGCAACCTGCCGGTCAGGTACGAGGATCTGCGTGATCGCGACGCAAGCAGTCAACGCAGATGATCGCGACAGGCGGCGCCGGCGTGCCGGCGAGCTGCTCGCCGAACGCGACCGCACCCATCCCGAGAGCGACGCCCCGCGGCGCCCGCAGTTCGAGTACCCGCGCTCGCGCTGGTCGTGGCTCGTCGCGATCCTTTTTTTGGTCGCCCTCGGCGTGATCTTCTTCACGGCGACGCTGCCGAATCGTGGTCGCGGCGTGCTGGGTCCCGAGCCGGCGGGGCCGGCGCCCCCGTTCGCCGCCCCCGAGGTGCGGGGGCCGCTGAGCGGCGATGCCAACATCTGTGCACGCCGGCCTTGCGCCACAGGCGCCGGGCGCGTGCCGGCGTGTGCGGTGAGGGGGAGGGGGATCGTCAACTCCTGCGAGCTGTGGCGGGATCGCGCCGTTGTGCTGGCGTTCGTGTTCGACCGCGGCGCCGACTGTCTGTCGTTCGTCGACCGCGTCCAGCGAGCTGCGGCGCACGTGCGCGGGGTGCGCTTCGCAGCGGTCTATTTCACGCGCAAACGCCGTGCCGAGGCGCGCGCCGTCGCTGCCGCACGTAGGTGGCGGCTTCCCGTCGCGCTCGACAGCGACGGTGCGGTCACCAACGCCTACCGCGTCGGCGTGTGTCCGACGACAGTGCTGATCGAGCGCGGCGGGCGGGTGCGGCGGTCGCTTTTCGGTGCGGCCTCCGAGGACACGCTCGTCCGTGCGGCAGAGTCTCTAGTCGGACGGCGATGATCGGTAGGGCGCGCTGGGCGGTCGTCGCCGACGACGTGGCCGAGGCGCTCCCCGGTCTGCAAGTCCGCCACGTAACGGTGCCGGTAGCCGACCATCGCACGCCGGCTGACGTGCGCGCGCGTCTCGACTACCTCGCCGAGCGCATCGACGGGGCGCGCGCAATCGAGCTGCGACGGCAAGAGATCCCGTTCGCGTACCGAGTGTTTTTCCGCAAGATCGGGCTCGACCCCGACGTCCACAGCACGCCGATCGAGCGGCTCGTGCTCGACCGGCTCGTCGCCGGGGGCTTCGCGCCGCGCGGCCTCGTGGCCGACGCGGTCACGATCGCCACCGCCGAAACCGGCGTCGCGGTCGTTGCGTTCGACGGCGCCGCGGTCGACGACGAGCTGTTCGTGCGCAGCGCGCGCGGCGGCGAGCGGCTCATGACTGCGGACGCGTCGCTCAAGCTTGCCGCCGGAACGCCGTTGATCGCGAGCGGCGAGAGGCTGCTCGCGGTTCTTTTCGGGGCGGTCGACGAGCGCGTTGAGGTGTCCGAGCGCAGCACTACCGTCGAGCTTGCCGCGATCCGGGTTCCCGGGGTACCGCTGCTCGCCGTCGACGAGGCGCTTTGGATCGCCGCGGAAACGATCACGGGACCGGGGCAGGTTTAACCGGTGTGCCTGCACCGCGGCGGCTGGTAGATTCGTCCCGAGGGCGATGTTCGCGGGCACGCCGGCAACCGCAGCTGGATGCGTTGGCTCGCGCACCGGGCGGGCGGAAAAAGCTGCGCGCCGCGATCTCGAACGCCAGATCGCGCGGCTCGAGGCGCGCTACCAGTCGCTCGTCGCGACCGCCTTCCCCCGCTTCGATGTGGTCGCTGCGGGCTCGCCCGAGTCTTCGCCGTCGGCGCCGATGCCGCGGCTTCCCGATCTCGCGACGCTCGAGCGCTGTCGCGACGAACTGGTCGCGCGCGTAGAGCGGCTCGAGCGCGCGCTCGCTTGCGCACACCGCCGCGAACGAGAGATGCGGAAACTGCGCGACGAGATGTTGCGCGACCCGCGTGCCCACGCTGGCGCGGTAGTTACGAACCGCGACTGCGGCGAGCGCGGCTGCACCACGTACCGCTCCGAGCCGCGGCTCGGGCTGCTCGGTCTCGTTTTCGGCTGGTGGCGCGTCAAGGTTTCTTCGGGGTGCCCGTTATCCGGTCGGGCGCACTAGCGGTGCGAGTCGGCGGCGGTGGGTAGACGGTCGCGACGACGTCGCGCGGAGGTCGCGAGCGGTGGAGCGACCGGCGGTGCGCGTAGCGCACGGTCGTCCGTCCCCGCCCGAGGTGGCGAGCGGTCGGCGCCGACGCCGCCGGCCGAGCGCCCGGCGCCACCGTGGGCGCCGTTCCCGCTGTCGGAGCTGCTCGTGCTCGGCGGCACGGTGATGATCGTGTGGGGTCTCTTCGATTGGGAGGGGGGCGGACAGACCCGCGTTGGTGTCGGGCTCGCCGTGGCCGCTCTCGGTGGTCTCGAAGTAGCGGTGCGCGAGCATGTTGCTGGTTACCGCTCGCATACCACGCTGCTCGCCGCGATCAGCGGGCTGCTCTGTTCCAGCGTCGTCGCCGCTACCGGTATCGCCACCCGCTTGTGGCAGCTCGCCCTGGTGTTCGCGCTGGCGATGGCAGGTTCGTTCGTCCCGCTGCAGCGCCTGTTCGTACGGCGCTCGGGTGGGCTGTGGTTTCGATAACGAGAACGGGCCCGACAGCGTGCTGTCGGGCCCGCACACTCGTCGCTGTGGCTCGAGCAGCGCCGCCTGCGGGCGACGTTCGCTCCGCTCAGCTGCAGACGCCGCGGCTCGCCGCTGGCCGGCCAGCTGCCGAGAACGGGCCGACCTGCGCCCCGGCTGCTCGCGAGCGCAGCTGGCGCCCTCTGCCCGCTGTGCCTTGCAGCCCCAGCATCGCCGCGAGCACCAGGCGCTGCCGCTGCGTGAGGCTGCCGACCGGACGGCGCTCCGACACACCGACCTCGGCGAGCAGCCGGCGGCAGCGCGTCTCGCCCCAGTGCCGCTGGCACATCAAGAGGTCCGCGATCGCCATCGTCTCTACGTAGGGCGGGCACTCCACGATCACCTCGGCGACCGACAGCTCGCCGGCCGCGATGGCGCGCTTCATCCTTGCCCGCGCGCTCCGCACCCTGTTCGCGTGCTGGAGCGCTCGTAGTGGCTGATCGCGATCCGCGACGCTCGCGGAACCTCTGTCCATGCGCCCTCCCCGCGTTTCCCTTCGTTGTCTTGACTTTTTCGACCCGCCGTTTTTCGGCACACGAAAGGGGGCACGCGCCGAACGCGTGTGTGCACGCTGCTCTTCCCGAGGAGCGAAAGTGCGCTTAGCGTGTGCCCCAGCCGGGCGAGAGGTTCTGCCCGGCCGGTCCCTCGCGGCCGAAGCCAAATAAACCGACTGGCACCGCCGACGTCAACGGGTAGGTGCACGGCTCGCCCGCAAACAGCGGGCTTTTCTGTCGACGGCGCCCCGCGCTCGCGAGCGGTCGGCCAGGGGGCGGTGGCGGTAGGCTCGGCTTCGCCGTGCGAGCAACCAAGATCGTCGCAACGATCGGTCCGGCGAGCAGCGACGAGCGCGTGCTCGAACGGATGATCCGCGCGGGCATGGACATCGCGCGGATCAACTTCGCTCACGGCGAACCGGAAGACCACGAGCGGATGGCGCGGGCGGTTCGCGCTGCAGCAGCGCGCGTCGGCCGCGAGGTCGCTCTGCTCGGTGATCTACCTGGGCCCAAGCTGCGCGTCGGGCCGGTCGCGGGCGGCGTCGCCGAGCTGCCGCGCGGCGGGACCGTTGTGCTCACGCCGCACCAGGTGCTCGGAACGAGCGAGCGCCTGTCGGTCGACTGGCCGGGTCTCGCCGAGGTGCTCGAGCCGGGTGATGTCTGCTACCTGGCCGACGGCACGGTGCGTTTGCGCGTCCGCGACGTGCGCGACGGCGACGTCGTTGCGCACGTCGAGGTGGGGGGACCGGTGGCGTCGCGCCAGGGGCTCAACCTGCCGAACGTGACGACCGCGCTGCCGGCGCTGTCCGACGACGATCTGCGCCTGCTCGCCCACGCCGTCGAGCTCGGTTTCGACGCGCTCGCTGTGTCGTTCGTCCGCCGCCGCGAAGACGTAGAACAGGTGCGGCGCGAGCTCGGCGAACGCGGCTCGGACATCCCGCTGATCGCCAAGATCGAGAAACCGCAGGCGGCTCGCAACGCCGAAGAGATCATCGAGGCCGCCGACGCGATCATGATCGCCCGCGGCGACCTCGGCATCGAGCTTCCGATCGAAGAGGTGCCGTTGGTGCAGAAGCGCCTGCTCGCGCTCGCCGGCAAGAAGGCTAAGCCGTCGATCACCGCAACGCAGATGCTGGAGTCGATGGTGCACTCGACGCGCCCGACCCGTGCCGAGGTCGCCGACGTCGCCAACGCGATCTTCGACGGCACCGACGCCGTGATGCTGTCGGAGGAGACCGCGGTCGGCATGCACCCTGTGGAGGCGGTCGCGATGATGGCCGCGATCGCCGAGGCGACCGAGCCCGAGCTTCCCTACGGGCGCTGGCTCACCGAGCGCGGGCCGCGCGCGGCCGACCAGTACCACGCGATCGCGTTCGGCGCTGTCGGCGCCGCCTACCAGCTCGGCTTGCGCGCCATCGTCACCCCCACCCAGACGGGCGCGACGGCACGCCTGATCTCCGCCTACCGGCCGCAGGTGCCGGTGCTGGCGCTGGCGCCGCGGATCGAGGTGGTGCGGCGCTGCAACTTCCTTTGGGGCGTGCACCCCCGCCTGCACGACGAGCCGCGCGAGACGATCGACCTCATCGAGTCTTCGGCGCGCGCGGCGCTCGAGGCAGGTTTCGCCCGTGCCGGCGAGCTCGTCGGCATCACGGCCGGCCTACCGCCTGGGACCGCCGGCGGTACGAACCTCTTCAAGATCCACCGGCTGTGAGAGCGCTCGGGGCCGGGTCGTCCTCGGTGCGGTCCCGGACCCGTTCGAACGCCTCGAGAGCACGATCGAGGTGTTCGCGGGTGTGCGTCGCCATCACGCTCGTGCGCAACAGCGCATGTCCGCGCGGCACCGCCGGAAACAGGGCTACGTTGACATACACGCCCGCGTCGTAGAGCGCCTTCCAAAGCAGCGCTGCCCGCCAGTCGTCGCCGACGATCACCGGCACGATCGGCGTTACGAGGGTGCTGCCGTCGGGGAGCACGGTCGGCTCGTTGACGCGGTAACCGAGCTCGGCGAGGCCGCGGTGCAGGTAGCGGGCGTTGTCGAGCACCCGCTCCATGAGCTCGCGTCCCTCGGCCGAGCGGATGATGCGCAGCGCACCGAGGGCGGCACCGATCGCTGCCGGCACCGCGGCAGCGGTGAACATGAAGGCGCGCGACTGGATGCGCAAGAACTCAATCACGTCGGCCGGGCCGGCAACGAACCCGCCGCAGGAAGCGAGCGACTTCGAGAACGTTCCCATCCGCAGGTCGACCTTGTCTTCGACGCCGTACGCCTCGCAGGCGCCGGCGCCACGCTCACCAAGAACGCCGACGCCGTGCGCCTCGTCGACCATCAGCCGCGCCCCGTGACGGCGCGCGGCAGCGGCGATGCGATCGAGGGGGGCGAGGTCGCCCTCCATCGAGAAGACGCCGTCGACGACGACCAGCACGCCGCCACCGTCGTCGGCGGCGCGTTCCAGTGCCTGTTCGAGCTTGTCGACGCGGTTGTGGCGGAAGGGCCGCAGCTTGGCGCGAGACATCGCGCAGGCGTCGAGGATCGACGCGTGGTCGCCCGAGTCGCAGACGATCGTGTCGCCGGGCTGGCAAAGCGTGGCGATCGTCCCGACGTTGGCGAGGTAGCCGGCGGTGAACACCAGCGCGTCGTCGCACCCCATCCACTCGGCGAGCTCCCGCTCGAGCTCGAGGTGGAGGGGAAGCGTGCCGTTCAAAAAGCGCGAGCCCGTCAAACCGGTGCCATAGCGGTCGAGCGCCTCGCGCGCAGCGCGCTTGACGCGCTCGTCGCCCGTGAGGCCCAGATAGTTGTTGGAGCCGAGCATGATCCGCTCGCGCCCCTCCATCGCCACGACCGGGCCGGCTTCGCCCTCGAGGCGGCGGAAAAAGGGCACGAGATCGTGTTCGCGCGCCGCTCGCAGCTGCGCGAGCCGCTCATGCCGGCGGGCTTTGTCGAAAAGATCGATCGCGGCTGGCATAGAGTGCGGCGCCGTGTCCGTCGAAGTCCGCCCCGTTCGAGGCGTTCGCGAGCTACGCGAGTTCGTCGCGTTGCCGTATCGGCTGCATGCTAACGAGGCGCGCTGGGTTCCCCCGCTGCGGCTCGAGCGCTACCTGCACCTTGGTCGGCGCACCAACCCCTTCTTCCGCCACGGCGAGGCTGAGTACTTCCTGGCGCGGCGCGGCGGTCGCGTGGTGGGGCGCATCAGCGCCCACATCGATCACCGCTTCTCGGAGTTTCACGGCAACCGTTGGGGACTCTTCGGCTTTTTCGAGTGCGTCGACGACAAGAGCGTGGCGAGCGCCCTCGTCGACGCCGCCGAAGGGTGGCTGCGCGCCCGCGGTCGCGACCGCATCGTCGGGCCGATGGATTTCACCCTCAACGACGAGGGCGGCATCCTGGTCGAGGGTTTCGACCTCGATCCGCTCGTCCGCCAGCCCTGGCACCCGCCCTTCTACCGGCGGCTTTTCGAAGAGCTCGGTTTCGAGAAGGCGATGGACCTGCTCAGCTGGGAGTTGCGGATCGAGGAGCGCGACAAGGTGCGCCCGCTGATCTGGCGGCTCGCCGACCGGCTCGAAGAGCGCCACGGGGTGCGCATCCGTCCGATGTCGCGACGCTCGTTGTGGCGCGACCTGCAGGCGTTCGGCGAGATCTACAACGAGGCGTGGCGGCGCAACTGGGGGTTCGTGCCCTACGACGAGCACGACCTGCGCCAGCTCTGGTTCGACCTCCAGCTGACGTTCGACCGCGAGTGGTTCATGCTCGCCGAAAGCCGTGACGGCGAGCCCGTCGGGGTGGCGATCACTATCCCCGACATCAACCGCGTGTTGGCACGCATGCGCGGGCGGCTCTTGCCGTTCGGGTTCGTCCACTACCTCCGTCGGCGCAGCTTGTGCGATCAGGTGCGAATCGGCTTTCTTGGCGTTAAGCCAGCGTGGCAGCACACCGGTGTCGCCGCCGGGCTGTATGCGGCTCACTACCGTGCTTCGGAGCGCACCGGGATCGGCCGCGGCGAGGCGAGCTGGATCCTCGAGACCAACAGCTCGATGAACCGGGCCTTAGAGGCCCTCGGCGCGCGGGTCGTTAAACGCTGGCGCGTCTACGAGCGTCCGCTCGGCTGACTGTGCCTCAAGCCACGCGGCGAGGGGGTGGGTGGCTGAGCGCGGGGGTCTCCGCAGCCGGGGCGCCGACCGCGCGCCGGTGCCTAGCGTAGGCAGGCACCCGCCGCGCGCGAGCGCCGCAACGGGTAGCGCTGCGCGGGCGCGATCGGTGGCCGCCTGCGTGTTCGGGGGTGGGCGCGCGCGTCAGCCCCCGTTACTAGACTGGCCGCGTGCCCGAACTAGGCGACGGCGCGCCGCAGGCAACCCCGGTCGACGGCCAGGTGTCGCGCGCCGTATCCGCGCGTGACGAAGGGCGGGAGCTCCCCGTGCTCGCCGTGGCACGGCCGATCGAACCGGTTCGCGAGCGTCTGCCGCTGCCGGTCGCGGCGGCAGCTGCTGCCGGCGGTTTCGCGCTCGGCGTCGGCGCTTTTCTGCTTGTGCGCTCGCTGCGGCTCCCGCTGCGGCTGCTGCGGTCGTTGCGGCGCGGTCGTCGGCGGCGGCGCAAGGTCGAGATCGCGGCGAGCCGCTCTGTGCTCGTCGACATCCACTTTCTGCGTGAGCGCTGACGGCGACCGCTCGGTCTTCGCCCTGCGCCCGCGCCGGAGGCGCGTCACGGCCGTCGGGTCGGGCGATGTTCTCGTCGCGGTACCCGACGGCTGGCGGATGCCGCCGATCTTCGGCGTCGGTACATGGCGGCGAAGGGGAAGCGGAGCCGTGCGCGCAGTGGCAGTGGGGTGCGGCACCGTTGTGGTCGAGGCGCGGCCTGGCCGCAGCGGCGTGCGTTTGCGAGCCGTCGGTGGCAGCGGCGACGAGCGGGCGCGGGCGCTCGAGGACGCGAGCTTCGCGCTGGGACTTGATATCGACCTTGCTGCTGTGGCACGCGAGCTCGCCCAGCACTCGCTGTTGCGGCCGCTGGTGCGCCGGGCGCCGTGGCTCGCAGTGCCGCGGCGTACGGCGCGACCGTTCGAGGCTTTCCAGCTCGCCGTCTGCGAGCAGCTGATCGACTCGCAACGGGCGGCCGCTATCGCGCGGGCGCTCGTGCGTCGTTTCGGAACGCCGGGACCGCTGGCAACCGGACTGCGCGACGCGCCGCCGGCTGCGCGCCTCGCCGCTGCCGCTCCGGCCGAGATCGCTGCATGCGGTCTCGCACCGGCTCGCGCACAGACGCTGCGGCAGGGAGCGGCGGTGGTGGTGCGCGCCGAGGCGGGCGCGGACAGCGGTTCGGCCGCACGCGCCCGCTGGCACGAACAGGGACAAGTAGGGGTGCTCGCGCGCCTCGCCGCGATCCCGGGGGTCGGCCCTTGGACGCTGGCCAAAACCCGGCTCGAAGGGCTCGGCGACGCCGACGCTCTGCCCGCCGCCGACCTCGCGTACCTGAAACTCGTCGGAGCTCTCGGCGGACTTGGCAGGCGGGCGAGCGAAGAGGAGGTGCGCGAGTTCTTCGCTCCGTTCGCGCCGCTGCGCGGATTCGCCGCGACGCTGCTCGCCCGTGCGGCATGGGCCGGTCTGCTGCGTCCACCGGTGCCGGCCGGCGCCCTCCCGTTGTGCCAGGCTGGCTAAGGTCGGGGCGTGAGCGAACAGCCAGCCCGACGCCAGGAGCGGATCGAGAAAAGCGAAGAGGAGTGGCGCCGCGAGCTGCCGCCGGAGCGCTACTGGATCCTCCGCCAGGCCGGCACCGAACCGCCGTTCAGCGGCGCTCTCTTGCACAACAAAGAGCGCGGTCTTTACCTCTGCGGCGCGTGCCGGGCGCCGCTTTTCAGCTCCGAAACCAAGTTCGACTCGGGCACCGGCTGGCCGAGCTTTTTCGCGCCGATCACACCCGACGCGATCGAGTACCGCGAGGACCGAAGCCACGGCATGGTGCGCATCGAGGTGCGCTGCGCCCGCTGCGCCTCGCACCTCGGCCACGTCTTCCCCGACGGGCCGCCCCCGACCGGGCAGCGCTACTGCATCAACTCGCTGGCGCTCGAGTTCGAGGGCGGGTCGGGAACGTCCGCGTAGCTCGCGCGGCTACGGCTGGATTCCCCCGCCCGGCAACAGCTCGTTGGTGTAGGCGGCGGTCGGGTCGGGGGCGCGGCGCAGGATGCCGCGCTCGTGCAGCCAGCCGCCGAAATCGCGCCACTCGGCGGGATCTTGCCAGCCCCACGGGCGGCCGCGGGGCGGGGCGAATGCCGGCAGCGTCGCTTTCACCGCTGCCGTCTGCAGGCGGCGGTCGAGGTCGCGGTTTGCCCGCACCAGCGCCCGCACCGCGAAGTCAGGTTCGCGGCGCGTGAGCCGCTCGCCGCGCGCCACGGCAGCGAGGAAGGCGCGCAGTTTCGCCCGATCGCGCGCGAGCGCGTCGGCGTTGGCGACGAACACGAGCTCGTCGTAGCTCGGGACACCCGCTCGATCAACGGGCAGAACCTGCGGGTCGCGCCGCGCCAGACGCAGCTGCACGCCCTCGTAATTCCAAAACGCGCCGATCACGGCGTCGACCTTGCCCGTAAGCAGCGCCGGTGCGAGCCCGAAACCGACGTTGCGCACGCGCACCTGCGCCGGGTCTACGCCCGCCGCTGCGACGATCGCCTCGAGGTAGGCGCGCTGATAGTCGATGCCCGCATAGCCGACGCGCTTGCCGGCGAGATCGCGCGGCCCGCGGATCCGCGCCCGCGGCAGCCAGACGAGCGAAGTGAGCGGACGCTGCACGAGCGCGGCCACCGAACGCACGCGCAGCCCGCGGTCGACGGCGCGGAACACCTCTGGCTCGTACGACACCGCCAGGTCGACGCGACCCGCGGCGACCCTGCGGATCGGCGCCGACGGGTCGGACGGGGCGCGCAGAACCACGCGCAGGCCGGCCTGGCGGAAATATCCCGCCGCCTCGGCCGCGTAGATCGGGGCATGGTCGGCGTTCGGGAACCAGTCGAGCATCACCGTCACGGTCCGCTCGCCGGCCGGCGTAACGCGCTCGCGCTTCTCGCCACACGCGCTCGTCGCGAGGGCGACCACCGCCAGCGCTGCCGCCACGGTCGCCGCGCGCAACCGGGTCGCGCGGCCAAGCGATCGCAGCCGCGAGTCGAAGCGTGCACAAGACTGCAGGCGACCCCTCGCCTTCAAGCTCACCTAGCCACCTCCCGTCGCCACGGACAGAAGACACGCTCCGCCGCCGCCACGGCGCCGAAGAGGGCCACCGCCATCGCTGCTAGCACCACCACGCCTGCGTACACGCGTGCGGTTTCTAGCTGATTGTTGGCGAGAAGCACGAGCCGACCGAGCCCGCGGTCGGCGCCAGCCCACTCGCCGAACACCGCGCCGATCACCGCCACCGACGCCGCTACGCGCAAACCGCTGAAAAAGTAGGGGAGGGCGGAAGGAAGCTCGACCCGCCACAGAGCGAGCCAACGGTCGGCGCCCAGTGTTCGCACCAGCTTGACGAGATCCGGGTCGACGGCGCGCAAACCGTCGGCGACGTTGACCGCGATCGGGAAAAAACAGATCAGCGCGACGATCGCGAGCTTCGGCCCGATCCCGTAGTCGAAGGCAAGGACGAAGATCGGTGCTAGCACCACCAGCGGGATCGCCTGCGAAGCGACAAGCAGCGGATAGGCGGCGTCGCGCAGCGGGCGCCACAGGTGCATCGCCACAGCGCCGCTCACTCCCACGAGCACGGCGAGCGCCAGACCGAGCACAACCTCCTGGAGCGTGATCACTGCTTCGCTCGCAAGCAGGTCGCGGTCGCGCACCAGCGCGTCCCACGTCTCGCCGGGCGAAGCCAGCGTCAGGTCGTCGACCCCCGGTAGCGAAGCGACGAACTGCCAGAGCGCGAGCGCGCAGCCGAGCAGGGCGACGACCGCTGCCAGACGGCCCAGCCGCGCACGCGTGAACAGTGGCGATCGCACTCCCACCGCCCGCAAGCTTGCCGCTCAGCGTTCGCTTGCGTCGGCCAGCAGCTCGAGTGCCTGTGCGTACACGGCACGCAAGCGCTCTTCGCTGAAAAGATCGCGTCGCCGTGGCGGGCGCGGGCCGAGCTCGAAAACACGCAGCACCCGCGCCGGACGTGGCGAGAGCAGGGCTACGCGGTCGGCTAGGAAGAGCGCCTCCTCGACATCGTGCGTCACCAGCACGACAGTGCGACGCTCGCGCGCCAGCACACCGCGCAGCCACTCCTGCAAGCGCACGCGCGTCAGCGCGTCGAGCGCCGCGAACGGCTCGTCCAACAGCAACACCGGTTTTCCGGCGAGCAGCGTGCGCACGAAAGCGACACGCTGGCGCATCCCGCCCGACAGCTGGTGCGGCCACGCGCGCTCGAAGCCGGCGAGGCCGAGAGCGCCGAAGAGGGGCGCGGCCCGACGCTGCGCCTCGCGCCTCGCGACACCGCGGCACTCGAGCGCGAGAGCGGCGTTGCCGAGCGCGTCCCGCCACGGCAACAGCGAATCGCGCTGCGGCATGTACACGCAGAGCTCGCGGCGCTCGCGGGCGCTGCGCGCCCCCAGCACCGAGATCTCCCCGCGCTGCGGCTCCGCGAGACCCGCGACGAGCTCGAGCAACGTCGACTTGCCGCAACCCGACGGACCGACGAGCGCGAGCGCGCCGCCGCCCTCGACCTCGAGCGACACGCCGTCGAGCACAGCGAGATGGTCGCGCCCGCGGCCGAAACCGTGGCTTACGTTTGCGACCGTGACCGTACCGGCCGGCGCGCGCTCGCCCGGATCGGCGTCCCGCGAAGCGGTGCGAAACGCGGCGGTGGGCTTGCTCACCGTCGGCGGCGGGCCGCTTGCGTCACGCTGCCCGGCTGCGCGACCGCGCGCACGAACGTCTCCAGCTGGCGCGTCGTCCAGCACTCGAAGACACCATCGCAGTAGGGCTCGTACACACCCATCACCGAGTCACCGTAGTTCCAGTACAGCTTCGGCTCGGGGTTGATCCAGAACGTGCGGCCGGCAGCCGCCGCGATCTTCGCGAACGCGTGCTCGTGCGGATCGCGACCGTTGGTGCGGGCGTCGCCGAGCACGATCACGGTCGAGCGCGGATCGAGGTCGTCGACGACGGTGTCGCGGAACTCGAGCCACACGCGACCGTAGTCCGTGTAGCCGGACACGTCGGCCACGCCAGCGTCGCTCGCGATCTTTCGCGACACCTCGGCGAACGAGCGCTCGCTCGCGAACACGTCCGTCACCTCCGAGATCCGCTCGATGAACACGAACGACCGCAACTTCCGGAACTGGTCGTGGAGAGCGTGCAGGACCGAAAGGAAAAAGACGCTCGCCGAGGTGACGCTGGTAGACACGTCGCAGAGCACGTAGAGGCTCGGGCGCCGCGGCCGGCGTGGCCGCGTGCGCACCGTCATCGGCACGCCGCCGGTCTCGAGCGAAGCGCGCAGTGTGCGGCGCAGATCGACCACCGCCGAGCGCCGCCGCCCACGCAACGACCGTCCTTCCGTCGCCAGCCGGCGCTTGAGCTGTCCGACCACACGGTGGACCTGGCCCAGGTCCTGGGCCGGCGTGCTCGGCAGCGCACGGTCGAAATCGCGCAGCGGCCGTTTCGGCGGCAGCTGGCCCGTGCGCTCGATCGCCTGCTTTTCGAGCTCGCGGCGCACCAGCTGTTCGAAACGGCGCAAGCGATCGTGGCTGACGTGCACCTCCCCGCCCTGGTCGCCGCGCTCGCTGCGCAAGCCGAGCGTGCGGCGGATCCGCTGCACGTCCACACCGACCACCCCCGAGCCCTCGCCGAGCCGTCCGAACGCAGCCGCCGCCAGGCGCGCCAGGTCGCGCAGCTCGGCGTCGCTGCCGTCGGCGAGCGCCGCCTGCACGTGCTCGCGCAGCGTGTCGATGTCGAGGTCGAGCGCTTCGGCGCTGGCCGCAGCCAGCGACTGTTCGCGCACGCCCTGCTCGACCGCCGCGCGCTCGACAGCGCGGAAGAAGAAGCGATCGAACACCTGGTCGAAAACGTGGCGGTCGCCGCGCGACTTGGCGAGCGTGGCGGCGAGCGCCTCGCGGAAAACGACGCGGTCGCGCCAGCTGACGGCGTCGAGAGCGGCGATCGCATCGAGCATCTCCGACGTTCCGACCGCAAGGCCCTCGCTGCGCAGCTCGTCGCAGAACTCGGCGATGCGTGCCGCCATCCCCTCGCCACCGGGTGCCGGTGAGCGCCGCCCGAACGGGCCTGTTGCGGGCGGCGCCTGGCCGCTCACGGTCCGCCCGCCCCGGCTCGCCGCGGGGCGAGCTCGGGGAGCTTGAGCCCGATCCGTTCCGCGACGACGTCGAGGTCGGCGCGGTGCTTGAGGATGATCGACAGCGTGCGCTCGAGCAGCGCGCGATCGATATCGGCTGCGCCGAGCAGGACGAGGGCGCGCGCCCAGTCGATCGACTCGGCGATCGACGGCGGTTTCTTCAGATCCAGCTGGCGCACCATGTGGACGATCTCGACGAGCTTGCGCGCAATCCGCTCGTCGAGGTCGGGTTCGTGCAGGCGCACGATCTCGAGTTCACGCTCGACGCTCGGATAGTCGAGCCAGAGGTACAGGCAGCGCCGCTTGAGCGCCTCGGTCAGCTCGCGCGAGTCGTTGGACGTCAAGACGACCAACGGCTGGGTGCGCGCCGAGACGACGCCGAGCTCGGGGATCGAGACCTGGAAGTCCGAGAGGATCTCGAGCAGCATCGCCTCGAACTCCTGGTCGGTCTTGTCGATCTCGTCGATCAACAGCACCGCCGCGTCTTCGCTGCGGATCGCTGCCAGAAGCGGCCGCGCGAGCAGGAACTCCTCGCCGAAGATGTCGTCGCGCACCTGCTCCCAACCGGCCTCGCGCGCCTCGGTTTGAATGCGCAGAAGCTGCTTGCGGTAGTTCCACTCGTACAGCGCCTTCGCCTCGTCGAGCCCCTCGTAGCACTGCAAGCGGATCAACCTTCGGTCGGTTGCCCGTGCGAGCGCCTTGGCGAGCTCGGTCTTGCCGACGCCGGCCGGGCCCTCGACCAGCACCGGCTTGCCGAGCCGCGCAGCGAGAAAGGCGACGAGCGCGGTGGCGTCGTCGGCCAGATAGCCGACCTGCTCCAGGCGGACGCGCGCGTCGTCCGCGGAGCTGAACCCGTCGCGCATCGCGGCAAGGATACTTGCGTGGTGCTGCCAGCGGCCGTTCTTTTCGCGCGCGCCTCCCGGGTCGTCCCGCTCGCCAAGCTGCCCGAGCAAAGCGGCGGGTTTGCTGTCGACCCGAGCTTTTTCGTCGCGACCTTCGCCGTGGGGTTCGCGATCGCTGTCGCCGGCCACCTCTTCCAGCTGCGCGCGCTCGTCGCGGCAGGTGTCGCGCTCGTGCTGCTCGCAACCGTGTTCCTGCCGCTCGCGCTGCACCTCGTGCGCTGATACCGGGGCGCGTATGGAGGTTCGCCACCGCCCGTCCACGGGCCGAGCTACTTGCGCCGCGCCGCCACGACGACGCCGTCGCCGATCGGCACCACGACCCCCTGCCAGGCGGGCGAGTCGACGAGCGTGCGCGTAAGCTCGCGCAGCGCACGGCGCTGCTCGGGATCCCAGCCACTCTCGCGCTCGTCGGGCCAGGCCACGGAACCGTCGGCGAGCGCGTTGTCGGCGACGACCAGCGCGTCTTCGGCGAGAAGGGGCGTGGCGAGCTCGAGGTAGCGGCCGTACTCGACCTTGGTGGCGTCGAGGAACAGCAGGTCGAAGGAGCCGGCGAGCTGCCCGAGGACCTCTAGCGCGTCGCCGCTCACGATCTCGACCTTGTCGCCCGCGCCGCTGCGATCGAGAAACGCCCGCGCCTGGTGTGCCCGCTGCGGGTCGCGTTCGATCGTGACGATCCGCCCCGAGCGCAGCGCCCGCGCCATGTGGACGGTCGAGTACCCGATCGCGGTGCCGACCTCGAGCACGCGCGGGTCGCGGAAGCGGCAGAGCAACGCCAGCAGCGCGCCCGTCGGCCGGTGCACGATCGGGATGCGTTCACGACGCGCAAGCTCCTCCATCTCGACCAAGAGCGGATCGATCGGCGGCGCGACGGTCTCGAGATATCGCGCGACGGCTGGGTCGAGGATCGCCACGACCACGACCCTACTCGCCGCTTGTCGGGAGCGTCGGCGTAAGCTGCGCGCTCATGTCGCAGCCGATCGAAGCGCCGCCAGGTCTCGAAGGTGTCGTCGCCTTCGCTACCGAGATCGCGGAGCCAGATATCGCCGGCTCGGCGCTGCGCTACCGCGGTGTGGACATCGAAGAGCTGGTCGGCGTCGTGCCCTACGAGAAGGTGTGGGGTCTCCTCGTCGACGACCGCTACGAGCCCGGCCTGCCACCGGCCGAGCCCCATCCGCTCGCGGTCCGAAGCGGTGATCCGCGCGTCGACCTGCAGGCAGCGCTAGCGATGCTCGGCCCCGAGTGGGGGTTGCGACCGCTGCTCGACGTCGACCTCGCCACCGCCCGCGAGCAGCTGGCACGCGTGTCGGTGATGGCGCTCTCGTTCGTGTCGCGCAGTCGGCGCGCGGCCAGGGGCAACCACCGGTGCCGCAAGCCGAGGTCGACCGCGGCCGCACGATCGCGGAACGCTTCCTGATCCGCTGGCGCGGAGAGGCCGATCCACGCCACGTCCGGGCAATCGACGCCTACTGGATCGCGGCGGCCGAGCACGGCATGAACGCCTCGACGTTCACCGCTCGCGTCGTCGCTTCGACCGGTGCCGACGTCGCCGCTGCGCTGTCGGCAGCCGTGGGTGCGCTGTCGGGTCCCCTCCACGGCGGTGCGCCCTCGCGCGTGCTGCAGATGCTCGACGACGTCGCGCGCGAAGGCGACGCGCAGCGCTACGTACGGCGAGTACTCGACCGCGGCGAGCGTCTGATGGGGTTCGGCCACCGCGTCTACCGCGCCGAGGATCCGCGCGCCCGCGTCCTGCGGCGTACCGCCCGCGAGCTCGGCTCGCCCCGTGTCGAGGTGGCGGAGGCGCTCGAGCGGGCGGCGCTCGACGAGCTCGCTGCGCGCAAGCCCGACCGTGTGCTGGCCACCAACGTCGAGTTCTGGTCGGCGGTGGTGCTCGATCTCGCCGGGGTGCCGCCAGCGCTTTTTACGCCGATGTTCGCCTGCGCGCGGGTCGCCGGCTGGTCGGCCCACATCCTCGAGCAGAAACGGAGCGGACGACTGATCCGCCCCACAGCCCGCTACGTCGGCCCCGAGCGGCGCCCGGCGGCGGCGGTCCCCGGTTGGGACCCCGATCGCTGGCGACAGCTGCGCGACAGCTGACGCGCGCTCGCCGCGGCAGCTAGCGGGCGCTCTGTGCCGGGCGCTAGACGCGGCGCAAGGACACGTCGCGCACGAGCTCGGCGAGCGCCTGTGTCGCGAGCACGAGCTCGCGCAGCTCGACCCGCTCGGTCGGCGTGTGGGCCAGTGCGAGGTCGCCCGGGCCGAACACCACCACCTCGCGACAGCCGCCGGCGACGAGGTTGTGCCCGTCCGTCCAGCTCGGCATACCGGTGCGGCGGGGCTCGACACCGGCGCGCGCGAGCGCCTGCTCGAGAGCGCGCGCGAGCTCGCACCCCTCGCACGACCACGGGTCGGAACGGTCGAGCACCTCGACACGCCCGCCGCGGCGAGCCGCTGCCAGGCGCAGCTCGGCCTCGGCGCGCTCGCCGGAACAGCCGGGCACGAGCCGAACTTCTACCCGCACCCGCGCCCGGTCGGGAATCGTGTAGAGCGACCGCCACCCGCCCGTGATCTCGAGGCAACTTGCACGTGCGCGCCCGAGGAGCGGGTGCTGGGCTGCGGCGAGCGGCAGCTTGGCGAGGTCGGCGACGAAGCGCGCCGCCCGCTCGGCCGCGTTGTCGCCCGCCTCGGGCAGCGAACCGTGCGCCGCGAGACCGGTGAACTCGACCTCCGCCTCCAACGCGCCGGCGCTCGCGGCAGCGACGGCGAGCCCGGTGGGCTCGATCACGACGGCGCGCTCGAGGCGCAGCGACTGCGCCACCGCCGCCGATCCGCTTCCTCCCTCCTCTTCGTCGCAGGTGAGCACGACGGCTGTGGCGGGGGTCGCGCCCTGGCCGTGATCGCCCGCTCGGCGGTCGCCCTCGGCGCGCCCGCCATGGTCGCCCGCCGACAGTGCCAGCGCCGCCAGCGCGCACACGACACCGCCCTTGTCGTCGAGCGTGCCGAGCCCCGCGACCCAACCGCCGCCGGCGTACGGGCGCGCCGGCCAGCGGTCGTCGGCGAGCGGCGGACCGACGCGCTCCGGCGGCGGCGCCACGGTGTCGAGGTGGGCGCAGAGCACGAGGTCGAACGTGTCGCCCCTCGCCCCTGGCGGTGTGACGACCACCGCCGCGAGCGTGCCGTCGCCGGCACGCAGCGGTCTCGCTTCGAGCCCCAGCGTGCGCGCCAGCGCCGAGGCGCGCTCGGCGACCGCGCCCTCTGTCCCCGACGGCGACGGCAGCCTCGCCAGCGCCAGCGTTTCGTCGCGCAGCCAGGCGGCGAGCGCGGGCTCGGCGCTGCTCTCGAGCGGGCGCGGTGGGCGCGGCGGCTGCTCGGTCACGCCAGGATTCAACCAACGTGGGCAGCGAGCGCGAGCACACCGGCAGGGGTTTCGCGCGCGCGCCGTCCGGCGTGACCGTCGCGACCCTCGACCGTGGCGCCCTGCGCGCCCGCACGCGCGAACTCGTCGACGTCTACCTTGACGCCTACCGCGGGCTCGAGCGCTACGCGTACAGCGGTCGCCGGCGCGTGGCGCTGTACGTGCGCTGGTTGTGGCGGGGCGATCCAGGGGGTTTCCTCGTCGCGTTCGCCGGCGACCGCGCGGTCGGGTTCGCCGGCTGTCACCGCAGCTGGGAAAGCGGCGAGCACGGGATCGAGGCCGAGCTTCACGAGCTAGTCGTGGTGCGCGACCTACATGGGCAGGGCGTGGGGTCGCTGCTCCTGCGCGCTGTCGTCGCTTCCGCGCGGGCGCGCGGGGCGCGAGCGCTCGGGCTGGCGGTGGCTTCCGGTAACGCGCGCGCGCAGCGCTTCTACGAGCGCCACGGCTTTCGCGCCGAGGGGACGAGAGGCGACTGGCTGCGCATGCGCCTCGGCCTTGGTGACGAGCGGAGCTAGCGGTGGAACGCGCTGCCGCGCGACCGCTCACGCACGCCTACAGCCACCAACAGCAGCGCGCACGCCAGCGCCAGCACGCTCTGGCCGAGCGGACGGCTGAAAAGGCGCACGAGGATCAAAAACGCGAGCCAGCCGCCGGCGACAGCGACGATCGTGCCGTCGCCACCGGGGAGGTGGAAGGCTTTGCCGTTGGCGCGCGCCCATAGAAGCACCAGCAAGGCGACCGCCACAACCGCCTGGGCGAGCTCGACGAGCGAGAACGGCCCAAAAGTGCTGGCGATCAGGAGCGCGGCGAGCACCGCGACGACACGCTGTTCGTTGCGCCAGCGTCGCCAGGTGAGGCGGGCGTTGCGCGCGATCGTCGCGGCGGCCGCCCGCACTCGTGACGAGCCGGTGGTGTCGGGATCTCGCGTCACTGTTGCACGCGACATTCTCGCGGGAGCGCGCGCTCGCAGTTCGGCGGTGGCGCAGCGCCTGCGCGCGCGGCTAGCATCGGCAGCGTGGCGAGCGAGGAGCGCACGCAGCCGGGCGAGGAGGGGGGCGGCAAGGAACTACTGATCGGTCCCGACGACGTCGCCTATCGCCTCGAGCTCACGCCCGCGCAGCTCAAGGTCACTTGGACGGCGCTCAAGACGCTGATGGACGATCTCGGTCACGACGAGCACGACGTGCTCGAGATCGTGCGCCAGGTGCTCGCCAAGCTGCCCGACGAGCACGCGATCCGCGCTATCCGCTTGCCCTAGCGCCGCGGCGGGCGGTGCCGCGAGCGGCGGGCCGCCAGCATCGCGACGCTACTCGAGCGGGATTTCCTCTACCTCGGGCTGGCGCCGTCGCCCATCGAGACGCTCGAGGTACCAGTCGATCAGATCGCGCAGCGCGAGGAGGAACTCGCGCAGAGCGTCAGTGGCGCGGGTCCGCAGGTCGGCGGGCAGCGCCCGTCGCAGCGCTTCGACCACGTACACGAGCAGCGCCAGGTCGAAGAGCGGGGTGTGCGGTGGGCGGCGTCGGTCGCGGTCGCCGGTGCCGGCACTGCCGTCGTGGCGGTGGTCGCGCAGATGCGCGAAATCGTCACCACCGCGCGAGAAGCCGGCGTGGCCGTTGTCGCGCTCGCCGGCGGCTCTGTCGCGCGAAGCGCTCACCGTGCCTGGGCTAGCGCCGTTTCGCGGCGCCGGAACCTGATCTCGAGCTGGCCTTGGTCGAAGCGCGCGCCGGCCGGCGCCCAACCGGCGAGCGAGTCCGGCAACACCACGGTGCGCTTGTGCGGGCCCACCCGCACCACCAGCTCGAGCCCGACCTTCCGTACCTTGATGTCGCCGCGCGCGGCGAGCGGCAAGGGCAGCCGCAGCACCGGTTCGTCGCCGTCGTCGCTGAGCTCGGGCCGCGCGCCATCGTGAAGCACCGCGTGCGCCTCGGTGCCGTCGAAGAGCGCGTCGGCGAGGCGGTCGATCATCCGCGTGCCCACCACCTCGCGCGGGAAGTGGGGTGCCTCGAGTACCGGTAGCGGCGCGAACGCCTCGCGCACGAGGTCGAGCTGCTCGCTCTGCAGGGCGCGCCACGGTGCGAAGTAGTCGCCCCCGGCCTCGGGCGGGAGGACACGGTTGGCAACGACGGCGTCGACAGGAAACCCGTAGAGATTGAGGTAGGTGTAGGTCCGCATCGCTTCGCGCACGACGATCCGCTCGGGGTTGAGAACGAGCCGCACACTGGTCGTCGAGCGGTCGCGCAGGATCCCCGCCAGCTCGCCGAGGCCGCGCACGAGGCGCTCGACCTCCTCGAACACAGGGTCGTCGGGAAGCGGAACGTCGAGCAGGGTGCGCGCCAGCGGGCGCGCGGCGGCGACGAGTTTGCGTTCGAGCGGCAAGACCTTCTCGAGCCACCATCCGGCGGCGTCGGGAAACGAGAGCAGCCGCAACGTTTCGCCGGTCGGTGCGCAGTCGACGATCAGGCAGTCGAACTCGCCGCTCTCGTAGTGCTCTTTGATCGCGAGCAGGGCGAAGAGCTCGTCCATCCCGGGCGGGACGGTCAGCTCCTCGGCGGCTATGCGGTCGAGCCCGCGGTCGGCGAGCAAATTGACGAGCCAGCGCTGGACCGCTTCCCAGTGCTGTTCGATCTCCTCCTGGGCCTCCACCTGTCGCGCGTAGAGGCGGCGGCCGCAGGGGGTGGGACGGTTGGCGACGTCGCGCTCGAGGGCGTCGGCGAGGTTGTGCGCGGGATCGGTCGAGATCACGAGCGTGCGCAAGCCCGAGCGCGCGCAACGCCGCGCGGTGGCGAGCGCCACGCTCGTCTTGCCAACCCCGCCTTTGCCGGTATAGATGATCGTGCGTGGCGGCATCCGGGTCCGGATGCTATGGCGCCGCGCGCGAGCCGTCGAGAGAGGGACTGTCGCCGCGCTCGTCGTCGCCCGCGAGCACCTGAACGGTGACGGGATCGGCACGGCCGCGCAGACCGCGACCGGTGCGCAGCTCCTTGGCCGCCAGCTCGATCCGGTACTCCCCCGGCCGTGTCGGGCGCCACGCGAACGCGCGGGTTCCGCGCGCGAAGGTGGCGAGCCGCCGCCGCACGGTGCGACCGTCGCGTACGACGCGGAGCTCGACGACCGAGAGTTTCGACAAGCGGAAGCGGATCCGCAGCGGTCGCCCGCTGCGGGCGGTGGCGGCCACGAGCGGCTCGATCCGCGGCGGCTCGGTCTGGTAGGCGCGGTAGCGCTCGGCGTAGTCGCAGAACACCGCACCCAGACGGCGCGTGCACGCTGCCGCGAGAAGCTCGCGCAGAAGCTCGTGGTAGGACGGCGTCGAGGCGCGACCGCGCCACGAGTACAGCGACCAGTCGCCGAGATCGCTCGCCGGTATCTCGGCGGCGAGCTCACCGCGCGCCTCCTCGAAGCGTGCGCGCGCCGTCTTGTCGGCGGTGAGCTGAGCGAAATCGTGGAGCCCGATTACCGCTTGCGTGAAGGCGTTGAAGATGAAAAGGCGCGGCGCGAACGAGTACTGCAGGTAGTGCACGCCGCCGCGCGGACCGGTCGTTCTCACACCCAGCGGCGGTCGCGCCGCAAACGCCCCCAAAAGCGAGCGCGCGAAGCGGACGAGGTCGTCGCGCCCGGTGAGTTGCGCCGTGCGCGCGTACGCCTGAAGCGCCGTGGCGGTTGCCATCGCGCTGATCCACGGGGGGCGACCGCCGCCGAACGCGAACATGTACTCGAACGCCCAGAAGCGGGGCGAGCGCCTGACCGCCACCGTGCGTGCCTCGTCCAGCAGAGCCAGAAGCCGCTTCTGCTCGCACGGCGTCGCAGCGGGACGAACGCACGCTGCGTGCATCGCGTTCGCACGCTTGAAGGTGCCGAGGGGGTGGAAACGGACGCCCTGGCCAGGGAAGTAGGCGAAGAGGAGCTCGCTTCCTGCGAGCTCGATCCAGGCGCGCGCGGCCGGGATGCGTGCGCTGCGCCAGAAGCGTTCGTTGAGGCGCAGCTCGAGGAAGGTGATAGCGAGCCGCGATGGGATCAGCCGACCGCGAAGCGCGAGCGCCTCGACCGAGCGCAGCACCGCGGCGAGCTCGCGGCCGCGCACGCCGCGCGCGCCCAGCCTGCGCGCCGTGCTGCGGGCGCGAGCGAGGATGTCGCGGTAGGAGCGGTAGGTGGCGCTATCGATGTGGCCCCGCTCGCGGGCGCGCGCGAGCGCCGAGAGCACCGCGCGCACACCAGCGTGAGTGCGCGAGCGCCGGTGCCGCTTCGCCGCTTTTTTCGCAGCCGCTCGCGCTCGGCGACCGCTGGGGGTCGCCGTCGCCGCGACCGCGCGGGCGTATGGCTCGGGTGCTCCCGGTGGCGGCAGGGAGGGGAGCGTCCGGGGTGCCTGAGCGACCCCTGTCGGCGAGGGCGCGAAGGGATCCTCGCGCGCGAGCAGACGTCCGTCGGGTGTCGCGACGAGAACCGCGGCGCGCGCCGACGCCGCGGACGGAACCGCGGCAGCGAGCGCGGCCACTGCCGCTGCGGCCCACGACGCAGCGCGGAGACGCCACCTGGCGGCGTTTTTCACACCGCGCTGCTCGCACCGCTCGGGGCCGGGCGCAAGGCCGCTGGTCACGTCATCATCGAACAGTGCCGTCGACAGAGGGTTGCGCACCGACGCCCACGTTCCAGCTCGGCGGCGCTCCGCGCAGCGTCCGTCGAGCTCAGCGGCGCTCGACGCTCGGCGGCACCACGGGGCGCGCGCATCACTGCGTTGCGCGCGCTGCGCGGGGCTCGCTACGCTGCCCACGAAAGTGCCGCCAGCTTCGCCGACCGCAAACGACCCGAGCCGCTCGCAGGGCAGCCAAGCTCCTGCTGCGAAGCGGTTCCCGCGTCTGGCGATCGCGCCGCTTGCGCTGATACTGCTCGCGATCGTCGCGCTGGTAGCTGGAGGCTGTGGCGGCGACGACCGCGCCGACGCCGAGAAACTCCTCGACACCGCTTTCTCGAAGCGCATCCCGAGCGCCGATCTCGCGATCGACGCCACGCTCAACTTCGACGGCAGTGCGCTCGGCGGGCGGCCGATCCGCATCCAGGCGACGGGTCCGTACGTCGACAACCGGAACGGTCTGCCCAAGGTCGACCTCACCATGCGCGTCGGTTCGCCCGGCGGCCAGATGGTCGAGAGCGGCTACCTCTCGACCGGGGACCGCGCTTTCGTGAAGTTCCAGGATGTCTTCTACGAGCTGTCGCGGGCGGAAGTGCAAAAGCAGATCCAAGATCTGCGCCGCAACCGCGCGCGCCGCTCCGGCTCGCTGCGCGCGCTCGGTCTCGACCCGCGACGTTGGCTGGCGGACGCCGAGTTCGAGGACGACGTCGAGGTTGGTGGCGTCGATACCCGCCACGTTCGCGGTCGCTTGAGCGTCCGCAACCTTTTGCGCGACCTTGATCGGTTGCTCGCGCGCAACCGGGAGGCGCTTTCGTCGACCGGGGGATCGCTGCCCACGCGCCTCACCCCCGACACAATCAGGACGGTCGAGAGCGTCGTCCGCACACCGCCCACGTTCGACGTTTACGTGGGCAAGGAGGATGGCTTGTTGCGGCGGCTGGCGGCGCGGATCGAGCTAGACCTCACCAAGCTCGGCGGCGCGGTCGGACAATCGCTGGGGCGCGGCACCGTGACCTTCTCGATCCAGTTCACGAAGATCGGTGAGCGCAAGCGCATCGCGGCACCTGCGTCGGCACGTCCGATCGGCGAGCTGCGCCAGCTGCTGCGGGGGAGCGCCAGCTCGCTGCTGGGTGGGGTCGGTACGCAGCAAGGCTCGGCGAGCGCCTCCGGCAGCTCCGCAACGACGACCACACCGCCATCCGCCGAGCAGTTCCGCCGCTACGGCGAGTGTCTCGACCGCGCTCGCGCCGGCGACATCCGCGAGCTCCAGCGCTGCGCCAACATCTTGCGAAACTAGAGCGGCCGTGGCTGTCGAGCTCGCACCTCTGGCTGTCGGATCCTGGAGCGGCGGCCGCTACATGAACTTCGGCGTCCCGGTGGCAGAAGAGCGCTTGGTGCGGCTGCTGGCGCCCGATCCAGCGATCCGGACAGTAGTCACCGCCGACGTCTACGGACAAGGAGCGGCCGACGAGCTGGTCGGTCGCGCCCTGCGCGAAGGCGTCGGCGCCGACGTGCGTATCGTCGCCGCTGTCGGGCACGACTTTTACAGCGGTAGCCGGGCCGGTGCCAAGGGTTTCCCGCGTTTCACCGATCCAGCACTGCGCCGGCCCGACCAGTACGGCTCGTACCTGCGAATGGCCACCGAGCGCGTCCTCGAACGCCTGGGCGTCGATCGCGTCGACGTTCTCCTACTCCACAACCCCGATCGCACCGGCTACACAAGCGAGGTTGTGTGGGGTGAGCTGGCACGGCTCCGCGACGAGGGGCTCTGCTCGGCGCTCGGTGTCGCGCCCGGCCCGGCCAACGGGTTCACGCTCGACCTGATCAGCTGTTTCGAGCGCTTCGGCGATCTCGTCGAGTGGGCGATGATCATCCTCAATCCGCTCGAGCCCTGGCCCGGGCAGCTGTGTCTCGCCGCGGCGCGAGCCCACGGTGTGCGGTTGATCGCCCGAGTTGTCGACCACGGCGGGCTCTTCTGGGGCGATGTGCGTCCCGGCCACCCCTTCCCCGAGCGCGACCACCGCACCTTCCGTCCCGCGGGCTGGGTGGAGGCGGGACTCGAGCGGATCGAGCGCATGCGGCCGATCGCCGAGCGCCACGGCCTCACGCCGATTCAGCTCGCTGTCTCGTGGGTGCTTGCCCAGGAGCCGGTGGCCTGCGCCGTGCCGACCCTGATCCAAGAGCCCGGGCCCGACGCACGACCGATCGAGGAAAAGCGCGCCGAGCTCGCAGCGACACCGCTGCCGGTTGGCTTGTCGGCCGCGGAGGTGGCGGAGATAGCCCGGATCGGCGACAACCGCAACTGCATGCCGCTCAAGGGTGCCTCGCCTGACCACGAGGGCCCGGCGCGCGCCGACAGCTGGCCGCTCGAGCCGTCCGACCGCGACGTCGCGCGCCGCTGGGGCATCGACCCCGAGCGCGACCTCGCGTTCGCCGCCTAGTTCGCGCCGCTCACTCGTTCCGGGACGTGGCGTCCGGGTCTTCGCTCGCTCGCGCGTCGAGCTCGCGGCCCGTTGCTCCGCCCCACTCGCGCTGAAAGCGTTCAAGGAGCTCGTCGCGACGCTCCTCGTCGATCGCGACCTCGTCCGAGATGCGCACCCACTCGGCGCCTTCGAACTCCTCCATGTTGAAGATCTCGCCGTCGATCGAGACCGAGTCGTCGACTACGACGACGACTTCGGTCTGCGGGTTGAAGTAGGTGCCCGGCTGGTTGAGGAGCTGCTCGAGCTTGACAGTGCGGCCACTTCCCTCCATCGCTGCGAGCCTACAGCCCCCCGCTGAGTTCGCGCAGCTGTCGTTCGACCTCGGCGTCGACGTCGAGCGGCGGTTGGCCGCGACGGCGACGGCGCTCGTTCGCTGCGATCACGAGCTGGCGGATCTCGTCGCGCAGCGCCGGATCGTGATCGGGGGCGGGCGTGTCGCGAGGTGTGGCGTCGCGCGTGCTGGCGAGGAGAGCGGCGAGCTCGGCTTCGACATCGAGAGGCTCTTCGCCACGGTCGACGCGACGGTCGCTTTTCGCCTGAAGCATCTGTCGGAGCTCTTCGGTGGCGATCGGGTCGGGGGTCGACGCGGGCGGCACGGTTGTCGGGGGAGCGGGAAGGTCGGCGATTCCGAAGCGTCCGCCGCGACCGAGCGAGCGGTAGACGCGACCTACACCGACGTAGCTCGCAGCGGCAGCCACCACCCCGATCACGGCGAAAGCGATCAGCAGAAACCCGAACAGGCTCGTGTCCAAGCGCTTCCTCCCTCCTTCCTCGCGCGCCCGTTAGGGAGTCGCGACGCCGCCAGCTGGACCAAGTGTGGTCGATCGCGGCGCTTGCGTCCCAGTTCGCTGCGGTTCGCGACCTCGGGCCGCGATCTAGTACTCTTAGGTCGGTCCTTGACTGACGGGTCAATCGGTCAACGTGCGGACACACTCAGGGGTGTCCGCCGGCAAAGGGAGCGGAAGTGGTCGACTTCACCCTCACCGACGAGCAGAAGGAAATCCAGCGTCTAGCGCACGAGTTCGCCGAGAAGGAGATCCGGCCGAAGGCCTGGGACTACGACCGGGACGCCACCTGGCCGCAGGACATCATCGAAAAGGCCTTCGAGGTCGGGCTCATGAACTCCCACATTCCCGAGGAGTACGGCGGTCCCGGGCTCGACTACCTCACCGGCTGCTTGATCGAAGAGGAGCTGGGGTGGGGTTGCTCGGGCATCGGCACCTCGCTGATGTGCAACGGCCTGGCCAGCGCGCCGGTGCTGATCGCCGGCTCTGAGGAGATCAAGAAGAAGTACCTCGGGATGCTCACCGAGGAGCCGAAGCTGGCTTCGTTCTGCCTCACCGAGCCTGACGCCGGCTCCGACGTGTCGTCGATGCGCACGACGGCCGTTAAGAAGGGCGACCACTACGTCATCAACGGCACCAAGTGCTTCATCACGAACGGGTCGCACGCGTCCTGGTACACGGTCTACGCCAAGACCGACAAGGACGCCGGCCACCGCGGCATCTCGGCGTTCGTCGTGCCGCGTGACGCCGACGGCGTCGTCGTCGACAAGAAGGAGGACAAGCTCGGCCAGCGCGCCTCCGACACGGCGATGATTTCGTTCCACGACGTCGCCGTGCCGGCCAAGAACCTCCTGGGTGAGGAGAACAAGGGCTTCAAGCTGGCGATGATGACGCTCGACCGTACGCGTCCGGGGGTCGCGGCGATGGCGGTCGGCATCGCCCGCGCGGCCTTCGAGTTCGCGGTCGAGTACGCCAAGGAGCGCATCCAGTTCGGCGTGCCGATCGCGATGCACCAGGCGATCCAGTTCATGATCGCCGACATGGCGACGAAGGTCGAGGCGGCGCGACTGCTCACCTGGAAGGCGGCGTCGCTCCTCGACCAGGGCAAGCGCAACACGCTCGTCGCCTCACACGCCAAGCGCTTCGCCGCTGACTCGGCGATGGAGGTGACCGTCGACGCCGTCCAGGTGTACGGCGGTTACGGCTTCATCAAGGAGTACCCGGTCGAGAAGCTGATGCGCGACGCGAAGATCATGCAGCTCTACGAGGGCACGTCCCAGATCCAGCGGCTCGTGATCGCTCGAGAGGTGCTGATGCCGCGGCGCATCGAGGAGCCACAGCGCGAGCCGGCCGCAGCCTCGGCCTGAACCTTTCTCCGGCCCTTCGCGGCCACTTCCCTCCTCCTCCCTCGGGCCGGGAGGGGCTCCCGCAAGGGAGCCCCTCCCGGCCTCTCCTCTATTGTGCGCAAGCCGCACGGCGCGTTGCCGATCGGACGCACGCGCCGGTGCTGCGCTCGGATGCATCGTTGCTGCCTTTTTGGGGGCATAATCGCGGTGTGAGAGGCGCCGAACCTGCCCCCGGCGACGCGTCGTCCCGGAGGCGAACGCCGAGCCTTTTCCGCCGCGTTTTCGCGATCGTGGCGGCCGTCCTTCTGATAGATGCGGCCGTGTTCGCCTTCGGCCCGGAGTCGCGCGGTGTCGGAGACGCGCTGTCGTCGCTCGCCGGATTCGTGCTCGTCTTGGTTGTCGTCTACTGGTTGATGCGCCGCGCATTCGCCCCGCTGCGCACGCTCGCTCAGGAGACCGCACAGATCTCGAGCCTGGTTCCGGGTAAACGCGTGACCGAAGGGGCTGCGGTGCGCGAGGTCGCGGCGCTCCAGACCGCTTTCAACGCGATGCTCGAGAGGCTCGAGGAGGCACAGCGAGCCAGTGCTCGCGCCCAGCTCGACGCTCAAGAGGAGGAGCGTCGCCGCGTAGCGCGCGAGCTCCACGACGAGATCGGCCAAGGCTTGACCACTGCTCTGCTGCTACTCCGCCACGAGCGGGAAGGCGCCGATCCCCAGGTGCGCGACCGGCTCGACGAGGCGCGCGCAGTGCTCAAGGACACGCTCCACGGCGTGCGCAGGATCCTCGCCGAGCTGCGTCCGGAGTCACTCGAGGAGCTCGGGCTCGGCAGCGCTCTGATGAACCTCGCTCGCCGCGTGACAGCAGCTTCCGGCATCGAAGTTCGTGTCGACCTGCCGCCGACAGTTCCGCGACTCCCCCGCGACGTCGAGCTGGTCGTGTTCCGGACAGCGCAGGAGGCGCTCACGAACGTGTTAAAGCACTCCGAAGCGCGTTCCGCGACAGTGACCCTCGACGTCGACGACAGCGGTGTACGTCTCCAGGTCGACGACGACGGGCGCGGCATCGCGCCGGGCGCCAGCGGCCGTGGCACGGTTGGTATGGCCGAGCGTGCATTCGCGATCGGCGGCTGGTTGACGGTGAGCGCGCGTCCCGATGGACCCGGCACCCGCGTCGTGCTGACGGTGCCGCGTGAGCGAGCGAAGCCCGTCGACGGCGGCGACGGCGGCAGCTGCAGCGAGGCCGACAGCGCCAGCGGGACCGACAGCGCGGCGCTGGCGCGCGGTGCGAATTCGCAGCCATTGCGGCCGGCGGAGGTGCGGTCGTGAGCGGCGCGGGCGGCGGCAACGGGAGTATCCGCATCTTGCTCGCCGACGACCACACGCTTGTCCGGCGGGGGCTGCGGCTGGTGCTCGAATCGCAGCCCGATCTCGCCGTTGTCGCCGAAGCCGGCGACGGGCGCGAAGCGCTCGACCTCGCCCTGCGCGAAGAGATCGATGTCGCGATCCTGGACGTCGCGATGCCGCGTCTTACGGGCCTCCAGGTCGCCTGGGAGCTCAGCCGCCAGCGTCCCCAGGTGCGCTGCCTGATGCTGTCGATGCACGACAACGAGCAGTTCTTCTTCGAGGCCCTGCGCGCCGGCGCCAGCGGCTACGTGCGCAAGGTCGACGCCGACGACGAGCTCGTGGAGGCGTGCCGCGCGGTCGCTCGCGGCGAACCGTTCTTCTTCCCCGACGGCGTCAGTGCGCTCGTGCGCCACTACGTGGAAGCGGCACGCGAAGGGCGTCTCGGTGACGACGACCCGCTGACGACGCGCGAGACCGAGGTCGTGAAACTGATCGCCGAGGGGCACACGACGCGCGAGATCGCACGGCTACTAGGGATCAGCGAACACACGGTCGACCGTCACAGGGCCAACGTCGCGGAGAAGCTCGGTCTTCGTGATCGCGTGGCGATCACCCGCTACGCGATTCGCCGCGGACTCGTACAGCCCTGAGGCGGCGCATCGCTGCCCCCCGAGCGGTGCTCCCCCAAGACAGATGGGGGAAATCAGCCACCGACAAATGGCGCCTTTCCGCGATGGCCGATCGCGTTCCGCTGCGCGAGACTCACTCCCACGGTTATCCGCCTATGAGGAGGAGGGAGGAGCGAGTTCCGTGTCGACGATGACGAGCGAGTACGCAGCCCAAGCACCGATCTCGACAGCGCCCGTTGGGGAGCTCGATCGCTTGGCGCGCGACTTGTTTGCGGCCGATCCGCGCGACCTAGAAGTTCTCGCCGCCCAGCGGGCGGCAACCAAGCGGGAGGCGCCGGGGAGCGACCCAAGGGCGATCGGAACGGTCGTTTTGACCGTGCGAGTGAGGTGTTGATGTAACGCCGAGCGGCCTGAGGGAGCGTTCCCAAGCTGGTCCAAACGGGGGACCACGTAGTGAGGGGGCGCGCGAAGGAGCGGGCAGGCCGTCCCCGCGGCCCGCTGCGGAGCGCGCCCCCTCGCGCTTTTCCGTGCTCACCCCGGCCGATGTCGGTGTGGCGCAAGACCGGCTCGACGCGCTTTCGTGCGGAGGCGCGGCTCGCCGCCCTCGCGGCGCGAGCGGGCGCGGGCCCGCCTGTCTCGGCAGTCGATGCGCGATCGGGCACGATCTCTTTGCGCCGCCTACGTGGCCCCACGCTCGACGCGCTCTGGCGTTCCGCTGGTGACGGCGCTGGTGCCGAGCTGCTCGCCGCCTTCGCCGCACTCGGTGGCGCTCTTGCGCGCGTCCATGCGTTGCGTGCGCCGCGCCGCGAGACCGCCGCCCAACACCCGGCCGAGCTCGCTGCACCGACCGTCGAGTGTCTCGCCTCGCTAGGCGATCTGGCGGTGGAGATGCTCGCCGAGTGGCACCGCGACAGGGAGCTGCTCTCCGGCCTCGAAGCGCTCGCCGCACGCGGCGCCTCGGCGAGGGCCCTCGTCCACGGCGACCTCACGCTCGATAACGTCATCGTGGTTGCAGGCGGTCGCGGCCGTTCCCGCCCTGCGGTCGCGATCGTGGACTGGGAGCTAGCCGGGGCAGGAGATCCCGCCGTCGACCTCGCGACGGTCGAGGCCGATCTCGTCGCACGCTGGATCGCCACTGTCGAACCGCGACCGGGCGAAGAGGCCGAGACGTGGCTCGGCCGCGGCGAACCGACACGAGCGCGCGTCCTCGCCGCAGCGCGTGCGTTTCGCCACGGCTACGGGCGCCCCCAGCGTACGCTTGACGACGTGCGCATGCTCGGCGCGGCGCTGCTCGTGCGGGCGCTCGCTGTCGCTTGTGACAGCCACCGCCGCGCCGGTTTCGTCGCCGCGCTCGTGGCGCGCGCCGGGCGCACACTCCTCGTCGATCCTGAACGCGGAGCGCAAGTCCTGTTCGCCGACACGAGCGCGGCAGTGGTGCCATGAGCGCGCGTCTGCGAGATGCAAGCGTACGACAGGGCGTGCGCGACCCACGGGTCGACTTCGCTGCCGAGGCGATCCGTATCGCGCGTGAGCTGCACTCCACGGTCGAGACGTTCGCGGACACGCTCGCCACCGGCGACGAGGCACGTCTCGCGGGCCTCATCTACGAGCGCTTGCATCTGCGCCGGCGAGCGTGCGGGTCCGAGCGGCGGGCTGGCAGCGGTCGCGTGCGCGTCGGCAGGCGTTTCGCAGCGGCGCTCCGCAGCGTCCGCTATCGCGCCGACGGGTTCGAGGTCCACGGCGAGCCGCCCCTGGTCGCTGGGGGGCGCGGTCACGCTACGGCGAGCAGCGAGCGCCCGGTCGTCGCGGTGGGACGTGCCAGCGGCCTGCGCGTGCTCGTGCGCGAACGCGATATAGCGCGTCGACGAGGGACCGAACTATCGCTGTGGTTGCCAGTGCTGCGGGAGCGGCCGCGCCCCGGTTTCGTCGGCGCCGTGGGCCGCGCGGGGCCGGTCGCCGACAGCGCTGCGCTGTGGCGCATCTACTGCTCGGTTCCACATGATCGCGCGGACGACGCTGCGCTGGCGCTGTGGGGTGCGCTGTCGTCCGCAGGCATCCGTTTCCAGCTCAAGTTGCTCGCACTGGCCGACGAGTATCCCCGCGCCGACGCGCTGGTTGCTTACGTCGCAAGCGACGATCTGCCGCGCGCTGCCGACCTCGCGGTCGCTCTGGGACGGGCCGGGCTTTTCAGCGGACCTGCCGCGGGTCTCGCTCGTCCGCTCGGAAACGGGGTCGCGGTGGCGCCGGAGCCGCTCGCAGCAGGCCGTGACGAGAGCTACGGCACGTACGTCGCGGCCGTGGCCGCGCGCACCCTTTGTTCAGTCGTAACCGACGGGCAGGCAACACAGATCGACGAAGCCACCGTCGCCAGCGTCCTGGGTGCCGAGCTGGCAGCGCTGGCACACGCGACGCTGCCGCCGTCGAGCGAACGCGGCACGGTCGGCGACGTGACGACGGGCGTGCGGGTGGCGCGTGTCGCCCGCGCCCGCGGCAGCAGCCGTCGGGCCGCAGCGTTCGCGAGCATGGCCGAGCACGGGCGGTCGGCGAAGCAAGGGGGGGGTGCGGTGAAGGACGTTCTCGTCGAGGCTCTAGTCGCCACCGGTGCCGCGAGGCGTGACGAGCCGATCGATCCAGCGAGCGTGGTTGAGGGAGTGACGTGCGTGACGATGGCGGTGCGCCTGCACAGCGGCTGGGCGTGGGTCGAGCGCGATCTCTCGGGAAGTAGCGATTCGGCCGAGATCGACGTGCGCGTTGCACTGTGTCGCAGCGCTCTCGAGCCCGACCAAGGTCTCGCCGTGCTGCCCCGGGTGGCTCCCGACGGCACGCTCGTCTTCCCTGGGTTGCCCGGTGGGGAGCTGTTCAGCGACCTGATTCTCGCCGGCGAACTCTCGGATCAAGAGGCTGCAAGGCTCGCCGGGGACATTGCGCAATGGACGGCCGCTTTTCACGCCAACGGCCGGCGCCTGTCGCGCCGATGGCCACGTGTCAGGCTGGCCCTGCCCTGGCTCCTCGACGAGGTCCGCAGCCTCTGCGACCGTGCCGGGGGACGTGCCGCCCTCCACGCCGAGCTCGAGGGCGTACAAGAGCTGCTGCTCCTCGACCACCCGGATCTGCGCGCACGGCTCGCCGAGGCAGTGGCCGCGTTCGCACGGCGCGGTCGCGATGCGACCGTTGTCCACGGCGAGCTCACGCCCGGCTACAGCGTCTGCGGCGAGGGCGCGGTGCGGGTGATCGGTTTCCACCGTGCGGCGATCGGGCCGGCAGCGTACGACGTCGGTTGCTTTCTTGGCGAGCTTGCGGAGTTCGAGCGCGCCCTGCGAGAGCCCGGTCGTGGCGCCGCGCGCGCCGCGGCAACCGCGTTCGTCGACGCCTATGCGGCTGCTGCGGGGATCGGTCGGGCAGCGCTTGTCGCTGCGGCCGCACCGTACGCCGCTCTCAAGGTCGTTGCGCATCTCGCACGCTATGTGCGCGCGTTCGGTTTCGACCGCGCGCTGGTGCGCGGACAGTTGGCGCTTGCGGAAGAGCTCGTAGCGGGAAGGAGCGCGAAATGGGTGGAGGGGTAGGGGGGACCAGCGAGCGCGCCGTCGCCCGTTTGCCGCGAGCGTTGCCGGTGCGCCGTCTCGTGATCGCTTCGGGAGGTGGCATCGGCGCGGCGTTGATGCCGGCTTGGGCGGCGTGGTTGTGCACCAACTACGAGGTCGAGTTGCGCTTCGCGCTGACGCGCTCGGCCGCGCGCCTCGTGTCGCCACGAGCGCTAGCGGCGATCTGCGGTGCGCGGACGTACGTCGACGGCGACGACAGCGGCCCTGTCCCGGCCCACCTGCGGCTGGCGCGTTTCGGCGAGGCGCTGATCGTCGCGCCCGCGACGGCCAACCTGATCGGCAAACTCGCAGCTGGTGTCGCCGACGACCTCGTCAGCACGGTCGTGCTGTGCTTCGAGGGTCCGACCGTCGTGATCCCGTCGCTGCCGCCCGGCGCGTCGGGGAAGCCCGCCGTGCTGCGCAACGTCCAACAGCTCCGCGCCGACGGCTACCACGTGCCGGCGCTTGCGCGGGGCCGGTCGCTCGCGACGGGGGAGGACGGTCTTGGTGCGATGCTCGATCTACCCGCAGCGCTCGCTGCGCTCGAGACCGCCTGCGCGCGCGCCCGGCTGACCGGTGTCGGTGCGCACAAGCTCGAACCGCGGCGCCGTCCCACGGAAGGGCTGCGGCGAAAGGGGCGGCAGCGATCGCGAAAGCCTCGCCGTCGCCTGCGCACCGAGAGCACGGGGGGCGGCAGCTACCGGTGAGGGCGGTGTACGACACGCCGACAACTTCGGGGCGAAGCGACAGTGCGCGCTCGGCCTGCGTTCTACCAAGTGTCGGTGCGTTCGGGGACGCGGGCGGTCGGGAGAGCACGCACGCAATCGTCGCGATCCTCGCGCGCCTTGCCGCACACCCCGCGGTGCGGTTCGTACGCCGCTGGGGCTGGCTTGGGTGGCTGCCTGCCGTTGCGGTCTGGCTCGGGGCCACGCGCGCCGAGCGCGGCCTATGGGTTCTCGCGGCCGTCGTCGCGCTCCAGGCGACTTGGGTCACGGTTCTGCTCTGGCTGTCGCACCGTGCCACCGACCGCGCGGTCGGCGAGCTATTGCAGGATCTCGCGTTCCCACCCCAGCTTCGTAAGCTTGCGCTGCTGGAGGCACGGGTGCTGGCGGCGCCCTTGGCGCTTGCCCTCCGCACCGCCGGTTCGCGCCGCCCCCGCAGCCACGTGCAGCGACGCACTGCGAGCGGCGGTGCCAGGGTCGGCGGGCTCGCCCGCTCGAGCGAGGGAGAAGCGCGGTGCGCGAGCGGTCCCGTCCTCGAGTTCGCTACCGGCGCGGTGGGCTTCGAGCTCGCATTGGCACTTGCGCTCGTGCCTGCGCTGCTGGTTGAGGCTGTGGTGGTCCACGTGGTGGCGGGGCCGGGAAGCTTTGTCGGCTGGGCCCTAACGGCCGTCGGTGTCTACGCGCTGTGGTGGTTCGTGGGTGTCGCCTGCTCGCTGCGCGCGTTCCCGCACATGGTGGGACCGTGGGGCGTGCGTCTCCGACTCGGTGCGCTCTACCGAATCGACGTACCCCCGGACGCGATCGCAGCGGTTCGGATCGAGCCGACCGGGCACGGTTTCGGTCCTTTCCTGCGCCTCCACGAGACGCCACGCGGAACGCGCGCCGATCTTTGTGCAGGAGGGCGCAGCGACGTCGTGCTGGAGCTGCAGCGGCCGCTCCCGCTCGAGCGTCCGCTGCGCCGTCCGATCGCGGTCACGGCGGTGGCGGTGCCGGTGGCCGACGCCCGCGCGTTCGCGGCCGCCGTGCACGAGCTCGTCGCGCAGTGCGGTGCCGACCGGTCCGCGCCTGGACGCGAAGGGAAGCTGGAGGTGACTTGCCGATGCGCGAGTGCGCAACGTACGTAGCGGCTTCGGAGCGGCTGCTTTTGCGACCGCTGACACGGGCCGATCTGCCGGTGATCGGTCGCTGGTTCAGCGACGAGCGGATCCGCCGCTTCTACCTTTTGACCGAGGAAGGGGTGGGTGCCGACACGCTCGCCGAGGCGATCGAGTGGGCGCGTCACGATCCCGACGTCGCCGCGTGGGCGATCGAGGAGCGCGACGGCACCCTCGCCGGGCTCGGTAACTGGCGTGCCGATCCCGTCTTCCGCGACGTGTACGAGATCGAGGTAACTCTCGGTCCGCACATGCCGGGCGGGCGCGGCTACGGCACGGAGGCCCACGCCCTGGTTCTCGATCACCTGATGCGCACCCGGCCGGCGGCCAAGGTCACAGGGCGGGCGCTCGCCGACAACCACGCGGTGATCGCCCTTGCCGCGCGCCTCGGCTTCGTCGAGGAAGGGCGTCTGCGCCGTCACGTGCAGATCGGCGAGGAGCGGGTCGATCTCGTCGTCGTCGGCATCCTTCGGGAAGAGTGGGAACGCAGCCGCCAGGCGCGTCCGTACGCGACGATCAGTTGGGGATCGGGCGCGGACAACTCGAGATCGGGCGCGAACGGGCGCCGCGCTGTCAGGATGAACGGCGATGGCAGCACGGCCTGGTGCACGCCGGCGGCGGGACGTCCGACGCGCCACGCGGGAGGCGGTAGCTAGCGCTGCGGGCGCTGCGGCGCCGCTTCGCGAGTCCCCAAGCCAGCGCCAGCAGGATCCGATCACCGGCGCACTCGTACGGCGCGACGTCCTGCCGTTGCTGGTGCTGCATTTCATAGCCGAGGCCCCGTCGTACGGAAACCAGCTGATGGAGCGCATCGCGACGCTCACGGCGGGCGTGCTGTCGGTGAACCCGAACACGATGTACCCGCTGTTGCGTCAGCTCGAGGCGCGCGGGTTGATCCGCGGCACCTGGGAGCACCCCGAACGGCGCACCCGCCGCTTCTACTCGCTTACCGAGGCGGGTCGCGCCGAGCTGGAACGGCTGCGCGGCGAGGTGCGCCCGTTCCTGCGCGCGGTGCGCGAGAGCGTCGAGCGCATCTGCGGCGAGCTGTACGGCCCGAGCGGCTCGCGCTGATCCTCCGCGACCGGCGGCGCGGGGGATCCCCCACGATCGCGCGGGCGAGGGGGTCTAGTCGCTAGGCGCTCGGCAGATTCTTCATAAACCCAGTTGACTTAGTGCTATTATGCGGCCACCCAAAAATCCCAAAACTCGACAGTGATTAGGAGGTTTGTGTGAGGGACACTTCCGAGCAGGCGCAGTGGGCGGCACGACCGACCGGCGCGGACGGACTGGGCTCCGCGATCGGGCGCGCCCTGCGACCGCTCACGGCGTTGCTGGCAGCCGCTCTCCTGGTGGCTCTTGTGTCGGCGTGCGGCGGCGAGAGCGCTGGCGGCAGCTCGGCCAACGGCGGCAAGGTGTCACTGGTCGGCTTCTCGACCCCGCAGGTCGTGTACGACGAGGTGGTTCCCGCCTTCCGGCGCACCGACGCCGGACGCGGTGTCGACGTAGCCACGTCCTACGGTCCCTCGGGCGAGCAAAGCCGGGCGGTTGCTGGTGGTCTTGCAGCCGACATCGTCAACTTCTCGCTCGAACCCGACGTCACACGTCTGGTCGATGCCGGCCTCGTCGCCCGCGACTGGAAAAAGCGCGCCCACGGCGGCTTCGTTGCGCACTCGGTGGTGGCGCTGATCGTCCGCCCCGGCAATCCGAAGCGCATCCGCGGCTGGGACGACTTGCTGCGACCCGGGGTCGAGGTGGTAACGCCTAACACGCAAACGTCAGGGGCGGCGAAGTGGAACCTGATCGCCGCCTACGCGGCGCGCGGACGCGGCTACCTGGAGCGCCTCTTGCGCGAGCACGTCAAGGTGCAGCCGAAGTCCGGGCGCGAGGCGCTGCAGACCTTCACCTCGGGGGTCGGCGACGTGCTGATCTCCTACGAATCGGAGGCGATCACGGCGCGGCGCAAGGGCCAGAAGCTCGACCTGGTCGTGCCCGACGAGACCTTGCGCATCGATCTGCCGATCGCCCTCACGCGGTCGGGCGAGCGGTCGCGCGCGGCGCGGGCGCTGCTCGACTACCTCTTCACGCCCGCCGCGCAGCGGGTGTGGGCCGAGTGGGGATACCGCCCGCAGGACGCGGACGTCGCGCGGCAGTTCGCCAACCGCTTCCCCCAGCCGCGTCGTCTCCACACCATCGCCGAGCTCGGCGGTTGGAAACGCCTCGACGAGCAGTTGTTCGACCCCGATCGGGGGCTCGTAGCCCGCATCGAAGCTGGGCGGTGAGGCACTTCTTCGTCAGCCAGCGTGCGTTGCGAGTGCCCATGACAAGGAGCACGGAGACGAGCGAGGGCACAAGGTGAGACTGCGGCCATATCGGGTTGCGGTGAAAGAGAGCTCGACACACCCACGGGTGTCGAGCGGGGCGCAGCGGGCCCGCCGCGCGATCCGTTCCCGCGGCGCGCGCCCGCTGAGTCGGCGCCCTCGCTGGGCGGTGCGCAGAGCCGCGAGCGGCGTGCCGGGCAGCGGCCAGTTGGCCTTTGGGATCAGCGTTACCTGGTTGTCGATCGCGGTGCTGCTTCCCATCGCGGCGCTTGTGGCGCTCGCGTCAGAGCGCGGGGCGGGGGCCTTCGTCGACGCCGTCGCGGCACCGCAGGCGCGCGCCGCTCTGCTTTTGTCGGTAGCGGCGGCAGCCGCGACGGCCGTCGTCAACGCGGTCTTCGGAACCGCCCTCGCTTGGGTGCTCGTGCGCCAGGACTTCCCCGGGCGCGGCCTTGTCAACGCCATCGTCGACCTACCGTTCGCGTTGCCAACCGTGGTCGCTGGTCTCACGCTGCTCGCGATCTACGGTCCAGCATCGCCGCTTGGCGTCGACATCGCCTTCACGCGCGTTTCGCTGGTGGCCGCGCTGGCGCTAGTCACGCTGCCGTTCGTCGTGCGCTCGGTCCAGCCTGTGCTCGCTGCGCTCGGCAGCGAGGTCGAGGAAGCGGCCCTGACGCTGGGGGCGTCGCGCGCGCAGCTCTTTCGTCGCGTGCTCCTGCCGCTCCTCGTCCCGGCGATTGTGAGCGGCACCGCGCTCGCTTTCGCGCGCGCGGTGGGCGAGTTCGGCTCGGTGGTGATCGTCTCGGGCAACGTGCCATTCAAGACCGAGGTCGCACCCGTGTACATCCTCAAGCGGGTCGAATCGGGCGACCTGCCGGGAGCGGCTGCTGTGGCGACCGTTCTGCTCGCGCTTGCCCTCCTCGTGCTGTTGGTGCTGCGTTGGTTCGAGCGACGGCGGGCAGAGGTAGCGGCGTGAGCACCGAGGCAACGCTCGCAGTGCGCAGCGCCAACGATTACCGACCGGTGCCACCCTCCGCGACGGCCAAGCGGATACACCGTCGGCGAAAGGCGGTCGGCGCTCTCGCGCTGCGCTTGGTGGTGCTCGCGTACCTGGCAGCGCTCGTGGTACTGCCCCTGGGCTTTATCGCCTGGCAGGCACTGTCGCCGGGAATCGATCGCTTCGTCAGCGCGCTGACAGCTCCTGAGGCGCTCTCGGCCCTGCGGCTGACGCTGCTCGCGGCGGGCGTCGCGACCGTTGTCTGCAGCGTGCTCGGCACCATCGTCGCGCTCTACGTCGTCCGCTCGCGCCTTCCCGGCCGGCGCTTCGCCGAGGCCCTCCTCGATGTTCCGCTCGCTGTCTCGCCGGTCGTGGTGGGTCTGGCGCTACTGGCGCTCTTCGGTCGCGAAGGGTGGTTCGCCGACCTGCCGATCGCGGTGGCTTTCACGCCGCTCGGGGTCGTCGTTGCCACCGTCTTCATCTGCACGCCCTACACCGCGCGTGAGGTGATCCCGGTTCTGCGTGCTCTCGGCAGCGAGCGCGAGCAGGCCGCGCTCACCCTCGGCGCTTCGCCTTGGCAGGCGTTCTGGCGCGTCACCTTGCCGTCGCTGAAACTCGCCCTCGTCCATGGTGCTGTGCTGTCGCTCGCCCGCGCCCTCGGCGAGTTCGGGGCCGTGAGTGTGATCAGCGGCAACCTCGTGGGACGCACCCAGACGCTCACGCTGCTCGTCCAGCAGCGGTACGAGAACTTCGACCTAGCCGGGGCCTACGCGGCGGCGCTGCTTTTGGCTGCCGCGGCAATCCTGGCGCTGGTCCTGCTCTTGAAGACGACCACAGACCACGCTCGCGACTAGGGAGGGGTTGCAGTGATCGAGCTGTCGGGTGTGAGCGTGCACTACGGCGCTGTGACAGCGCTGGAGCACGTCGACCTCGCCGTCGAAGCCGGCGAGCTGGTCGCGCTGCTCGGGCCGTCGGGTTCGGGCAAGTCGACCTTGCTGCGGGTGGTTGCAGGTCTCGAGCTGCCTGACGCCGGGACAGTGGCGATCGACGGGCGCGACGTCACCTACGCTCCGCCGCAACAGCGCGGCATCGGCTTCGTGTTCCAGCACTACGCGCCGTTCCCGCACTTGACAGTCTGGGAGAACGTTGCCTTCGGCTTGCGCGTGCGGCGCACCCCGCGCGACGAGGTGCGACGCCGTGTCGAGCGTTTGCTGGCGATGGTCGGGCTTGCGAAGTTCGCCGACCGGCGCCCGCACCAGTTGTCGGGAGGCCAGCGCCAGCGCATGGCGCTTGCGCGTGCGCTCGCGATCGAGCCGCGCGTGCTGTTGCTCGACGAGCCCTTCTCAGCCCTCGACGCCCACGTCCGCCGCGAGCTGCGCGCCTGGCTGCGTGAACTCCACGACGAGCTCGGGGCGACGACGCTGATCGTCACCCACGATCGCGCCGAGGCGATGGAGCTCGCCGATCGCATCGCTGTGCTGAACGACGGGCGGCTCGAACAGGTCGGTTCACCGAGCGAGCTCTACGACTCACCGTGCAGCGCTTTCGTGCGCGACTTCGTCGGCGACAGCACACGCGTTGGTGACCTCGTCGCCCGTCCCGACGAGATCGACCTCCTCGACGCTCCCGCCGACGGGGCCGTCGAGGCGATGGTCACGCGGATCGCCGACCTCGGTCCCGAGATCCGCATCGAACTGGCGCTGGCCGGCGGCGGCGAGTGCGAGGTGCGTGTGCCGCGCCGCCGCTACCGCGAGCTCGACCTGCGGCAGGGCGACATCGCCTGGCTGCGCGTCGACACGCCCCTCGCCGTCGCCTAGCGGCCGGCGGGCCCGACGCGAGTCGTGCGGGCGTCGGGATCGGTGGCGAGCTCGCGAACATGGTCGGGCAGACGGCCGCGTGCTACGTCGGCGAGCGTGACGCGTTCGCAGACCGAGCGCACGCTCGCGCGCACAGCGATCCACACCTCCTGTAGCGTCGCTGCTGCGCCCGAATAGGACACCCGCTCGGGGGGCTCGCCGCGGACCGATGCCAGCGGACCCTCGACAGCGCGCACCACATCGGCGATCGTGATCTTGTCGGCAGGGAGCGCCAGGCGGTATCCGCCTTCGGCGCCGCGCCGCGTCTGCACGAGCCCGGCGGCGCGCAGCTCGCCGAGGATGTTCTCGAGGAAGCTGAGCGGCAACCCTTGGGCGCGGGCGAGCTCGTCGGCTTTCGTGAAACGCTCCTCCTCGCCGCGCGCGGCCAGCTCCACCACCGCTCGCACAGCGTAGTCCGCTTTCGTGGAAATGCGCACGGCGCCATTCTGCCCGGCTGCGGTAACTTGCCGCACCGAGCCGGGTGCGGCGACGGACGGCTACGAGCGATCGCGGCAGTTCGGCCCGTAGACACACGGAGGAGCGATGTTCGTCTTCAAGGCAGCTGTCGTCGGTGCTGGCACGATGGGGGGCGAGATCGCCCAGGTCGTAGCGGCTGCCGGCATTCCCGTCGTGCTCAAGGACATCGAGCAGCGCTTCGTCGACCAGGGTCTTGCGAAGGCGCGCGAGGTGACCGAAGGGCGACTGCGCAGTCTCGTCGCGAAGGGCAAGCTGAGCGAGGAGGAGGCCCGCCGCCAAGCCGAGGAGACACTCGGGCTGATCGAGGGCACGACTTCCTACGCGCCGTTCGGCGACGTCGACTTCGTGATCGAAGCCGTCCCCGAGCGGATGGACCTCAAACGGCGCGTGTTCGCCGAGCTCGACGCCTGCACTCCCGGTCACGCGATCCTCGCCTCGAACACCTCGTCGCTCTCGATCACCGAGATGGGCGAGGCGACCAGTCGGCCCCACCAGGTTTGCGGCTTCCACTTTTTCTACCCGGCGTCGGTGATGCGCCTGATCGAGATCGTGGCCGGCGAGGACACCGCGCCCGAAACGCTGCGGGCAGCCAGCAACTTCGCGCTCGCGATCCGCAAGACGCCGATTCGCTGCGAAGAGGTGCCGGGGTTCGTCGTCAACCGCGTGCTGCTCTCCGCGCTGTCGGAGCTCTGGCGTGCCACCGAGGAGGACGGGCTGTCGTTCGAGCAAGTCGATCGCGCTGTGCAGGAGTCGCGTGCGGCGCCGATGGGGCCCTACTTCCTCACCGACCTGCTCGGTCTCGACACCGTGCTCCACGTCGCCGAGCACCTGTACGAGCAGTACGGTCCCGAACGCTTCCACGTGCTCGGGAAGCTGCGCGAGCTGGTCGCCGCCGGGCACCTCGGGCAAAAGACCGGAAAGGGGTTCTATGAGCACGGCAGCGCCTGACGCCACCGCCCAGTCGCTCGTCGAGCGCTTTTCCCTCAAAGCGCTCGTCGAAGCATGTTTGGTGCTCGAGGAGGGTGTCGCCGGCGCGCGCGAGATCGAGGTGGCGATGATGCTCGGCGCGGGAATCCTGCCGGGACCCTTCCAGCGTGCCGACGAGCGCGGCCTCGACGAAGTGCTGGCGGCGCTCGAGCGCGCCGAGCGCGAGTGGGGCCCGGCGTTCGCGCCACCCACGATCCTGCGCCGGCTGGTCGCCCAGGGTCGGCTCGGCAAAAAGAGCGGTCAAGGTTTCTTCCCGTATCCGCAGCCCAATACCGGCGGCGAGCGCGAGACGGTGTTGCTCGAAACCCGCGGCGATATCGGCATCGCGTGGCTCAACCGGCCGCCCGCCAACCCGCTGTCGCCGCAGGCGCTACGCGACCTCGAGGCGCTCTGGCAGGAGGTCGACGGGCGCTTGCGCGCGCTCGTGATCGCCTCCTCGAACATCTTCACCTTCTGCGCCGGGGCCGACATCAAGGAGTTCACGCGCATCGACCCCGACAGCGAGGGGCGCGACCTTGTCGCCACCGCTCACCGGTTGATGCGCGCGATGGAGCGCTCGTCGACCGTAACGATCGCGGCCGTCAACGCTGTAGCGCTCGGCGGTGGTTGCGAGCTGGCGATGGCCTGCGATTTCCGCATCGCCGGCGAGTCCGCGAGCTTCGGTCAGCCCGAGATCAACCTCGGGATCATTCCCGGCTTCGGTGGCACCCAGCGGCTGCCGCGGATCGTAGGAGAGGCCAAGGCGCTCGAACTCAATCTCCTCGGCGACCCGATCGACGCCTGGGAGGCGCACCGTCTCGGCCTCGTGAACGCTGTTGTTCCCGACCACGAGCTGTTCGACACCGCGCTGGCGTGGGCGCGCAAGCTGGCCGCTCAGGCGCCGCGCGCGATCGAAGAGATCAAGCGCGTCTCGGCGCACGGCGACCTCGACGCCGGCCTCGCCAGCGAGGCCGAGGGATTCGCGCGCGTTTTCACGAGCGAAGATGCCCGCGAAGGGATCGCAGCCTTCCTCGAGCGGCGCAAGCCGCGCTTCCGTGGACGCTGACCGCGCGGGACGCCGCTCGCGCGCTACCAGCGGCGCCGCCGGCGCCGTCGCCGAGCTGATCCGCGAGTCACGGTTCTGTGTCGCGCTGACCGGCGCCGGGATCTCGGTTCCGTCGGGTATCCCCGACTTCCGCTCGCCGGGACGTGGGCTGTGGGAGCGTGTCGACCCGATGAAGGTCGCGCACATCGATGCCTTCCGCGACGATCCCGAGCAGTTCTGGCGTTTCTACAGCGAGCGCTTCCTCGGACTCGCCGACGTCGCGCCGAACCCGGCGCACTACGCGCTCGCACGGCTAGAGCACGAGGGCTACCTACGCGCCGTGATTACCCAGAACATCGATCGCTTGCACCGTCGCGCCGGATCGCGGCGGGTGATCGAGGTGCACGGCTCGATCGACCGCTGCGTGTGCCTGGTGTGCGGAGAGGCGCGCGGCTACGAGGAGGTGCTGGAGCTGCTGCGAGACGGCGAGCTAGTGCCGCGCTGTCGCCGCTGCCGCGAACCGCTCAAGCCCGACGTTGTGCTCTTCGGCGAGTTTTTGCCCGCGGCGGCGTTGCGCGAGGCCGAGGACCTGGCGCGCACGGCCGATCTCATGCTTTGCATCGGCTCCTCGCTCGAAGTCTGGCCGGTCGCGGGGCTGCCGCGGCAGACGCTTCTGTCAGGCGGGCGGATCGTGCTCGTCACGCAAGGGCCCACGCCCTACGACGGCGAGGCGACGGTGAAGCTCGACGGCGACGTCGTCGACGAGCTCGACGCCGTGCTGTCGGCGCTCTAGTTCGTTCGCTCTAGTTCATGGATTGCGGTCCGCTGCGGACCGTCGACGCTGCCTCGCGATGGCGGATGGCGTCCGCCAGCTCGCGCGCGAGATTCGCCAGCTGGGCGCAGTCGCTGCCGGCGCTCGCGGCTGCAGCGCGACAGCGCTCCGCAACAGCGCGCGGCAGGTGCGGCCGCCCGGGCTCGCGCTCGGCTTGCGCGCAAGCGGCGGCGAGCAGCGCCCGCGCGACGACGGGGCGACCGGCGGCAGCCTGCTGGTGGGCGAGGAGGGCGAGCTCGGCTGCCGGCTCGAGCGGTCTGCGCCCGGCGACCAGGTCGGCCAGCAGCTCGTCGCCGCGCTGCGCGCCGCGGCGACGCTCGCCGGCGGGAAAGTCGCGCAGCTCGACGACGACGTCGCCTTCGCCATGCGCCGCACGCTCGCCGCTTCCGAAGCCCAACCGCACCGCGATTAGCGAGAGCGGCGTGATGTCGCGCGGATCGGGGCTCGCGAACGCCTGGCGTGTGCACGCCAGCAGCGCGTTGGCGTTAACGAGCGCGTCCGCGACCTCGTCGCGGGGATCGGCGACCGCCGCGCGCAGCCATTTGCGGGCGGCGGCCGGGGAGAGCGGTTCTGGACGCACGACCGTGATGCGAGCGGTGGGCGCGGCGGGCCGCGGCCGTGGGCGTCGTGCCCGCCGCGCGAACGGACGGCGCCGCGCCACGCGCGGCTCGCCCGCCACAACTACGACCGCCCGCGCTTGCGCTCCCGTGTCCTCGCTGGCTCGCAGCAGGTAGCGGCCAGGGGCCACCAGCGGCGGCGCGGGCACGACGAGCTGCACGAAGGGGAACACACCGTTTGCGGCCTTACGGGGCTCGCTGCGCGGTCTGCGACCCCGCAAGCCGGGCAAGCGCAGCGGCCCCGTCAGTCGCCGCGGTGCGCGCCGCTGGCGCGGTGGCGATGCGCCCGCCGCGTCGGGATCGCGTACCGCGATGGCCGCACCGGCACCTCGGGGTTGCGGATCTTCTTGAGCTGCGCGATCAGGTCGCTCCACTGGCCCGGCTTGAGTATCGCCAGCGCCTGACGACCGAGTTTGCCGTTCTCACCGAAGAGCGGCCGGAACCCGACGTGGATGTGGTCGTAGTGGTCGGCCATCGCGAACGACGGGCCGCCGAGATCGAGCAACGAGATGATCTCGTCGGGGCGCATCGTGCCTTGCAGCTTGAGCAGGAGACGCACCGCCTGCTCGGTGATACCGCCGCGCTCCTGGTGTCCGGTGATCGGGATGCCGTTGAGAGCGGCGATATCGACCGCGGCCCCGTACGAGTGGTACGAGACGTTGCCCGAGCTCGTGTAGTACGAGTGACCGCACTTGAGGCTCGTCACCGTCGGGCGCAGACCGTTCTCGGCCAGATAGGCGAGCACCGCCAGCACGCGCCGGTCGATCTGGCCCGAGCGGATGTCCTCGCGCCCGCAGGGATAGATGTCGATGCGCGGGTCGCTCAGCACACGCCGCTCGAGCAGCGGCTTCGGCAGCAGCAGCACCTGGCCGATCGACATGCCGTCGCCGTCGTCGCCGTAGAGGACGTTACGGCCCGAGGCACGGTAGATCGCCGTCGCTTCGAGCAGTTTCCAGCCGTCGAGGATCGGCTTGGGATCGATCAGTGGCGCACCGCGGCCGGCGGGACGAATCGCGAAGTAGACGTGCGCAGCTAGGCCCGGCACCGTGCGGCCGATGCGACCGAGGATCGTGCCGCCGATCACGCGCGAGCCCTTGCGCAGACGCTTGAGACGCACGTCCTTGGCATCGAGACCGAACGGCCGCGAGAAGTACGCGCGGAAGGTTTCGAAGCGACCGTCCTTGCGGGCACGCATCTCGGCGATCTGTTCGAGACCGCCGTTGTCGCGCGCCAGCGGGTGGTCGGGGTGCGCGAACAGGCGCTGCTTGAGCGGGAGAGACGGCTGCGGTGCGGGCGCGTCGTCGCCGGTCTTACCGCTCGGCTGCGGATCGGGGTTGTCGCGCGTCGGTTGCGTCCCTGCCGACGCGGGACCGGTGGGACGCGGGTCGCGGCGCGAGCGCGCGCTCACCGCCTTGGCGACCCGCGGCGTGGCCTCGGGATCGGCCTTCGGCACCGGGTAGTAGCGCGAGATCGAACCGAGGTGCGCGTACAGGTAGCGGTTGCCGTAGACGTCCTGGAGAACGATGTAGCGCCCGAGCTCGCGGTTGTAGCCGATCTTCTTGATGATGCCGTCGTTGACGGCGACGACCGGTGCGCCCACGCGCGCGAAGATGCGGATGCCGCGCCGGTCGTCGCGCGACTCGACGAGCCGCGCTGCGTTCTGGCCCGGACGCAAGCGGGTCACGAGCTGGCGTTCGGCGACATCGTCCGCATAACGCGCGCGCGCGTAGACGGGGAAGTGGCCCTCGGTGAGACCGGTCAACGACCCGATCAGGTCGGCGGGCACCCCGGCGATCAGCCGTGCCCGCAGCAGCACCGAGTCGACGTACCAGTCGGCGTGGTTGTAGGCGAAGATCGCGCGCCGGACGTCCTGGTCGTAGCCCGCCGCCTTCAGGTAGCGAGCGGCGGCGAAGATCGCATCGACGGGGTTGTAGGGATCTTTGCGTCCGTCCTTGTTCGCGTCCACGCCGTAGACGCGCCAAGTCGACGGCAGGAACTGCATCCAGCCGACCGCGCCGGCCGACGACACGGCGAGGTTGCGGCCGTAGTCTGTTTCGATCTCGTTGATCGCCGCGAGGATCTCCCAGCGAACGCCGTACTGGATGCCGGCCGCCTGGTAGATCGGAAGCAGGAAGGGCGGCACGCGGAAGCGGCTGATTATGAAGTTGGGGACGCTGCGCGCCGACGGGGGCGTGGGCAGCACCTCGGTGTAGGTCGGGTTCGATCGTGTGGGCGTGCCGTCGGGGTTACGAAGCGGCGTGGCGGGGCGTGGCTTGGGGCGAGAGGCACGCGGACGGTCGGGATCGATCCGACGCTCGCGCTTCTTGGCCCCACGACGCTCGTCGCGCTCGCGCGTCGCGCGGGGCTGGTCGATCTCGACCTCGGCTTGAGGGTTGGTGGTGGTGCCGGTACCGGTCGTGCCCGTACCGGTCGTGCCGGTGGTGTCGGTTCCAGCGGGCGGTGTCGTGGTGGTGCCGGTCGACGGGGTGGTCTGGGGCCCCGTCGGCTGCGTGCCGCTCGGCGAGGTGGCGGAGGGAGCGGTCGGCACGGTCGTCGTCGAAGGCGCGGTGGGAACGGTCGCGGTTCCAGTGCCCTGCAGTAGCTGGGTCGCCGAGGACGTGGTGTCGCCGACCGTGTCGAGTGCGACGCGTACGACCTCGCCGTTGGCCAGGCGGACAAGGGTGCTCTCGCGTTCCGCGCTCGCCGGGAGAGTGAAGGCTGCTGCCAGCGCCGCGGTCACGGCCAGCGTCAGCGACGAGCCGAGCGCTAGGCGCCGCAAGATCCCCGCGTTGTCTTGCTGCATTCCTCCCTTCCCCTGGCCGACTTGCCGGCGGCAGTGCGGGCGCACGCTAGCAGAGCTAGGTGCTTGCTCTGTGGTCGCAACGCTAGGTGATCGCGTTTCGCTTCGCAACGGGTAACCGCTTCGGGGAGCGCTTGCGCACGGGCCGGCCCGTGCGACCGGTTCCGATTCCACCGGTTCGGATTCCTTATCGGCACGCCCCCGCCGGCCTGAAGTGCGGCCAGCCGGCGGCGCGCGTCGGCAGCCGCGCGGTCTGGCGCGCTGCGGCCGGGAAGCGCGCCCGCCTCTAAACGAGTAGCGCGCGGGACGGGGTGACAAGCGATCGCCCGGCGCTTGCAACCACTTTTGCAGGCGCCGTTCTTCCTTGCCGCATTCCTTGCCGTAAGAGGCTGGTGAATGTAAAGCTGAGGTAGAGGTCTATCTAATCGATGGAGCGACGGCGCTGGCTTGCCCAGCGAACGCGCTCGGTTACCCTCGCTGCATGGCACAACGAGGAGATCGCAAGGGGTTGGTCGAGCGGCTGTCGCGTCAGGGGGAGGAAGCGCTCGGGCGCGTCGTCGAGGAGATCCTCGCCAACCCTGTGTTGAGCGCAGCGGTGTCGCGCGCCCTCGAGGCACGCGACAAAGCTGCCCAGGCGCAGGAAGCGGCGATGGGCGCGCTCAACCTGCCGTCGGCCGCTGACCTCGAGCGTCTTACGCGGCGCGTTCGCGCTGTCTCGCAGCGGCTCGAAGGGGTGGAGGACGCGCTCGACCGGATCGAACAGCGGCTTGAGCGGATCGAGAGCGCGGTGTCGGGGCGCGCGTCCGCCGCACGTTCCGGAGCCGCTAAGAGGAACTCTTCCTGAACCGCTCTAGCCGGTCCCAGCCGGGCGCTGCGTCGCCGCTGGCGCTAGCCGCCAGCGAGACCGCCGTAGCTCCGGCGCGAACGAGTGCTTCGTCGCGGGCCGGGGGCGTAAGCCGCGCTGGTGCTCCCGCGCCTGGGTGCTGGTCGACGACAAGCAGCGCACACGCGCGCACACCGGCTACCACTGCAGCCGCGAGCAAAGTCGCTGTCGCCATGTCGCACACGACGGCGCGGCCGTCGTGGTCGGCCGGTGCATGCATCGCTGCACCTGCGGCTAGTTCGTGGGAAGCGCACGCCACTGGCACAGCGCCGAGGCTGCGCGCAGCACGCACGAGCGCGCGGTCGCAAGCACCGCTGAGAGTCGCGGCAGGTCGTGTGGCAGCAGGTCCTGGCGCGACGATAGCCGCACGTGTCTTGCCCGGGGCAGCCTCCGCGTACTGACCTAAATGTGAAGTAGAGATTGATTGTTCTGGGCCGGCGCGGTCTTCGTCGCCATCAGCGGCCGCCCGCAGTAGAGCTGCGGCGACGGCGTCCACACGCACAACTCGCTCGGCGACGGTCAACGCGCCGAGCGGGGGGTGGCCGTCGAGTGCCGCACAGGCCCATACCCCCACGATCGTGCTCACGCCTAGGGCGGCAAGGTCCTGACAGACGATCGCCGTGCTCGACGCGCCGAGCCCCGCTGCTTGCACCAGCACCTCCTGTCCGGTCGCAGTGCGTCCCCGGTAGCCCCACAAACCGCGCGCGTGGTTGAACATCAGCGGTCGCTCGAGCGTACGCTGGGCGATCCCCAGAGCGAGTCGCGGGTCGTCGGTCACAACCGCGGCCGGCGCCGGCTCGGTACGCGGCTCGAGGTGGAGCGAACCGGGATGGCCGGACGGAAACATCGCCGCGCCACGATAACCGGCTTCCGGGCGGGGCAAGCGCTGATCGCCCGGGTCGCGAGCCGGCACGTGCAGACCGCCCTCTGTGCGAGACTCAGGCCGTGGCGCGAGGCAGCAGACCGCGCGAGATATCCGACGCCGTCAGGGAAGCAGTCGAACAAACCCTGCAGCGCACCCTCGGCTCCGCCGAGCGTACGCGCGACCGCGCCCAAGGTGCGGTCGACGAGCTGGTCGGCATCGTCGACGAGTTCGTTCGCGGCGCCGAGCAGCGAATTTCGCGCGGGCGTCGAACCGTCTCGGGTCTGATCGGTGCCGAACTGCCCGCGACCCGCGACGACGTGCGCAAGCTCGCCTCGGCACTCGACCGCATCGAGCGGCGCCTCGCTGCTATCGAGCGAGCCTTGAAAGAAGCCGGCAAGGAGGTCGGCGCGAAAGCCAGCGCCACGGCTCGGCGCGAGCCTCGCCAGCGAACGCCGGGGACGTGAGCGGCAGGCGCATCCTCATCACCGGCGCCGGTAGCTACGTCGGCAGCTCGCTCGCGGCGCGGCTCGAGCGCGAGCCGTGGGTCGAGGCGATCTTCGCCGTCGACACGCGACCGCCACGGCTGACGCTCGAGCGCACCGAAGTGATCGACGCCGACATTCGCAGTCCGGTGCTCGGTCGTCTGCTCCCCCAGATCGCGGTCGACACTGTCGTCCACAACCAGATCGTGCGTCAGCCAGGGCCGAACATGAGCCCGCGCAAGATGCACGAGATCAACGTGATCGGCACGCTGCAGCTGCTCACGGCCTGCGAGAAGGCCGACAGCGTGCGCGCGATCGTCATCCGCGGCTCCGCGGGCATCTACGGTGCCGAGGCGGGCGCGCCGCAGTTCTTCACGGAAGAGGCGAGCCGCCTGTATCCGCCGCGCACGCGCTTCCAACGCGACGTCGCCGAGATCGAGAACTACTTCGAGGCGTTCGCCCGCCGCCACAGCCGCGTCGTGTGCACGATGCTGCGCTACCAGCCGGCGATCGGGCCGACCGTCCAAACCCAGATCACCCGCTACCTCTCGCTGCCCGTCGTGCCGACATACCTTGGCTTCGACCCTCGCCTGCAGTTCATCCACGAGGAGGACGCGGTCGCGGCGCTGGTGGCGGCGGTGCAGAAACCCGTGCGCGGCGCGATCAACGTGGCGGCTCCAGGCACGATCGGCCTCACGCGCATGCTGCGCCTTCTGGGCAAGCCGACACTGCCGCTCGTCGCGCCGCTGTTCGAGCTCTTCGCCGACCAGCTGGCGCGGTTGCGGATCGCGAACTTCTCGGAAGATTTCCGGCGCCTCCTGCGTTATGGGCGCGGTGTCGACATCTCGCGCCTGTGTAGCGAGCTCGGCTACGAACCCCGCTACACGACCGAAGAGGCGGTGCGCGAGTTCGCCGCCACGCGCGAGGGGATGAGTCTGGTGCCGTCGCTGCGGCGCCTGCTGGCGGCGGTGAGCTAGCCGTGGCGGAAGCGAGGTAGGGGTGGCAGAGAGGTCGGATCCGCGCAGGCGCGCGAAGCGGTCGACCGCGAGGTCGACCACGACACGAGGTGCAGCACGAACTCGCCGCTCGCCTTCCGGTCAAGCTGCTCCTGACCACGCGGCCCCGGGCGCGGGTGCGAAAGACAGCTTCGACGAACGCGCCGTTGACCCGGACAGCGGCGGCGAGCACGGCGAGCGAACTGCGGCGATCGCGTCAGCGCTCGCCGACCTGGCGGGCGCTGTGCGTGCCTTGCCTGCGGCGGTGCTCGACGCGCTGCCCGCCGAGGTCGCTGCTGCGCTGCGCACAGCCGCCCGTCGTCTCGCAGGCGATTACAGCGAGGACGAGTGGGGTCGCGATCCCGAGTTCGAGCGCGCGCTCGAGCCGCTCCTCGACTTTCTCTACGAGCGCTGGTGGCGCGTGACAGTGGTTGGCGTCGAGCGGTTGCCGGCGCGCGGCCCGGTGCTGCTCGTCGCCAACCATGCGGGCTTTCTGCCCTGGGACGCCCTGATGGTGAAAACCGCTGTCCGGCGCGAACACCCAAGCCCGCGCACGATCCGTTTCCTCGAGCTCGACTGGGCGTTCGCCACGCCCTGGTTGTCGACGCTCGTCCGCAAGCTCGGCGGCGTTCCCGCCACTCCCTACAACGCCTTGCGCCTGCTCGAAGAGGGCGGAGCCGTGCTCGCCTTCCCCGAAGGCGTGCGCGCGGCGCAGCGGCGCTTCCCCGAGCGCTACCGCATCCAGCGCTTCGGTCGCGGCGGCGTCGTCGAGATCGCGCTGCGGGCGCGAGCGACGCTCGTGCCCGTCGCGGTCGTCGGGAGCGAGGAGGCGCACCCCCACATCGCAGATGTCCCCTGGCTCGGGCGTCTGTTTGGCCTGCCGACACTTCCCGTCACACCGACCTTCCCACTGCTCGGGCCGCTCGGTCTGGTGCCGTTGCCGGCGCGCTGGCGAATCGAGTTCTGCCGACCACTCGAGCTCGAGCGGGCAGGTCCCGACGCTGCCGAAGACCGCGCCTACGTGTTCGAGGTCTCCGAGAAGCTGCGAGCGGCCCTTCAAGAAAGCGTCTACGCCAACCTCGCTGCGCGCGGGCCAGCGTTCTTCTGAACATGCGCTGCGGTGTAGGTTGAGGGGGCATGGGCCTATTTCGCTCCGCCAAGGAGTTCCGCGAGGTCGTCGATCGAACCTTCGAGATGCTCAGCACCGATCCCAAGATCGGGCCCGAGCTCGCCGCTGCGCGCACGCCGCAGCGCTTTGAGTTTCCCGACCTCGACCTGGTCGTCAACGTCACCTACCAGGATCCCCCGCGCGACGGCCAGCACTTGCGTTGGGTGTGGAGCGACGACATCGATTGGGAGCCCGAGGTCGAGTTGACGATGGACTCCGACGTCGCCAACCGCTACTTCCAGGGCAAGGAGAACATCGCGATCGCGCTGGCCCGGCGGCGCATCAAGTCGAAGGGCAACGTGCGCAAAACGCTCGCCTTGATTCCGATCACCAAGCCGATGTTCGCGCGCTACCGCGAGATGGTGGAGCGGGACTACCCGCACCTCGTGGTGTAAGCAAGCGTCGGCGCTAGCGAGCCGTTATCGACCGAGCGCCAGAGCCGCGGGAAGCGATCGTTGCCGTGTGCGCTGCGAGCCCTCGCCTTGCGGGTGGGGCTTAGAGATAGACGCCACGCAGCAGATAGGCCATCGCCAGCGCCTCGGCCGGCATCTCTTCGCCGCCGGTGCGTGCCGGCGCCCCCTTGCGCCCGTCGGCGGAAGTCGCGCCTCCAGCCGCTTCCACCGCGCCCGCGGCGGCCGGCGAGTCCGGGAACATGTTGTAGGCGGTGTGCATGACCCAGTCGACGGTCTTCGGCGACAGCGCGTACAGGATCTCGCCGAAGGTGCCGAGCCGCGAGGCCTTGCGCTTCGGTTGCTGGACGATCGCGTCGCAGATCATGCGCGCCGCCTCCTCGGGGCTGAGAGCGGGAAACGCGCGGTAGATGGACGTGGGCTCAATCATCGGCGTGCGCACGAGCGGCATGTAAACGGTCGTGAACTTCACGCCGTCGCCGATCGTCTCTGGTGCCGCGCAACGCGAGAAGGCGTCGAGCGCCGCTTTCGACGCGACGTAGGCGCTGAACCGTGGCGGGTTCGTTTGCACGCCGATCGAGCTGATGTTGATGATGTGGCCACGACGGCGCGCGCGCATCGACGGCAGCAGCGTCATGATCAGCTTCACCGCGCCGAAGTAGTTGACGCGCATCGTCCGCTCGAAGTCCTGGAAGCGGTCGTACTCGCGCTCCAACGACCGCCGAATCGACTTGCCGGCGTTGTTGATCAGGATGTCAACGCGGCCGAGCCGGTCGAGCACGCCGCGGGCCATCCGTTCGATGTCGTCGAGGTCGGTGAGGTCGCAGGGCTCGACGTGCGCCTTGCCGCCGAGCCGTTCGACTTCGCGGGCGACCTCTTCGAGCTTCTCGCGCGTGCGTGCCACGAGCACCACCTCGCCGCCGGCCTTGCCGAGCTCGAGCGCGGTGGCGCGACCGATGCCGCTCGATGCGCCAGTGATCAAGATGACCTTGTCGCGGATCGCGGCGGCGAGCCCCCGTTCCTTGAACACGTCCGGGTCGAGGTGCCGCTCCCAGTAGTCCCACACAACACCGGCATAGGCGGCGAGCGGCGGGCAGGCGATGCCGCTGCCTTCGAGCGCCGCGAGCGTCTGGCGGCAGTCGAAGCGGCAGTAGAACTCGCGGTTCTCCCACGCTGCGGGCGGAATCCCGAAGTCGCGCAGGAACGTCTCGCGGATGCGGCGCACGGTCGGCACCTGGCGCAGGAACGCTCGTAGCTGGCGCGGGACCGCGTCGGCGATCCGGCGATCGACGCGGAGGGCGAGTTGGGGAGCGTGTGCGGCGCGCGCGAACACGTTGATCGCTTGCCCGACCGACAGCGGACGCGGATCGACAAGGTGGAAGGTGTCGCCCGGCAGCTGTTCGTCGGGGAGATGGGCGATGTGGTCGAGAGCGGCAGCGACGAAGTCGACGGGCACGATGTTCGTCTGTCCGCCCTCGGGCCCGGCGAGCGGGAACCACTGCGGGAAGATGTAACGCAGCCGCTGGATCAGCTTGAAGAAGTAGTAGGGGCCGTCGATGCGGTCGGCTTCGCCAGTGCGTGAGTGCCCGACGACGATGCCCGGGCGGTAGACAAGAAGCTTCCCGGCGACAAGCTCGCGCGCTAGCCGCTCGGATTCGAACTTCGTGCGGTGGTAGGCGTGGGGTAGCTGTTGCCCCTCATCGAACATCGTTTCGAGGAACACGCCCTGGTAGCGCCCCGCCACGGCGATCGAACTGACGTGGTGGAAGCGCCGCGCCCCGAGCGCGTTGGCGAGCTCGATCGCGTGGCGTGTGCCGTCGACGTTGGCCCGCACCATCGCTCGCTCGTCGGCTTCCATGTCATAGACCGCGGCGAGGTGGAAGAAGTGGTCGACGGGACCGGCGAGGTCCTCCACCGCGGCCACGCCCGCGCGCGGTTCGGCGAGGTCGCCGACGACGGGGCGTACGCGGCCGTCGGGCGCGCCGAGCCGGGCCAGCAGCTCCTCGAGGCGGCCGCGCGAGCCGTGGCGCACGAGCACGTACACGGTGCCGTCGCGTTGCAGCAGCCGCTCGAGCAGATGGCGACCGATGAAACCGGTCGCACCAGTGACGAAGTAGTTGGTGCTCACGCCCGCACGACCTCCCTCGTGACCGCGAATGCCTGTCCAGGAATTGGCATGGCCGCCATGCCTTGCCCTGCGGTGCGCCCGAGTCTAGACCGCCCCGCCGTGCCGAGTGGACCCTCCAGCGCTGATATCCGGCCCGGTGCGGCACCTTCAGGTGGCACAACCGCCACCCCGGGTACCGTGCCTGGCGGTGAAAGCGGGCCGACGTGTCGATGGCGCTGCTGGCGCTGCGGGTAGCGGAGCCACGGCAGTGCGACTCAGCACGCGGCAGGTGGCGGAGGCGCTCGGGGTCGCTCCGTCGACTCTCCGCCGCTGGGTCGAGCGCGGCGCGATCCCCGGTCTGACTCCGCGCACGCTCGCTCGCGGCTGGACGCAGCGCGAGATCGCACACGCCCGCGTCGTCGCGCGGCTGCGGGCGCGCGGACACCGACTCGACGCGATCGTGCGGGCTGCACGCGACGGTCGCCTCGCCTACGGCTACGTCGAAGAGGTGCTGCCCGGGACCGACGAGCCCGTCACTATCGCCGAGGCGTCGGCGGCGACAGGTCTCGCCCCGGAGCTGATCGAGCGCATCTGGACAGCGCTCGGTCTTCCCCGCGAGCTCGAGCGGCTGTCGCGCAGCGACGTCGAGGCGCTCCGACACGTCGCCGCCGCCCTGTCGGCGGGCCTGCCGGCCGAAGCTTTCCTCCAGCTCGCCCGCGTCTACGGACAAGCACTGGCCCAGATCGCGGACGCCGAGGTGCGCCTGGTGCACCTCTACGTGCATGTGCCGCTGATGCGGCGCGGCGTCTCCGGCGCCGAGATCGCCGAACGCATGCAGGGGCTCGCCCAGCGTCTACTGCCGCTGGCTACGCCGATCATGGAGCACGTGCACGAGCGGCTCCTGCGCCACTTCATCGAGCAGGACGTTGTCGGGCACATGGAGGGCGATCTCGACGACAGCGAGGCGCTAGCTGGGCGGATCCGCACGGCGATCGCCTTCTGCGACCTCTCCGGCTACAGCCGGCTGACCGAAGAGGAGGGGGAGGAGGAGGCGCTCTCGACGGTCGAGCGGCTCGTTGACGCTGTCCAGGCGACGCTGCCCGAGGGAGCGCGGTTGGTGAAGACGATCGGCGACGAGGTGATGATCGTCTGCCAGGACGTAGCGGCGCTCGTCGACTGGTCGCTGGGCCTTTTGAGCTTCTTCCCCGACCGTCCGCAACCGCGCATTGGCTTGCACTGCGGATCGGTGCTCTACCGCGACGGCGACTACTACGGGCGCGCCGTAAACCTCGCCGCACGGATAGTCGCGCGCGCGAGCGGTGGCGAGGTGCTGGTGAGCAGCGACGTCGTAGCCGCGGTGCGGGGGCGGCCCGAACGCCATCTCCGTTTCGAAAGCATCGGCGAGATCAAACTGAAAGGTTTCCGCCGCCCGATCGGCCTGTGGCGCGTCGTCGCCGCCGAGTGAACGGTCGATGCCCGCAGCGCTCCGACCTTTCCTTGCGAACCTAGTCGCTGGCGCAGCTAGCAACGTGAGCGAAGCCGCTCGACACCCCGGAGCGTTCCGCCAAGAGCCCCGCGACCCGCTGGCCGCTGCCAGCGGCAGCGGACTGGTCGTGCGCGACCGGCCGCTGCTCGTCTTGCTCTCGGGCGGCGGCGACTCGGTCTGCCTGCTCGACGTCGCGGTGCGCCTCGGTGCGCGCGTCAGCGCACTGCACGTCAACTACGGCCTGCGTGCCGACGCTGCCGAGGACGAGCGTTTCTGTCGCGATCTCTGCGCCCGCCTCGGTGTGCCACTTATCGTCGAGCGCGTCACCCTACCGGCGACCGGCAACCTTCAAGCCGAGGCGCGGCGGGTGCGCTACGAGCTCGCTGAGCGCTACGCCGAGGGCGACTACGCAGCGGCCCACACCGCCACCGATCAGGCCGAAACCGTGCTTTTTCGGCTCGCCACCCAGCCCGGATCGCGGGCACTGGCGGGGATGCAACCGCGTCGCGGCCGCCTCGTCCGCCCGCTTTTGCGGGTTACACGCGCCGAGGTCCGCGCCTACCTGCGCGAGCGGGGGCTCGCGTGGCGCGAGGATGCGAGCAACGCCGACCGCCGGTTCGCCCGCAACCGTGTCCGCCACGACGTGCTGTCTGCGCTCCGCGAGCTCAATCCGGAAGTTGAGCGCGCGATCGCCGAAAGCGCGCGCCAGGTCGCCGAGGAGCGGGCTTTCGTCGAGCAAGCGGCGCGCGACCCGGCGCTCGGCGTGGCCGAGGGAACAGCGGTCGTGCGCGATCAGCTCGAGCGGCTTGCACCGGCGCTGCAGCGGCACGTTCTCGCAGCGCTCGCGCGGCGGGCGGCCGGCCACGAGGTGCCGATCGGCACTGCCGACACAGCCGCGATCCTCGCTTTGGCACGGGGACCGGGCAGCCGCGAGCTCCATCTCCCAGGTGGCGTGCGAGCGATCGCCGAGTACGGCACGATCCGCTTCGCCCGGGGAGCGGGCGCCACGCCGCCGCCACCGCTCGAGCTGCCGCTGCCGGGCGCGGTGCAATTCGGTCGCTTCCGCGTGGCGGCGCGGTTCGCACGCTGCGAAGGCCCCGCTTCGGTCGCCGAACCGGCGCTGGCGCGCGACCGGCTGCCTGCGACGCTCACCGTCCGGGTGTGGCGTCCCGGCGATCGGATCCGTCCCCTCGGCCTCGGCGGGACGAAAACGCTGCAGGACGTATTCACCGACGCCAAGGTGCCGCGTGCGCTGCGCGCCGAGCTCCCGGTCGTCGAGGCGGCCGGCGAGATCGCGTGGGTGGCGGGCGTCTGCGTGAGCGAGCGCTTCGCGGCCCGCCCGGGGGAGCCAGCGGTCGTGTTGAGTGCGCGCCTCGCTCGTGGCGACGGCGACTCGGCGGAAGGGCAGTAGCGTGCCGGGCGGGCCAGTGTCCCCGCCAAGGGCGTCGAGCGCGCGCAGTCGGCAAACTAAAGCCACGCGCCACTGAAACCCTCGGGCGGTTCGGCGGAGAGTTGAACACGCATCCTTCCGATCGACAGCTAGCGGGCGTGCGGGCCGGTTTGTCCGACTCCGCGGGCGGCGAGCGTACGCATGGCCCACGACCGGGCAGCGTCGTCGTCGACGCGCAAGCGCTAGCCGAGCGCATTCGCCAGTTGGCGGCAGCGATCTCTAGCGATTACGCCGGGCGGGTACCACTGCTGGTCGGCGTGCTGAAGGGCGCGGTCTTTTTCGTCAGCGACCTGATGCGGGCGCTCGAGGTGCCGTGCGAGGTCGACTTCATGGCGGTGGCCTCCTACGGCGACGCGACGTCGAGCTCGGGCGTGGTGCGCATCCTCAAGGATCTCGATCGGCCGATCGAGGGTCGCGACGTTCTCGTCGTGGAGGACATCGTCGACTCCGGGCTCACGCTCTCATACCTTCTGCGCACGCTACGCGCACGCGGGCCGGCGTCACTCGAAGTGTGCGCGCTGCTCACCAAGCCGGAGCGGCGGAAGATCGACCTCCCGATCCGCTATGTCGGTTTCGAGATCCCCGACCGGTTCGTGATCGGGTACGGCCTCGACTTCGCGGAACGCTTCCGCAATCTCCCGTTCATCGCCGAGCTGGAGGAAAGGGGCGGTTGACGGTCCGTCGCGGGCTCACGGCTCACGAGTTCGCCGGCAGCGGCCGAGAAGGAAAAAGCAGACGAGCTCCCCAGCGTTACCGGTCAGAACGCCGCTACCCCGCTGCTACGCTCAGGTTTCACAGTTGGGCGGGCCGAGCAGCTACGCCCGTCCCGGGAGGGCACGACACAACGTGAAAACGAAAACGTCGAGATTCTTCCGTAGCGCCCTCTTTCCGATCCTGATCGTTTTCGTGCTGGTGCTGTTCGCCCAGCGCCTGATCACGCCCGCGTCCGAAACGCGCCAGCCGCACTACTCCGACTTCCTCCAGCAGGTCGAGCAACGCCGCGTCAAGCAGGTCACGCTTAACACCAAGAACAACCGCATCGACGTCGAGCTCAAATCGGGGCAGAAGTACGAGACCGCCTATCCCGACAACACCGAGCAGCAGCTTGTCGACCAGTTGCGTCGCTCGGGCGCCGAGGTCGACGTCAAGGCGAAAACGACCTCGGGGTGGTTGCCGATTTTGAGCTACGGGCTGCCGATGCTTTTGTTCCTGCTCTTCTGGCTTTTCATCATCAACCAGATGCAAGGTGCCGGGCCGAAGGTGATGTCCTTCGGCAAGTCGCGGGCGAAACGTCTGTCGGTCGACCAGCCGAAGATCACCTTCCGCGACGTCGCTGGTGTCGACGAGGCGGTCGAGGAGCTGCGCGAAATCAAAGAGTTCCTCGAGAACCCCAAGAAGTTCCAGGCGCTCGGCGCGCGTATCCCGAAGGGCGTGCTGCTGTACGGGCCGCCGGGCACCGGTAAGACGCTGTTGGCACGGGCGGTCGCCGGCGAAGCGGGCGTGCCGTTCTTCTCGATCTCGGGGTCGGACTTCGTCGAGATGTTCGTCGGCGTCGGCGCGTCGCGTGTGCGCGATCTCTTCGAGCAGGCCAAGCAGAACGCGCCCTGCATCATCTTCATGGACGAGATCGACGCGGTCGGTCGGCACCGCGGCGCCGGTCTCGGCGGCGGTCACGACGAGCGCGAACAGACGCTCAACCAGCTGCTCGTCGAGATGGACGGCTTCGAGATGAAGGACAACATCATCTTGATCGCCGCCACCAACCGGCCCGACATCCTCGATCCGGCGCTGCTGCGCCCGGGCCGCTTCGACCGCCAGATCGTGGTCGATCGTCCCGACTTGAAGGGGCGGCGACAGATCCTGGCGGTGCACACGCGCGGCAAGCCGCTCGCGCCCGACGTCAACCTCGACAACCTCGCCGCCCAGACGCCCGGTTTCACCGGCGCCGATCTCCAGAACCTGGTCAACGAGGGCGCGTTGCTCGCCGCGCGCGAAGGTAGCCGTCGCATCGAGCAACGCCACCTCGAAGAGGGCATCATGCGCGTGCTCGCCGGGCCCGAGAAGAAGTCACGCGTGATGTCCGAGAAGGAGCGGCGCATCACGGCCTACCACGAGATGGGGCACGCGCTCGTCGCCCACTACCTCGAGAACACCGATCCGGTGCACAAGATCTCGGTGATCTCGCGCGGTCAGGCGCTCGGCTACACGATCTCGCTGCCAACCGAAGACAAGTTCCTCACCACCAAGGCCGAGCTCGAGGACTCGATGGCGATGACGCTCGGTGGCCGTGCCGCCGAGGAGCTCGTCTTCGGCGAGGTCACCACCGGCGCCGCCAACGATCTCGAGAAGGTGACGCACACCGCCAAACAGATGGTGATGCGCTTCGGCATGTCCGAGAAGCTCGGCCCGCGCGTCTTCGGCCACGACCACACGCAGCCGTTCCTCGGTCGCGAGCTCGCCACCGAGCCCGACTACTCGGACGAGATCGCGCGCGAGATCGACGACGAGATCCGCCGGATCGTCGAGGAAGCACACCGCCGTGCGCGGCAGGTGCTGGAGGAGCATCGCGCCGAGCTCGACCGGCTGTCCGAGATCCTCATCCGTCGCGAGACGATCGAGCGCGAACAGTTCCTGAAGCTGCTCGACGGGGCCAGCGAGGAGGAGGTCTTCGGCACCGACGACACCGAGGCCGAGGCTGCTCGCGAGGCGCCCGAGTCAGCGGCCGAGCCGCAGCGCAAGCCGCGGCCGACACCGTCGCCGCTGCCCCGGCCAGGGCTAGCCGGCGGCACGGCCGAGATGCGGGCCGACGACGGCCCGCGTCGCTGACGACCGGCATCTCGGCGCGCGTGCGGCGATACTGCCGGCTGTGAGCGAGCGCCCCACAGCGCCTGCACTCCCTAGCGGCCTCCGCTATCCGGTGGTGATGGGCATCCTCAACGTGACGCCCGACTCGTTCTCGGACGGCGGTCTATTCACCGATCCGGACGCAGCCGCCAGGCACGCGCGCGAGCTGGTCGCCGCCGGCGCGCAGATCGTCGACGTCGGCGGCGAGTCGACGCGGCCCGGTGCCCAGCCGGTGTCCGCGGACGAGGAGCTGCGCCGCGTCGAACCTGTGCTCGAACGGCTCGGCGGCGAGGAGCTGGGGGCGTGGATCTCGATCGACACCACCAAGGCGCCGGTCGCGGCGCGCGCCATCGACCTCGGCGCGACGATCGTCAACGACATCTCGGCGCTGCGTTTCGACCCCGAGCTGGCCGACCTCGTCGCCGAGCGCGGCTGCTACTGCGTGCTGATGCACATGCGCGGCGAGCCGCGGACGATGCAGATCGACCCCCGCTACGACGATGTCGTGAGCGACGTGAAAGCGTTCCTCGCCGAGCGCATCGAGTTCGCTTGCGCTCGCGGTATCGCCGAAGAGCGGATCTGGGTCGATCCCGGCATCGGCTTCGGCAAAACCGTCGAGCACAACCTCGAACTGATCGCCCGTCTCGACGAGTTCCTCGACCTCGGTCGACCGATCCTGATCGGGACGTCCCGCAAGAGCTTCATCGGGCGCATCTGCGATCGGCCGGAGCGCGAACGGGTCGCTGGCACCGTCGCCAGCAACGTGCTCGCGCTCGAGCGTGGCGCCAGCGTGTTCCGTGTTCACGACGTGCGCGAACACGTCGACGCGCTGCGGCTGGCCGTTGCTACGTTGCGGCGAACCGACCCTGGGAGGTTCAGTGAGCTGGGAGCGTGAGCCGTTCGGACAGGACCCCGACGGCGAGGACGAGGAGTTCGACTTCGACGACGAGGAGGAGGGCGGGGTTGAGCCCGCCGTCACCGTAGAGGTCACCGGTCTCTCGCTGTACACCAGGCACGGCGTGACCGATGCCGAGCGCGAGCTCGGCCAGCGTCTGATCTTCGACGTCTCCTTCGAGCTCGACCACTGCGACGCCACGCTCACCGACCGCATCGAGGACACCGTCGACTACGCCGAGGTTTGCGAGCAGGTGGCGCTGGCGGCGCAAGAGCGCTCGTACAAGACGCTCGAAAGGCTCTGTTCGGCGATCGCCGACCGCCTCGTCGAGCGCTTCGGGGCGACGAGCGTGCGCGTCAAGGCGACGAAGCCCGAGCCGCCGATACCGCTGCCCGTCGAGGGCGTGTCGGTGGAGGTGTGGAAGGAGGTCTAGCGCCCGGCGTGTCGGCGGAGCGCGTCTATCTGGGGCTGGGGTCGAACGAAGGCGACCGGCTGGCGATGCTGCGTGCCGCGGTCACGCTTCTGCGCGAGCGTGGCGTCGCGATTGAGGCGTGCTCGTCGGTGTACGAGACCGAGCCGCAAGGGGACGTGCGTGAGCAGCGCGACTTCCTGAACGCCTGCGTGCGCGCCCGGTTCGCGGGCGAGCCAAAAGAGCTGCTTGCCGTCTGTAAAAGCGTCGAGCGCGCGCTCGGCCGGCAGCCCGGCGGGGTCCGGCACGGGCCGCGCCCGATCGATGTCGATCTGCTGCTCTTCGGCGACCGCATCGAACGCAGCGAGCGCCTGGTGCTGCCGCATCCCGAGGTGACACGGCGCCGCTTCGTACTCGAACCCCTGCTCGAGCTCGATCCGGATCTCGCGCTGCCGGGCAGCGGCGAGCCGCTCGCCGCCTTTCTGTCCACCGTCGCCGGGCAGCGCGTGGAACCGGTGGGGCCGCTCGTGTTCGCGGCGTGAGTGCCGCGCGCCGACGAGTCGTTGCCGTTCCGCACGCCGTCGTCGCGGCGGCCAAACGTGCCGCCGCACGCGCCGCCGCGACACGGGCGGGACGCGCGGGTGTCGTGTTCCAAGAGCGTCAGCTGCCCGACGCGGCAGCGGCGCTCACCTACTACGCCATGCTTGCCCTCGCACCGGGACTTTTGGTCGTCGCGAGCGCCCTCTCGCTGGTCGGCGAAGCCACTGCCGAGCAGCTTGTGGCGCGTGTGCGCGAGCTCGCCCCCGGTCCCGCCGCTGACGTTCTCGATCGAACGCTCGGCGACCTGCGCTCGGCACCGGTCGGCGCGGGGATCACAGCGGCGGTAGCCGTCGGCGCGGCGGTCTGGTCGGCCTCGAGCTATGTCGAAGCGTTCCGGCGCGCCGCGACGCGCGCCGCCGGCCTCGCCGACGGTGGCGAGCCCGTTTTGCGCGCCGCTGTGGCGCGCCTGCTGCGAACGCTCGTGCTGGCGCTTTTGCTGGCCCTAGCTGCCCTGCTCGTCGCCCTGACCGGCGACGTGGCCCGCGCTCTCGGGCGGCTTCTCGGTACGTCCGACGCCGTGTTGACCGCGTGGTCGTTCGCGCGCTGGGCTTTGCTCGCAATAGTGACGGTGGCAACCGTCACCTACCTCTACGGCACGGCCGGGGTGCTCGGCGGCTCGTTACTGCGCCCGAGTCGCGGCGCTCTCGTCGCGGTCGCCGTGTGGCTTGCGGCGTCGGTGGCGTTCAGCCTGTACGTGAGTGGGCCCGCCTCCTACGGGCGCACCTACGGAGCGCTCGCCGGCATCGTGGTGTTTCTCGTCTGGCTGTGGCTCAGCAACGTCGCGTTGCTGTTCGGCGTGGCCTACGAAGCGAGCGGCGACAAGCAGCGAGCGCAGGTGCAACAGCGACCCGCCGACACGTAACCGCCGCTCGCCAGCGGTGGTACCGAAAGACGCGGGCGAGGGAACGCGGCGCCGACCCTCCGTTATGTTGCCCGCGATCGCCGCTAGCGGCCGCTCGTGCCAGTGCGCCCGGCGGCCGACCCCCGACAAGCGATGACAAGCCAGGCCACGACAGCTGTTCTCTTTCCCGGTCAAGGCAGCCAGACGCCGGAGATGCGCGAGCTCGTAGCGCGCGTACGTCCCGACCTGCTCGAGCTGGCCTGCGAGGAAGTGGGCAGCGACCCCTTCGAGCGTGTCGAGGAGAGCACCGCCTACGCACAGCCGGCGATCTTCTGTGCAGCTCTCGCCGGTTGGGAGCTGGTGCGCAGCCGCGAGTTTCCCGTCGCGCTAGCTGGGCACTCGCTGGGCGAGCTCGCGGCCCTCGTCGCCGCGGGGGCGATCGGCGAATCCGACGGCGTCCGCCTCGCTGCAGAGCGCGGTCGGCTGATGGCCGAGGCGCGCAGCGGCGCGATGCTCGCGGTGCGCGCGAGCTACGAGGAGGCGGGCGAGCTCGTCGCGGGCACCGAAGCTGTCCTCGCCAACCACAACGCGCCGCGCCAGGTGGTGATTGCCGGGCCCGAAGCGGCGATCGCAACAGTCGAACAGCGGTGTCGCGAGCGCGCGATCGGTGCGCGCCGGCTAGCCGTGAGCGGTGCCTTCCACTCACCGCTTATGGCCGAGGCCAGCGAGCGTTTCGCTGCCGTGCTCGCCGAGATCGAGGTGCGCGAGCCGGGCGTTCCGGTGATCTGCGGCGCCACCGCTGCCCCCTTCAGCGACGTGCGCCGCGAGCTCGCCGAGGCGATCGTTCGGCCGGTGCGGTTCGTCGACGTCGTGGCGGAACTGCGCCGGCGCGGCGTCGAGAGGTTCGTCGAGGTCGGACCGGGTCGCGTGCTGCAGGGGCTCGTCCGGCGTATCGACGCGTCCGTCGAAACCGTCGGGCCACCGGTCGCGGAGGGTGTCGGTGGGTAGGTTCGAAGTCGTTCGCGCCTCCGTCGCAGCGCCCGTACGCGTCGCCCGTCGCCGCGCGCTGTTCGCGCGCGTCGGCGGTCACCTGCGCTCGCTCGGCGAGCCAGCGCAGCGACCGTTGCGCTCGCTGGCGAGCGCCCGGATCGCCGGCATCGGCTTCGCGGTGCCCGAGCGCGTGCTTTCGTCGGCGGCGGTGGCGGAACGGCTCGGCGTCGACGAGCGTTGGATCGTCACGCGGACTGGCGTGCGCCAGCGCCACGTCGCCGCCGAGAGCGACACGCTCGCCGACCTTGCCGCCCGCGCTGCGCGCGCCGCGCTCGCCGACGCCGAGCTCGAGCCGGGCGAGGTCGATCTCGTCGTCGTGGCGACGATGGCCGCCGACGAGCTCACTCCGAACGCGGCGCCGCTCGTGGCCGAGGCGATCGGCGCGCCCGGGGCAGGTGCTTTCGATGTCGGTGCCGCTTGCACCGGCTTTCTCTCGGCGCTGGCGCTGGCTGCGGCGATGGTCGAGGCGGGCCGGGCCCGGCAGGCGGTGGTCGTCGGCGCCGACATCCTCAGCAGGCTCCACGACCCGGCCGACCGCTCCACCGCCGCTTTGTTCGCCGACGGTGCGGGCGCCGCTGTCGTCGTTCCGCCGCGCGCCGGCGGTGCCGAGATCGGGCCGATCCTGCTCTCCTCGGAAGCCGACCGCGAGCGCATCATCCACGCGTCGCACGACGACCGCTTCATCCGCATGCAGGGCCACGACACCTTCCGGACCGCGGTGCGGCGGATGTCCGAGGTGACGCTCGCTGCTGCCGAGCGGGCGGGGCTTGCCCTCGACGAGATCGACTTGTTCGTCTACCACCAGGCGAACGCGCGCATCCTGCGCGCCGTCGCCGAGCGCCTCGACCTCGACGAGCGACGTGTCGTGGAGGCGATCGACCGCTACGGCAACACCTCGTCGGCGACGATCCCGATCGCGCTCTGCGACGCGCGCCGACGCGGTCTTTTGCGCAGCGGCGCGAACGTGTTGCTGGCTGCGTTCGGCGCCGGTTTCACCTGGGGTGCGGGGGTCGTGCGGTGGGAGTGAGCGCGCAGCCGTTGGCGGGCGGCCGGTCGGCGTCGGGCGATGACCCGCGCGCCGTCGGCGCCGCGCTCGTGACGGGAGCGTCACGCGGCATCGGCGCGGCTATCGCTCGCGCTCTGGCAGCCGACGGGTGGCGGGTCGCTGTGAACTACCGTGCCGACGCCGACGGGGCGCGTGCCACCTGCGAGGCGATCGCTGCCGCCGGAGGCACGGCGCTTGCGGTCGCCGCCGACGTCGCCGACGCCGAGGCGTGCGAGCGGGCGATTGGCCGGATCGAGGAAGAACTCGGCCCGGTGCTCGTGCTTGTCAACAACGCCGGTCTGCGGCGCGACGGGCTCGCTCCCCAGCTCAGCGACGACGATTGGCGGACGGTCATCGAAACCGATCTCACAGCCCCGTTCCGCCTCATCCGCCGAGTTCTGCGCCCGATGTTGCGGCAGCGCTACGGCCGCATCGTCAACGTCGCCTCGGTCGTGGGGGCGTTGCGCGCCAACCCCGGACAGGCCAACTACGCGGCGGCGAAGGCCGGGCTGGCAGCGCTGACGCGCACGGTTGCGGTGGAGGTGGCACGTAAGGGGGTGACGGTCAACGCGGTCGCGCCGGGGCTCGTCGAGACCGAGCTCACGCGCGACGTCAGCGATCGGCTGGCGGCGCTGATCCCTGCCCGGCGCGCGGGCACGTGCGAAGAGGTGGCGGCGGTCGTCCGCTTTCTCTGCTCGCCCGAGGCTTCGTATGTGACCGGTGCTGTGATACCCGTCGACGGCGGCCTCAGCGCCTAGCCCCGAGGACAGCGACAAGGAGGACGAAGAGAGCAATGGCCCAGCAGGCAGTCACGCGCGAACAGATCGAAGAGCGCGTCTTGAAGGCGTTGGTCGAATTCGGCGCCGATCCCGACAAGGTCGCTCCGGACGCCGAGTTCGAAGCGCTCGATATCGACTCGCTCGATCTCGTCGAGCTGGCGCAGATCGTCGAGGACGAGTACGGCGTCCAGCTCGAGGGCAAGGACATGGAGGGCCTGCGGACCGTGGCCCAGGCCGTCGATCTGATCGCGTCGCGCGTAGCCTGAGCGCGGCGTGGAAGGCGGCGCTCAAGACAAGAGCGCGCTGACGCCAGCGCGCCGGCGGATCGCGATCACCGGTGTCGGCGCGGTGACGCCGCTCGGCGTCGGTGCTCGCACCTTGCACGAGCGCTGGCTCGCCGGTGTCAGCGGGATCGTCGACGGGGTCGCTCGCTGCAGCGAGTTCGATCCGCGCGAGCACCTGTCGGTGAAAGAGGCCCGGCGTGCTGACCGTTTCACACAGCTCGCGATCGTCGCTTGCGACGAGGCGATCGCCGACGCTCGTCTCGAGCCCGGCGAGAGCTATCCCGAGGAGCGCATCGCCTGCATCCTCGGCACCGGGATCGGCGGTATCTGCACGATCGAGGAGCAGCACGTGGTGCTCCTCGAGCGCGGCCCTGAGCGCGTCTCGCCGCTTTCGGTTCCGCTTCTGATGGCCAACGCTGCCGCCGGCGTGCTGTCGATGCGCCACCGTTTGCGCGGCCCGTCTTTCGCCGTCGCGTCGGCCTGTGCCACCGGCGCGCACGCGATCGCGACAGCGGCACGGCTGATCGCCTACGGCGACGCCGACGCGGTCGTGGTGGGCGGCAGCGAGGCGGCGCTCAGCGCCCTTGCGACCGCCGCTTTCGCAGCGATGGAGGCGACTTCGCCGAGCGGCGTCTCGCGGCCGTTCGATCGCCGGCGCGACGGCTTCGTGCTCGGCGAAGGGGCCGGCGTGTTGGTGCTCGAGGACGCCGAGCGCGCGGAGGCGCGCGGGGCGCGCGTGCTTGGCTACCTCCGTGGTTGCGGCATGACCTCGGACGCCCACCACATCACCGCGCCCGAGCCTGGCGGCGGCGGTGCGGCACGGGCGATGGAGGCAGCGCTGCGCGATGCCGGCGTGACGCGCGAGGAGATCGTCTACATCAACGCCCACGGCACGTCGACGCCGCTCAACGACCGCGCCGAGACCGAGGCGATCAAGGCCGTTTTCGGCGAACATGCCTACCGCGTGCCGGTCAGCTCGCTGAAGTCGGCGGTCGGGCATCTGCTCGGCGCGGCGGGCGCTGTGGAAGCGATCGCCTGTCTACTCGCGCTGCGCGACCGCGTCGCGCCGCCGACCTTGAACTACGAGGAGCCCGACGACGGACTCGACCTCGACTACGTGCCGCGCGAACCGAAACCGCTGTCGGTGCCGGAGGGCAAGCCGGCGATCGGTATCTCCAACTCCTTCGGCTTCGGCGGTCAGAACGCCGTCGTCTGCATCGAGGCAGCGGCGTGAACGAAAAGGCACCCGAGAGCACTTCCTACCCGGCACCTGGGCTGCTGGCGGGCAAGCGGCTCGTGATCACAGGTGTGGTTACGCGCCAAAGCATCGCCTTCGCCGTCGCCGAGCGCGCGCAGCGCGACGGGGCCGAGATTGTGCTCACCAGCTTCGGGCGTGCCCGCCGCCTCACCGAACGTGCGGCGCGGCGGCTGCCGAGCCCGCCGCCGGTGCTGGAGTTCGACGCCTCGCGTCCCGACGACTACCCTCGACTCGCCGCCGCTGTCGGGGATGCGCTCGGCAGCGTCGACGGGGTGCTGCATGCGATCGCTTTCGCGCCCGAGGACGCGCTCGGCGGTTCGTTCCTAGGTACGCCCGCGCCGTCGGCCGAACTCGCCTTCCGCGTCAGCGCCTGGTCGCTGGCGGGGATGGCAGCTGCTTTGCGCCCCGTGCTGGCGCGGCCAGCCTCGCTCGTGGCGCTCGACTTCGACGCCTCTGTCGCCTGGCCGGTGTACGACTGGATGGGCGTTGCCAAGGCCGCGCTCGAGTCGACGGCGCGCTACCTCGCGCGCTACCTGGGGCCCGACGGGGTGCGCGTGAATCTCGTCTCTGCGGGCCCTATCCGCACCGTCGCGGCGAGCGGCATCCCCGGTTTCTCGTCGCTCGCCGAGATGTGGGGCAGACAAGCGCCGCTCGGCTGGGACGTCGGTGACGCCGGGCCGGTCGCCGACACCGTGCGCTTCCTGCTCTCCGACCTCGCGCGCGCGATCAGCGGCGAGATCATCCACGTCGATGGCGGCTACCACGCGATGGGTGCACCGCTCGGCGATCTCGCGACCGCCGGCGCGGGCGCGGGAGGCGGTGGCGCTGGGGCCGGCGCCGACACCGACGGCGGTGACGCTGGTGCCGCGAGCGACGAGAGCGGCGAAGTCGGCAGCGCCTGACCACCATGTTGCTTGCGGTCGACGTCGGCAACACGCAGACGCACCTCGGCCTCTACGACGGCGACGAGCTCGTCGACCACTGGCGCTTCGCGACGGTGCGCGCGGCCACGGCCGACGAGCTCGCGACGGTGGTCGTCGACCTGATCGGTCTACGTGGGCTCGAGCTCGACGCCATCGACGCCGCGATCGTCTCGTCGGTCGTACCCACGCTCGCGGCCGAGTACGAGCAGCTGATCGCGCGCTACCTGGGCGGCGCGGGAGCGCTCGTTGGTCCCCAACTGCGCACAGGCATGCCGATCCGCATCGACAACCCCCACGAGCTCGGCGCCGACCGGCTCGCCAACGCCGTCGCCGCCTACGACCGCTGCGGCGGTGCCTGTATCGCCGTCGACTTCGGCACGGCGATCAACTACGACGTCGTCTCGTCCAGCGGCGAGTACCTGGGTGGCGTGATCGCTCCCGGCATCGAGGTGTCGCTCGAAGCACTCAGCCAGCGGGCGGCACGCCTGCCGAAGGTCGATCTGGCGGTGCCGAAGCGGGCGATCGGCAAAAACACGCGTGAAGCGATCCAGGTGGGCGTCGTTTTCGGCTACGCCGGCTCGGTGGATGCGATCGTGGCACGGCTGCGCGAAGAGCTCGGCGAGGAGGCCACGGCGATAGCGACCGGCGGGTTCGCGCACCTGATCGCGCCGAGCTGCGAGCAGCTCGACGAAGTCGACGAGCTGCTAACGCTCGACGGACTGCGCCTGATCTGGGAGCGCAACGCCGAGTAGGCGCTGCGCGGCGAGCGCTGCTCCCTATCCTCCCGCCCGTGGCGACGCTTCTCGCACCGCTGATCGACGCCGAGGCCGCGGTCCTCAAGGCGCTGCACAGCGTCGGCCTCGGATGGGGCCTTGCGATCGTGGGGCTGACGGTGCTCGTGCGCCTGACGCTGCTCCCGATCGTCGCGCGCCAGGTGCGCGCGCAGCGCGAGTTGCGCCGCCACCTGCCCGAGCTCGCGCGCCTGCGCGAGCGCCACCGCGACGACCGCGAGCGGCTGCAGCGCGAGCTGCTCGACTACTACCGCCGGCACGGGATCAACCCGCTCGCGAGCCTGGCCCCGACGCTGCTGCAGATTCCGGTGTTCATCTCTCTCTACTTCCTGATGCGCGAAGAGGTGCGCGACGGTCTCTTCGCCCACGCCGGTTTCCTCTTCATCCCCGATCTCGGTGCCCGCGCGCACGGCACCGTTCTTCTGGTGTTGGTCGCGACCTACGCGGTCGCGCAGCTGGCGTCGAGCGCGGTCGCGGCGACGGCGCTCGACGGCGGCCAGAGGGGCTTCGTGATGGCGCTGCCGCTGCTCTTCGCCGGGGTCGTAGCGCGCGTCCCGGCGGGGCTCGCGGTTTACTGGATCACGTCCGCCCTCTGGTCGTTCGGCCAACAGCTGACCGTTCGACGGCTGCTCGGACGCGAACCAGCGACCGCGCTCTCCGGCGCGCCGACGTCGAGCGGCAGCGCCGGCGTGCCGACGAGCGGCGCCGGCGGAAGTGCCGCAACCAGCACGCGCAAGCCGCCGCCGCGCACGGGCAAGCGCAAGCGCCGTCGTCGCGCCGCTTGAGGGGCGCCGCCGTGGCTTTGCGCAGCAGCGAGAACAACCCCTTCGCACGCAGCTGGCGGCTCGGTTCGCTCGAGCTGCCCAACCGGCTGGTGCTCGCGCCGCTGGCGGGGATCGGGAAATGGTTCGTGCGCCTGCAAGCCAAGCGTTTCGGCGCCGGCTTCGTGGTGTCCGAAATGGTCTCGAGCCACGGGATCGTGCGCGGAAACGAACGTACGCTGCGCGAGTTTTTGCGCATTCACCCCGACGAGCACCCGCTGGCGATCCAGCTTTTCGGCGACGACCCGGCGGTGATGCGCGAGGCGGCGGCCGTGGTGGCCCAAGCCGGGGCCGACGCCATCGACATCAACATGGGCTGCCCGGTGCGCAAGGTGTGTCGCGCCGGGGCCGGCGCGGCGCTGCTCGAAGACCACGACCGGGCCGTCGCGATCGCGCGCGCGGCTGTCGAAGGGTCGGGCCTGCCCGTCACCTGCAAGGTGCGCTCGGGTCTCGTGCCGGGCGATCGCTCGGGCGTCGATCTCGCCCGCCGGCTCGCCGCCGAGTCCGGTGTGGCTGGAATCGGCTTCCACCCGCGCCACGCCTCCCAGCAGCACAAGGGTCAGCCTGACTACGCGCTGGCGGCAGCGCTGTGCGCCGAGCTCGACGTGCCGGTGGTGCTCTCGGGCGGCCTCCACGACGAGGAGCGCATACTGCGTGCCTGGCGCGAGGTCGGTGCCGACGCGGTGATGCTCGCGCGCGGCGCGCTCGGCAACCCGTGGCTGTTCGCCCGGCTGCTCGGTCGCTACACGGGCGAGCCGAGCGTCGACGAGGTGCTCGACGAGCTCGAGTACGTGATCGCCGGGGCGTGCGAACACCTGGGGCGCGAACGCGCCGACCACTATCTGCGCAAGTTCTATCCCTGGTACGCCGAGCGCTTGCGGGGGCAAGTGCCGAAGCCGGAACGCACGCGGCTGTGCGAAGCACCGACCGTAGAGGGCGCGCTGGCGGTAGTTGCCGAGCTGCGTAGGCGCTTCGGCGGCGGCACCAAGCAAGCGGTCAGCTCCGCAGCGGTGCGCGCTGCCTAGCGTGTGCGCTGTCGCTGCACGCGTCGAGCGGCGCTCGACCCGGGCAGGAAAGCTCATCCGAACGCCGAAATGGCGCTGCTACACTGCTGCGTCCCTTCGGCCGGGCCGAAGGGTTTTCTACGTGCCCGGCCGGGGTGGCTACGCGCTGGCCGGGGGTGATCGCAGCCCCATGGGGCCGCTTGGAGGAACCGCTATGCCGAGGGAACTCGTTCTAACCAAGAAGGGACTCGAGGAGCTCAAGGCCAAGATCGAGCACCTGCAGACGCAGCGACGCCGCGAGGTCGCGCAGCGCATCAAGGAAGCGCGCGAGTTCGGCGACATCTCCGAAAACTCCGAGTACGACGACGCCAAGAACGAGCAGGCGATGCTCGAGAAGCAGATCGCCGAGCTCGAGGAGAAGCTCCGCAACGCGCGCGTCATCGACGAGGACGAAATCTCCACCGACGTAGTGAGCGTCGGCTGCACCGTCCACGTCAAGGATCAGAAAACCGGCAAGTCGCAGAAGCTGCATATCGTCGGCTCGGCCGAGGCCGACCCGTCGCAGAACAAGATCTCGAACGAATCGCCGGTCGGGAAGGCGCTGATCGGCCACAAGCGCGGCGACGTCGTGCAAGTGCAGGTGCCGCGCGGGCCGGCGCGGGAGCTCAAGATCACGAAGATCGAGGTCTGACGGCGCACAAGCCGCCGGACCCGTACGCTCTCGGCGTGACCGACGGCGAAGAGCGCCAAACAGCGGCTGGTGCGAGCGACAGTGCGGGGAGCGCCGCCACCTCGCCGGACGAGGTAGCCGCCGAGCGGCGCAGCCAGGCCGAGCTCGACCGCCGCAACAAGCTCGCACGCTTGCGGGCGGCGGGGATCGACCCCTTCCCGCACTCCTACCCGACCCCCACACCCGCCGCCGAGATCGCTCAGCGTCACACCGACCTCGCGCCCGGTGGGGAAGACGAGAGCGTCCGCTACCGCGTCGCGGGCCGCCTTGCCGCCCGTCGCGGCCACGGCGGCGCCGCCTTCCTCGACATCGTCGATCGCAGCGGCAAGATCCAGGTTTTGGCGCGGCGCGACCGTCTCGGCGAGGGCTCGTTCGAAACGCTCGTGGGGCTCGATCTCGGCGACCTCGTCGGGGTCGAGGGGCACGTGGTGCGCACGCGTCGGGGCGAGCTCAGCATCGCCGCACACGATTGGCGCTTGCTGGCCAAGTCGCTGCGGCCGCCGCCCGAGAAGTACCACGGCCTCGAGGATGTCGAGCTGCGCTACCGCCACCGCGAGCTCGACCTGATCGCCAACGCCGAAACGCGCGAACTGTTCATCACGCGCTCGCGGATCGTGCGCGCCGTTCGCCGCTGGCTCGACGAGCGCGGCTTCATCGAGGTCGAGACCCCCGTTTTGCAGCCGATCTACGGCGGGGCTCACGCGCGCCCGTTCGTCACCCACTACAACGCTCTCGACCGCGACTTCTACCTGCGCATCGCCACCGAGCTGTACCTGAAGCGCCTGATCGTCGGAGGGCTCGAGCGCGTTTACGAGCTCGGCAAGGACTTCCGCAACGAGGGGCTGTCGCACAAGCACAACCCCGAGTTCACGATGCTCGAGTGGTACGAGGCGTACGCCGACTACCGCGACATCGCCGCCGAGCTCGAGGAGCTGGTGCGCTACGTGGCGGCCGAGATCGGCTACGCGGGGCCGCTGCGCTTCGACCGGCCGTGGCGACGCGTGACGCTGCGCGAGGCGATCGCCGAGCGCACCGGTCTCGACGTGCTCGCGCTGCGCGACCGCGACGCGCTGCTAGCGGCGGCACGTGCCCGCGGGATCGAGCTCGAGCCGGCCGCGACCTGGGCGCAGCTGGTCGACGACCTCCTCTCCAAGCACGTCGAGCCGCACCTCGAGCAGCCGACGTTCATCTTCGACTACCCCAAGGAGCTGTCGCCGTTCGCCAAAGACCACCGCTCGCAGCCGGGGCTCGTGGAACGGTTCGAGTGCTTCGCGGGCGGTATCGAGTTCGCTAACGCCTTCACCGAGCTCAACGATCCCGACGAGCAGCGCCGCCGTTTCGAGGCGCAGGCACGCGAGCGGGCGGCCGGTGACGACGAGGCGCAGCCGTGGGACGAGGACTTCTTGCGCGCGCTCGAGCACGGGATGCCGCCGACCGGAGGCATCGGCGTCGGCATCGATCGGCTAGTGATGCTGCTGACGGGGCGCCGCGCGATCCGCGAGGTGGTTCTGTTCCCCGCGATGCGTCCGCGCGGTTGAGGGCCGTCAGGTACCCGTTCGGAGCCCGACCGGCCCGTTGGTAGACTGGCCCCAGGCGTCGGATCTGGAACCCGGACCGCTCACCACGGAGGCGGTACCTGCCGATATCCGGAGTGAGGGTCTGGGCACTAGCCGACCCATGAAAGCGAGACAAGGGAAGAGGCGTAGCTCCCGTGTTTGAGCGCTTCACCGAAAGGGCACGGCAGGTCGTGGTCCTCGCCCAGGAGGAGGCGCGGATCCTGAAGCACAACTACATCGGCACCGAGCACATCCTGCTCGGGCTGCTGCGGGAGGAGGAAGGACTCGCGGCCCGCGTGCTCGAGTCGCTCGACATCACCGTCGAGCGGGTGCGTGCGCAGGTGGTGCGGATTGTCGGCTCGGGCGAAGAGGTCCAGTCCGGCCAGATTCCGTTCACCCCGCGCGCCAAGAAAGTGCTCGAACTGGCGCTGCGCGAAGCGCTGTCGCTCGGCCACAACTACATCGGCACCGAGCACATCCTGCTCGGCCTCGTGCGCGAGAACGAGGGTGTCGCGGCGCGCATCCTGCTCGATTTCGACGCCGACGCCGAAAAGATCCGCAACGAGGTGATCCGCATGCTGTCGGGTCCAGGCGGACGCCAGGCGCGCGGGCAGAGCGCCCAGTCGGCCGAAGCCAAGAAGAGCTCGAAGCTGCTCGACCAGTTCGGCCGCAACCTCACCAAGATGGCGGCCGAGGGCAAGCTCGACCCCGTCGTCGGGCGCGAGCGCGAGATCGAGCGGATCATGCAGATCCTCTCCCGCCGCACCAAGAACAACCCGGTGCTGGTGGGCGAGCCGGGCGTCGGCAAGACCGCTGTCGTCGAAGGTCTGGCCCAGCGCATCGTCTCTGGCCAGGTGCCCGAGATTCTGCGCAACAAGCAGATCTACACGCTCGACCTGGCAGCGCTCGTGGCCGGCTCGAAGTACCGCGGCGAGTTCGAGGAGCGCCTCAAGAAGGTGATGAAGGAGATCACCCAGCGGGGCGACATCATCCTCTTCATCGACGAGCTTCACAACCTCGTCGGCGCCGGTGCCGCCGAGGGTGCGATCGACGCCGCGTCGATCCTGAAGCCGGCGCTCGCCCGCGGCGAGCTGCAGACGATCGGAGCGACGACGCTCGACGAGTACCGCAAGTATCTCGAGCGCGACTCGGCGCTGGAGCGCCGCTTCCAGCAGATCCGCGTCGAGCAGCCCTCCGTCGATGAGACGGTTCAGATCCTCAAGGGCTTGCGCGACCGCTACGAGCAGCACCACCGCGTGAAGATCACCGACGAGGCGCTGCAAGCCGCCGCCGAGCTCGCCGACCGCTACATCTCCGACCGCTTCCTGCCCGACAAGGCGATCGACCTGATCGACGAGGCCGCTTCGCGTGCCCGCATCAAGGCGATGACCTCGCCGCCCGTCTACCGCGAGCTCGAGGAGGAGATCGAGAAGACGCGGCGCGAGAAGGAAGCAGCGATCGAGGCGCAGGAGTTCGAGAAGGCCGCGAACCTGCGCGACAAGGAGCGCCAGCTGACGCAGAAGAAGCGCGAGCTGGAAGAGAAGTGGCGCTCGGGCGAAGAGGGCGAGCGGCCCGAGATCGGCGAGGAAGAGATCGCCGACATCGTCTCGATGTGGACGGGCATCCCCGTCTTCAAGCTGACCGAGGCCGAGGCGCAGAAGCTGATGCGCATGGAGGACGAGCTCCACAAGCGCGTGATCGGCCAGCACGCCGCAATCGAGGCGGTGTCGAAGGCGATCCGCCGCTCGCGCGCCGGTCTCAAGGACCCGAAGCGCCCGACCGGGTCGTTCATCTTCCTCGGCCCGTCCGGTGTCGGCAAGACCGAGCTGGCGCGCACGCTCGCCGAGTTCCTCTTCGGCGACGAGGACGCGATGGTGCGCATCGACATGTCCGAGTACATGGAGAAGCACGCTGTCTCGCGCCTCGTGGGATCGCCGCCGGGCTACGTTGGCTACGACGAGGGCGGGCAGCTGACCGAGGCGGTGCGGCGCAAGCCCTACAGCGTGCTGCTCCTCGACGAGATCGAGAAGGCGCACCCTGACGTCTTCAACATCCTGCTGCAGATCCTGGAAGACGGTCGCCTCACCGACGCCCAGGGGCGCACGGTCGACTTCCGCAACACGATCGTGATCATGACCTCGAACATCGGGGCGTCCGAGATCTCAAAGAACACAAGTCTCGGTTTCACGATCCAGGACGAGACCGGCATGTCCTACGAGGACATGAAGACCCGGATCATGGGCGAGCTCAAGAAGGTCTTCCGCCCCGAGCTGCTCAACCGCATCGACGAGGTCATCGTCTTCCACAAGCTCACGAAGGACGAGATCAAGCAGATCGTCGAGCTCTTGCTCAAGCGCATCCGCGAGACGCTCGCCGAGCGCGAGTTGTCGCTCAACCTCACCGAGGAGGCGCGCGAGTTCCTCGTCGAGAAGGGTTGGGACCCGGCGATGGGTGCGCGGCCGCTGCGGCGCGCCATCCAGCGCTACATCGAGGACCCGCTGGCCGACGAGGTGCTGTCGCAGAACATGCCGCCGGGCTCGACGGTGATCGTCGATCGCGCCCCCGACGAGGAGGGCGGCGAGGTCAAGATCACGATCCAGAAGCCCGAGCGCAAGCGCGAGCCGGTCGGTGTCGGAGCCAAGGCGGCCGGCGAGCAGGGTGCCGGCGAGGGCGGCGAGCCGGCAGCGGGGGCGGATGCGCCGCCGCTGCCCGAACTGCCGGAGGCAGAGGGCGAGTCGCCGACGGCCGACGAGGCCGACACGGCCGCGCCCGAGCACGAGTAGCGCAACGTCCGCGCCGGCCGTTACGGTCGGCGCGATGGCAGCGCAAACGCTCCACGTCTGTGCGCGCTGCGGCTTCGAGAGCCGGCGCTGGCACGGTCGCTGCCCCGGTTGCGGCAGCTGGAACACGCTCGTCGAGCAGCGCGCACCGACCGAGCGCTCGGGCGGCGGCAGCGCGACAGGGAGGGCGCGTCCCCTCGTGCCGCGGCGCCTGGCCGATATCGCGGCCGACAGCGGAGCGCGCATCGCCACCGGGATCGGCGAGCTCGACCGTGTCCTCGGCGGCGGTTTCGTGCCCGGGTCGCTGGTCCTGATCGGCGGCGAACCAGGGGTCGGCAAGTCGACACTGACGACGATGGCCGCAGCGGCGCTCGCCGCCGCCGGCGAGCGCGTGCTCTACGTCTCGGGAGAGGAGTCGGCCGGCCAGGTGCGCCTGCGAGCCGAGCGCCTCGGTCGTGCGGCGCTCGAGGTGCCGGTGGTCTGCGAAACCGACGTCGGTGCGATCTGCGCGACGATCGAGCGCGAACGACCGGCGCTCTGCGTGGTCGACTCGGTGCAGGTGCTGCGCGACCCCGAGCTCGCTAGCGCTCCGGGGTCGGTGGCCCAGGTGCGCGAGACAGCGGCGCGACTGCTCGAAGCAGCGAAGCGTCTGCGCGTCTGTGTTCTGCTCGTCGGGCACGTCACCAAGGACGGCGCGATAGCCGGTCCGCGCACGCTCGAGCATCTCGTCGATTGCGTGCTCGCGTTCGAGGGCGAGCGCGAGCGCGGCCTTCGCGTGCTGCGCGCGTTCAAGAACCGTTTCGGCGCTACAGGCGAGGCTGGGCTGTTCGAGATGGCCGACGACGGCCTCGCCGAGGTCGGCGACGCCTCCGCGCGTCTCGTCGGCTCCGGACCGCCGCCGCCCGGCTCGGTAGTGCTCTCGGCGCTCGAGGGCTCCAGGCCGCTCTTGTGCGAGGTGCAAGCGCTGGTCGTGCCCTCTGAGGCGGTTCCGCCGCGCCGGGTGAGCGCCGGCGTCGACCGCAACCGTCTGGCGCTAGTCCTCGCCGTGCTGCAGCGTTTCGCCGGGCTGCGGCTCGGTAGCGCCGACGTTTTCGTCTCGATAGCCGGCGGTCTGCGTGTCGACGAACCGGGCGGCGACCTCGCGGTCGCGCTGGCGGTGGCGTCGGCGGCACGGGGCGTGCCGCTCGGCGACCGCGAGCGCCGCGTGGTGGCGTTCGGCGAGGTCGGGCTCGGCGGCGAGCTGCGGCCGGTGGCGCGCGCCGAGCGCCGGCACGCCGAAGCTGCGCGGTTCGGGCTCGCGCCCGTGATCGCCCCGGGCGGCGAGACGCCGACGTTGCGCGCCGCCCTTCAGCGTGCCTTCTCGCTGGCTGCGCAGCGGGGTGGCGTCGCCGGCAGCGTGCGCAGCGCGATGTCCGAGATCCAAGGCAGCGCCCCGGCCGAGCAAGCAGCCTGAACGGCAGCCTGCGCTGCTGAGCTGTCGCCGGGCGGCGGATAGTCGGTGACGGTGACGACCAGCCCGGTCGCGCGCAGCCGTCTGACCGTCCCGAGCGCCCGTGCGCGCTCGCTTGCCGCGGTGGGCGCGTAGGCGCGGCGCTCGAAGTCGTAGCGCCAGCTCACGTCTTCGCGGTTCCAGGCGTCGAGCCAGCGCAGCAGATGGCGGCGCGTGAAACCGTCGGCGTTCTGCGCGGCGAGCAGCTTCCCGCGCCGCCGCACCAGGCGCGCAATGTCGGCGACCAGCTGGCGCATCGGGCGTGCCAGGCGCGGATAGCTCTCGACGACGTCGACGTTGTCGAGAAAGAGCCCGTCGAAACCACGCGCCAAAAGCCGCGGTGCGACCGCGCCGACGAGCAACTTGCGGTAACCGCTTCGCGCCACGTCGGCGTAACGCTCGGGCCACCCCGGAACCGGTGCAAGCGCGTAGCGGCGGGCGCGCTTCGTCCAGAAGCGATCGGGCTCGACCGTTCCGACCGACAGGTAGCCGAGCACCAGCGCGCCGCGCCGGCGCAGGTAGCGCAGAGCTGCGGCGGGCGTGTCCTCGCCATCGACGACCACAAGATCGTAAGCAGCGAGCCGGCGTGCGAGCGCGCGTCTTCGCAGGTCGACCCCCAAAGCGAGCGCGAACGTGCGTGCCGAGTGCAGCTTCGTGAGCCTCTCCTTGCGGGCACCGGTGGCGGCGGCGCCTGCCCCCGCAGCCGCGGAAGCCGCCACCAAGGCGAAGACCAGAGCCGCACCGGCGGCTAGCAGTGCGCGGCGTCGCGGCACCGTCGTTGATTTGCTCGTCGTGGTTCGTGGGACTGCATCGTCGCACCGTCTCCCGTATCATCGAGCACTATGGCGCAAGCCGGGGATGGTGGGAGTGGTCTTGACTCTCGACAAGAGCCCCGGTTGGTAAGGGCCCTCGAGATGGTGGCGCCGGGCACGGCGCTGCGCGAGGGACTCGACAACATCGTTCGCGCCCGCACCGGTGCGCTGATCTGTATCGGCGAGCAGGAAGAGCTCGCGTTTCTGCTCTCGGGCGGGGTGAAGATCGACGTCGACTACACCCCCCAGCTTCTCTACCAGCTCGCGAAGATGGACGGGGCGATCGTGCTCTCGCCCAACGCCAGCAAGATCGTATGGGCGAACGTCCAGCTCATGCCCGACCCCACGATCACCTCGCTAGAAACGGGCACCCGCCACCGCACCGCCGAACGTGTATCGAAACAGACGAGCGCGCTCGTGATCGCGATCTCGCAGACGCGCAACGTCGTGTCGCTCTACATCGACGGCAGCAAGTACATCCTCGAGGACATCCCGGTCGTGCTGGCCAAGGCCAACCAGGCGCTCGCCACGCTCGACAAGTACCGCTCGCGCCTCGACCAGGTGTCGACACGGCTCACGGCGCTCGAGTTCGAGGGCGGCGCGACGCTCCACGACGTCCTCACCGTTCTCCAGCGCTCCGAGCTCGTGACGCGCATGGCGATGGAGATCGAGCGCTACATCGTCGAGCTCGGGGCCGAGGGCCGCTTGATCGAGATGCAGCTCGAGGAGACGATGGTGGGTGTGGCGTCGGAACGGGCTGCGCTCGTCAAGGACTACATCGTCGACCCCGACGAGGAGAACTACGCGCGTGTGCTCGAGACGCTCGCCCGCCTCTCGCACCAGGACTTGCTCGACTTCGGCCAGCTCGCGGAACTCCTCGGCTATGACCGCAAGGTCAACACGATCGATCAGCCGGTATCGCCGCGCGGCTACCGCATCCTCGAACGGATCCCGCGCCTGCCGCGGATCGTCGTGCAACGCATCGTCGAGGAGTTCCGCGGACTGGACGAGATCATTGCGGCATCGGACGAGGATCTCGAGGCTGTGGAAGGCGTGGGCGACCTGCGCGCCAAGGAGATTCGCGAGGGCCTGCGCCGCCTCCAGGAGATCAACCTCGTCGACCGCTACTTGCAAACGTAGGTCAACCGCTGGCGCCCGTGGGCGCCGGCTCCGCTCTAGGAGGGACGATCAGCGAGACCATGGAGCGCGACGCGAAAACCAAGAGTGACGAGACCGTTGTGGATTGCCAGTTCGAGGTCGGCGACAACGTCGTCTATCCGCACCACGGCGCCGGCCGGGTCGTGCGCAAGGAGATCAAGGAGGTGCTCGGCACCAAGCGCGAGTACCTGACGATCAAGATCCTCCACAACGACATGACGGTGATGGTGCCGACCGAGAACGCCGGTCGTGCCGGTTTGCGCCGGGTGATCAGCGACGAAGAGGTGCAGCGCGTGCTGTCCGTGCTGCGCGAGGACGTCAGCCAGATGCCGAAAAACTGGAACCGGCGCTTTAAGTACAACCGCGAGAAGATCAAGACCGGCGACGTCTTCGAGCTCGCCGAGGTGGTGCGCAACCTCGGCATCCGCGAGATCGAGAAGGGTCTCTCGACCGGCGAGAAGCAGATGTACACGCGCGCCAAGAAAATCCTTGCCTCCGAGCTCATGTATGCGCTCGACATGGAGGAGGAGGAAGCCGAGGCGCACCTCGAGCAGGTGATCCGCGAAGCCCACGCCGAACGCACGGGCGCTGCCGCGACCGCCTAGCGCGGCGCGCGTGGCTGCCATAGCCGGCGTTATCGCGGCCGCCGGCCGCGGCGAGCGCCTCGGGAGCGAGCTGCCCAAGGCGCTCGTCGAGCTGGCCGGGCGGCCGCTCGTGTCGTGGGCGGCCGCGGCGCTAGTGCCCGTGTGCGACGTGCTCGTCGTGGTGGTGCCACCCGAGGTGGGCGCTGAACCGTTCCGCGCCGCGCTCGCCGGTAGCGGTGTGCCGCTACGACTGGTAGCCGGCGGCGAGGAGCGGGCGCTGTCGGTGCGCGCCGGGTTCGCGGCGGCCGGCGACGCGGAGGCGGTCGTCGTCCACGACGCCGCGCGTCCCTTCGCGACGCCACTGCTCGCGCGCGCCTGTCTCGACGCGCTCGCCGACGCCGATGCGGCGATCGCCGCGACGCCGCTCGTCGACACCGTCAAGGAGTCGAGCGACGGGCGCTACGTCGAGCGCACGCTCGACCGCTCGCGCCTTTGGGCGGTGCAGACGCCGCAGGCGTTTCGCGCCGACGCGCTGCGGGCGGCACTCGCTCTCCCCGACGCGGTCGTCCGCGCGGCGACCGACGAGGCCGCCCTCGTCGAGCGTTGCGGTGGACGAGTACGCCTCGTGCCCGCCAGCCCGCGCAACTTCAAGATCACCGTGCGCGACGATCTCGAGCTGGCGGCGGCGCTTGCCGGCGTCGCTGCGAGCGGTTCGCGAGAATGAGCGGCCGGTGCTGACCGACTACCACCTGCATCTACGCCCCGACGACGAGCGGGCGCGAGCACGCGACCACTTCACGGCCGAAAACGCCCAGCGCTACCGCGAGGCAGCGACCGCCGCCGGCATAGGGGAGCTCGGCGTCTCCGAGCACGTCCACCGTTTTCACCAGTCGCTCGTGGTTTGGGACCACCCGTGGTACCGGTACTGGGCGGCCGACGATCTCGACGAGTACTGCGCCTTCGTGCGCGAAGAGACCGACCTCAAGCTCGGTATCGAACTCGACTATCTGCCCGGTCGCGAGGAACGGATCGCCGAACTGGTTGCGGCACACGACTTCGACTACGTGGTCGGCTCGGTTCACTTCGTCGACGACACCATCGTCGACCTGCTCGGCGACGCGCGCTGGCGTGACCACGACGCGTGGCGACGCTACGACCCCGACACGGTTTGGCGGCGCTACTTCGAGCTTCTCGGGCAGGCGGCGCGCAGCGGCCTTTTCGACATCCTCGCCCATCCCGATCTCGTCAAGGTGCAAGGACGTTCCGGGCCGTGGCCCGAACGCGATCCGCGCTTCTATTGGGAGGTCGCGCTCGAGGCAATCGCCGAAAGCGACGTGGCTATCGAGTTCTCGACCGCCGGTTGGCGCAAACCGATCGGCGAGCCGTACCCCGATGCGGCCTTCCTGCGCGAGTGCGTGGCGCTCGGCCGCCCGATCGCGCTCTCCTCCGACGCTCACCGTCCCGACCAGGTCGGCTTCCGCTACGAAGAAGCGGTCGAGCTTTTGCGCGACGCGGGGGTCGAGCGCATCGCTGTCTTCGAGCGGCGCGCGCGCCGGCTCGAACCACTGCCGTGAGCGCCACCCCACGCTGCGGAATCGGCTACGACGCGCACCGCTTGGTGGCGGGGCGCCGCCTCGTGCTCGGCGGTGTCGAGATCGCCGATGCCGAGCTCGGGTTGCTTGGCCACTCGGACGCCGACGCGCTCGCTCATGCCGTCATCGACGCGCTGTTGGGGGCGGCAGGGCTTGGCGACATCGGCGAGCGCTACCCCGACGACGACGAGCGCTTCCGCGGCGCCGACTCGATCGCGCTCTTGCGCGACACAGTCGCAGCGGTGCGCGCCGCCGGTTTCGTGCCTGTAAACGTCGACGCCACCGTCGTCTGCGAAGCGCCGCGTCTCGCGCCCTACCGTGACGAGATGCGCGCACGCCTGGCGCAAGTGCTCGGTGTTTCACTCGACCGCGTCAACGTTAAGTTCACGCGCGGCGAGGGCATGGGGTTCGTCGGCCGCGGGGAGGGCGTCGCCGCGCTCGCGGTCGCGACTGTCGCGCCGGCGAGCTAGCGGCGGTGGCCAGCGATCGGCGGTGCCGGGAGTGTGCGAGGAGCGACAAGAGGCGACTCGAGAGGGGGGACGATGAGCGACGGAGGGGCGGGTCGAGAGCACCGCGCCAGCGCGGATCCAGGGGGCGCGCAGAGCGGCACGGGCGAGGAGCTCGCGTTCGCTGGCGTGCGCGGCGTGTTGGCGGCGCTGTCGCGGCGCGAGCTGTCGGCACGGGAACTCGTCGCGACGCTGCTGGCGCGGATCGAGCGCATCGACGGCGAGCTCGGCGCTTTTCGCTGCGTCTTCGCTGAACGCGCGCTAGCGGAAGCAGAGCAGGCCGATGCCCGCCGCGCCGCCGGTGACGAGCGCCCGCTGCTCGGCCTTCCGGTCGCGATCAAGGACGACCAGGACGTGGCTGGCGAGCTGACGACGCGCGGAACGCTCGCCGTGACGAGACCGGCCGCTCGCGACAGCGAGCTCGTTCGGCGCTTGCGCGCCGCCGGCGCGGTCGTCGTCGGCAAGACCAACGTTCCCGAGCTCACCGCGATCGGGGCGACGGAGTCGCTCGGCTTCGGGGTGACGCGTAACCCTTGGGAGCGCGAACGCACGCCTGGCGGATCGTCGGGCGGGAGTGCCGCGGCGGTCGCTGCCGGCCTCGTGCCCGCCGCGACGGCGTCGGACGGGGCGGGATCGATCCGCATCCCCGCCGCCTGCTGTCACCTCGTCGGTTTGAAGCCTGCGCGCGGTTTGGTGCCGACAGCCCCGGCCGAGAACCCTTGGAACGGGCTGATCGTCTACGGCTTCCTGACTCGCACAGTAGCGGACACGGCGCTGTTGCTCGACGCGGTCGCCGACCGCTCTCCCGATGGTTCTGGGCGCGCGTGGTCGGAAGCTGTCGCCGAGCGCCCCCCTCGGTTGCGGATCGCGGTCTCGACGCGCCCGCAGCTGCCAGCGCTGGTCGACGCGTCGGTGCGCGACGCGGTCGAACGGATCGCCGGCGAGCTGCGGCGGCTCGGGCACACCGTCGAGCGCGCTGCCCCTCCCTACGGGCTTTTGGCGCTGCCCGCGATCGCCCGCTACCTGCGCGGCATCGCCGACGACGCGGCAGCGCTCGACCTGCCCGCGCGCCTGCAGCGGCGAACGCGCGGCTTCGTGCGTCTCGGCCGCGCGGTGCCCGACCGGGTGCTCGATCGCGCCCTCGCGCACGCAGCTGCCAGTCGCGAACGCTTCGACGAGTTTTTCTCGCGCTACGACCTGCTCGTTACCCCGACGGTCGCGCGACCTCCGGTCGCAGCGACGGAGTGGGAGGGTACGGGTGCGCTGCGCACGCTCTTCGCGATGGGCCAGGTCTACCCGTTCACTATCGCCTGGAACCATCTCGACCTGCCGGCGCTCGCGCTGCCGGCGGGGATCGCCGGCGACGGGCTGCCACGCTCGGTGCAGCTCGTCGCCCCGCGCGGCGCGGAGTCGCTTCTGATGCGCGTCGGGGCCGAGATCGAGGCGGCGCTCGGGCTCGCCGATCCGCCCCGCCCGCCGCTGGCCGAGGACGGCGTCGCAGCCCCGGTGCGCGCGGCGCGCGGCTAGGCCGCCCGAGTAGCGCGCGTCGCCTGCGCACGTACACTGCCGGCGTGCGCGAGGTCGCGATCCACGACACGCTATCCGGCAGCGTCCGGCGGCTCGAGCCGCGCGAGCCACCGAGGGTCGGTATCTACGCCTGCGGACCGACGGTCTACGACCGCATCCACGTCGGTAACGCGCGCCCCTACGTGGTCTTCTCGCTCCTCAAGCGCTTCCTGACGCGCTTGGGCTACGACGTGCGGCTGGTGATCAACATCACCGACATCAACGACAAGATCTACGAGGCGGCGCGGCGCGCCGGTGTGGCGAGCACCGAGCTCGCCACCGAGATGACGCGCCACTACATCGCCGACACCGACCGCCTCGGTCTCGGCCGACCCGACGCCGAGCCGCGCGCGAGCGAGACGATCAATCACATCGTCGCCCTGATCGATGAGCTAGTGCGCCAGGGCCATGCCTATGTAGTCGACGGCGACGTTTACTTCCGCGTGCGCAGCTTCGCCGACTACGGCAAGCTGTCGAACCGTTCGCTGGAGGAGATGGAGCAGGGCGAGGGCGACGACGCTGCCCGCCGCAAGGAGGCTCCCCAGGACTTCGCGCTCTGGAAGGCGCGCAAGCCCGACGAGGACACTTGGTGGCCGTCGCCGTGGGGCGAGGGGCGGCCAGGGTGGCACATCGAGTGCTCGGCGATGGCCGAGGCGCTTTTGGGCCTTGAGTTTGAAATTCACGGCGGTGGTTCGGACCTCATCTTTCCGCACCACGAGAACGAGATCGCGCAAACGGAGGCCGCTCGGCACCGGCCGCTCGCGCGCATCTGGATGCACAACGGCATGGTCGAGCTCGGCGACGAGAAGATGGCCAAATCGGTCGGCAACATCCGCCGGCTGCACGAGGTGCTCGACCGTTTCGGTCGCGAGGCGCTGCTCATGTACTTCGTCGGGGGCCACTACCGCCAGCCGTTGCGCTTCTCGGAGGAGCTGCTTGCCGAAGCGCAACGTGCTGCCGAACGTGTGCGCGAGCTGGGGCGCCGACTCGATCCCGACGGTCCCGAGCTGCCTGGCGCCGACGCGCTGGTCGAGCGTTTCGATGCGGCGCTCGCCCACGACTTCAATACGCCGAAGGCGCGCGCCGTCGTGTTCGAGTGGGTCGGCGAGCTCAACCGCAGGCTCGATGCGGGCGAGCGCCTCGGTCCCGGTCGGCTGCGCGATTTGCTGTGGGTTTTCGGACTCGACTCGCTGTTGGCCGGCGACACAGCGGTGACCGCCGACGGCGAGGCGCAGGCGCTCCTTGAGGAGCGCGAGCGGGCGCGGCGGGAGCGCGATTTCGCCCGCGCCGACGCGTTGCGCGCGCGCCTGCGCGAGCTTGGTTGGGAAGTGCGTGACACGCCGACGGGGCCACAGCTCGTCCGCCGGTAGCCGACGGGGCCAGGACGCGTCGGCCCGCGGCCGACTGGACCACACCGGGCTGGCCGGTAGTGGTGGCTGGAGTGGGGTGGGTGAGATCGTCGCTGGCCGCAACCCCGTCCGCGAGCTGCTGCGTGCCGGCCGGCGAGGTGTGCGCGAGGTGCTCGCGACCGCCCGGGTCGCCAGCGAGGAGTGGTTGCTCGCCGCCGCGCTGCCGGTGCGGAGTGTCGAGCGCTCGCAGCTCGACGAGCTCGCCGGCGTGGAGCATCAGGGGGTGGTCGCGCTCGCCGATCCTTACCCGTACGTCGACGCCGACGAGTTGCTCGCCGAGCGCGACGCGCTCGTGCTGGCGCTGGACGAGGTGCAGGATCCGCACAACTTCGGGTCGGTGTGCAGGATCGCCGACGCTGTCGGCGCCAGCGGGGTGGTGATCTGCGAGCGGCGGGCGGTTGGCGTCACGGCGGCCGTCTGTCGTGCGTCAGCGGGGGCGGTGGAACACGTGCGCGTGGCCCGTGTCAAGACGCTCCCGCGCTGGCTCGAGCGCGCGAAGGAGGCAGGCGCCTGGGTCTACCTCGCCGATGTCGAGGGAGACCCTTGGCACCGCTACGACTACAGCGGTCGCGTCGTGCTCGTGTTCGGGTCGGAGGGTCGGGGCGCAAGACGCACCGTGCGCGCGGTGAGCGACGCTGTGGTCGCGCTCGAACAGCGCGGTCGAGTGGGTTCGCTCAACGTCGCTGCCGCTGCCGCTGCGCTCGCCTACGGCGTCAGCGCGCTGCGGCAAGGAATTTTGCAACCGAAAGGCTGCTCTTGACATTTCTGTTGCGATACCGATAACTTGCTTGAGGCTGAACCTAAGGTTCAGTCTAGAAACGACAGTCGGCTTAGTCCGGCGCCGAGGGGAGGTAGGCGCCACGGAGCTTCGGGGCTTCTGCCCGGAAAGGAGCTTGCGATGGCAACCACCTCTGCTGCCTCCCCACGTATCGAGACCGTTAGCGACGAGCCGGCCGCAGAAGCGGCAGCGCTTAGTCGAGCAGTCACGGAACCGGCGGCGACGAGCGTGGCCGCGCGCGCGAAGGCGGCGCCGGAGCACGCTTCCAGCAAGTCGCCAGAGCTCGCGCGCGCCAAGAACGGTACGCGATCTAACTCTCAACCTGAGGTTGATGATGAGTATCTGGTGGCGCTGGCGAAGCGCGGTCGGCGCGACGCTGTAGAAGCCCTGGTGCGCCGCTACCACGGCTTCGTGCGCGTCAAGGCTTCGTCCTACTTCCTCGTCGGTGGCGACGCCGACGATCTCGTTCAGGAAGGGCTTGTCGGTCTCTACAAAGCGATTCGCGACTACCGCTGGGACCGCGAATCGAGCTTCCGCAACTTCGCCGAGCTCTGCATCACCCGTCAGATCATCACCGCGGTGAAAACGTCGACCCGCCACAAGCACACACCGCTGAACGAATACGTGTCGTTCTCGCAGACACCGGCGGCGGCCGCCGACAGCGACCAGACGCTGGACGAGGTTCTCGCCGGCACGATCGACCGCGACCCCGCCGCCGAGGTAATCCGCCAAGAGGAGTTCAACAGCCTCCTCGAGTGCCTCACGACGCGTCTCTCCGAGCTAGAGAGCCGGGTGCTATCCCTGTACCTCGACGGTCACTCCTACGAGGCGATCGCCGGGCGCCTGGGTTGCGACGCCAAAGCGGTCGACAACGCCCTGCAGCGCGTCAAGCGCAAGGTCGGCACGCACCTCGCGGCGCGCGATGCCGACCCGCTCGCGGCGCGTGGCCGCAACGCGGGTGCTCCGGGCCTAGCGGCAGTCGCAACCAAGGGTGCGCGGCGCAAGCCCGCCAAGGCACGCGCGGCGAGCGCACAGCGCCGCGCCGCGGGCGTCGAGCTCGCCGAAGCAGCGTAGGATCGCCCCGGCGGCGGCGCTGTCGCTGCGGGGGCGTGTGCCCCTTGCGCAGGCCGCTCGTAGGCGCGCCGCGCCGGCGGTGCATCGCTTCCGTGCCGCTACGCTGAACTGACACCACAACGCCCGCCTAGCTCAATTGGTAGAGCGCTGCACTTGTAATGCAGGGGTTCCCGGTTCGAGTCCGGGGGCGGGCTTGAGCCGCGCAGTGGGAAGCGGCGACGGGTCACCGCACTGCGACTGCGCGTAACCGCGCGCGCGGCGGCGGGTAGCGCTCTAGTGGATGAGCGCAGAGAGCGGTGGGGTGCGCGAACTCGACGGCGCTGACGCGTCGCGCACGTTCGCCGTCCCGACAGAGAGCAGCAAGATCGCAGCGCCGACCGAGGCGGCAGACCACGCGCGCGACCCGTCGACCCCGACAGCGACCCCGGTAGTCGCATCCTCTCCCCGCACCGATCGCGCGGATCGCTCTGCCCGCGGCGAGCGGCCGGGGCCTGCGGGTCGCCCCAACCCCTCCGACCGCGCGCTCGAGCGCTTCCACGACCTCACCCGACGTCGCGGCGTGAACCGGGTCGTCTACTGGCTGACACGCATCGTCCTGCAGCCGCTCATCCACGCTTACTTCCGGCTCGAGCGCATCGGCCATGAGCACATCCCCGACGGGCCCGTGATCCTCGCCAGCAACCACCGTAGTTTTCTCGACCCGTTCGTGATCGGTTGCTGTTTGCGCCGGCCGATCTACTTCGTGGCCAAGCGCGAGCTGTTCGAGCGCCGTTTCTGGGGGCGCTATCTCAACTGGCTTGGCGCGTTCCCAGTTCGCCGCGGCGAGTCCGATGAAGAGGCGATGGCGACGGCGCTGACGCTGCTCGAGCGCGGCGAGGCGGTCGTCATCTTCCCCGAAGGCACGCGCATCCGCCACGGCTCGCTCGGCCGCCCGCGGCGCGGCGTCGGGCGCTTGGCGCTCGAATCCGGCGCGCCAGTGATTCCGATCGCGGTCTCCGGCACCGAGCGCGCACGCCGCGGCCTGATCATCCGGCCGGTCAAAGTGCGCGTCCGGTGCGGCGCCCCGCTGCGCTTCCCGCGCGTCGACCGACCGTCGCCGTCGCTGGCCGAGGCGGTGTTGGAAAGGGTGTGGCCGCACGTACAGGTGCAGTGGGAGTGGCTCGGCGGCGACCCGCCCTTGCGACGCGCGGTGTGCGTCGGCGAGGGAGCTACCTGCGATGCGCTTGCTGCGGCTCTCGAGCGTGCTGGTGTCGCCGTCACGCGCGTGGCGGCGCCCGCGGCCGACGACCGCCGGCACGGCAGGGGAGCGGAGAGCGACGGGTTCGCACAGTCCGATCGCTGCGCACAGCCCGATCGGTGCGCACAGCCCGACCTCGTCGTCCTCGCCGTCGGTGCCGACGAGCTGCCGAGCGCGGTGGCGCGCATACGGCCGCTGATCGGCGAGCGCACCGCTGTGCTGGTAGCGGCGAGCGGCCTAGTCGGACCGACGGGCGCTACCCCGGCTGCGTACGTCGCCGAGCAGCTGCGCTCAGGTTCGGTTGTCGCTATCGGCGGAGCAGCTCTCGCTGACGACGAGCTGGACGTCGCGGCGATCGCTCGCGGCGAGGGGTGCGCGGTGGTCGCTGCGACCGACCCCGCTGCCCGCGCGCGCGTCGCGCAGGCGCTGCGCGCGGGCGGGCTCGGTGTCGACGAGACCACTGACGTGATCGGCCTCGAGCTCGCTGTCTGCGCGCAAAGCGCTGCCGCTGCCGCCGCCGAGGCTGCTGCAAGCGAGAGCGTCACGCTCGCCGGTGTGGCGGTGGGCAGGGTGTTCGAGGAGGTCGAACACCTCGCCCGGCGTCTCGGGGCGCGCCCCAGCACGCTGCTCGGTCCGGCTGGGGCTGGACAGGTCGTGAGCGCGGTGCTGGCGCGGCTCGAGCGGCGCGGCACCGCTCCGCCGAAGCCGCGACGGGTACGGACCTCGGTGCACGAGGCGCGCAGATTGGTGGCGTTGCTCGAACAGCGGATGCGCGAAGCGGGGGTCGACGCTCCCTTCATCCGCTCGCTGCGCGCCCATCTCGAGGGTCGGCTCGACCACCAGCGCTGGCTCGAGCGCGTCCGGCGTCCGCGGCCGACTCAGCGTCCGGCGTGACGCACCTGCCTCTAGCCTCGCTTGCGGCGTGAGCAAGCGCGAGCCCTCGAAGGCTGAGCTCGATCGCGAGTTCAGCGAGCTCTACCGGACGCACCTGCGCGACGTCTACAGCTACGCCTACTACCGCGTCGGCAACCACCACGACGCCGAGGACCTAACCGAGCAGACGTTCCTGCAGGCTTACAGACACTACGCCCGGGCACGCGCCGAGGCCAACGGCAGGCCGTTGCGGCCGTGGCTGATTCGCATCGCCCACAACCTCGCCGCCAACCTGCACCGCGACCGCAGCCGCCGGCCGCAAACCGCGCTCGACGAGGCGAGCCCGCTGCCGAGCCCGCTCGACACGGAGACGCTCGCCGCCGAGCGCGCCGAGGTGCGCGAGGTGCTGGCGTGCGTCGTCGAGCTGCCCCAAGACCGCCGCGACGCGCTTGTTATGCGCTTCGCCCTGGGGATGGACAACCGCGAGATCGCTCGTGCACTCGGGCGCTCGGAGGGCGCCACGAAGGTGCTGCTGCACCGTGCGATCCGCCAGCTCGAGCGGGCCCTCGCCGAGCGGCGCGGCGAGACGGGCGAGCCGGCCGAGGGGCGCGACGCCAACAGCCGCGATGCGCGCGAAGGTAGGGCGGAGGTGAGAGCGCACCGTGACGCGTAGCGTTCCAGCGAAAAATCGGTACTTGGTAGTGAAGGCGAACGAGCGTTCCGTGACGAACCGCGGGCGATGGGTGTGCTGACGCGACCGCTATGAGCGAAGCAGACGTCGAAACCTTGCTGCGCAGCGCGCTGCGGCCGGTGGAGCCGTCGCTAGGGCTGCGTGACAGGCTCGAGAACAGGCTGCGCGGCGTTCGCGACGCCGCTGCCGACGAGCTCGCCGACTGGGAGCTGAAAGCGCTGCGCGATCCGCGCCGTTGGTTGCGGGCTGTGATCGCCCTCGTAGCCGGTGGCGCCGCCGCCACGGCGCTGGCGCTCCTGCGCTGGCAGCACGCGCGGCGCTCGCGGTCACGCGGCGCGCGCAGGGTGGTATCCGCGGCGGCTGCGCGCGCGGCGTCCCTTCGGCGCCTGGCCCGCGCGGCCCGTCGCCGCTCATGACCGCCCGCGGCACTCTTCGGTCCTGGGGCTGCCGCAGCAGGCGTGGTGCCGCCAGTTGAAGCGGCTCGCAGGCAAAGAAGGCCGCGATTCTGAGCACGACAAGGGGCGCCGCCCTAAGGGCGGCGCCCCCGCAAGTTGCCCGCGGACGCAGCGACCGGACGGACCCCCCACACCGATCCCTTCGCTCGGTGCCCGCGGTGTAGCCCCCGAACCACGGGTCGGCAGTTCGCGCGGGTGGCCTGAGCCGCTGGCCGCGCAGCTGGACGGATGTCCTACGTAAAGCAACTTTCGGGATTGACGATTCACCACTACGCAGGCGCCACAGGCAGGGATGCGAGCTGGGCGCCGAGGAGAGCGAAAGCCCCGACCTGTCGACGCAAGGAGGTCCCCCGCCGATGTCCGTCCGCGCGATCGGAGGCGCTGGAAGCGCCATCACCGCCGCTGTGGTCGTGCCGCCTCAGCTGGGTGAGCTCTCGTTGAGCGCGGTCGCTGCGATCACCTGTGCGGTGCTGCTTCTTTTCCTCGCGATCGGCGAGATCGCCCGTCGCGCCGAGGAGCGCGCCACCGGCGAGCACGACGTGCTCGACCCGGCGCTCGATCGTCAAGCCGTGCTCGAGCGCGTCGCGTTCGTCGAGGAACGACAGCGCTGACAGGCGCACTCCGGTAGTGCGAGTGGCGGGGAGCGACGGCGGTGATCCCCGACATCGTTCCGCCTCTGCTCGTCGTTCTGTTTTTGCTCGCCTTCGACGTCCAGAACGTCGCCGCGGGGATGAGCTGGCGTGTGGTGCGGCCCACAGGACGCACCACACGCGACTACACAATCATTGTTCCTATCTGGGGAGATCCCCGCTACTGGGGCAATCGCGAGCACCTCGAGCCCTACAAGGATCGAGTCCTGCTCGCCTGCAACGTCCACACACCGCAGATGGCGGCGTTCGCAGACCGGATCGAGCGCGAAGGGTGGCGTGTTTTCCGCACCTGGGACGACCCAAAGATCAGCCCGGCGCAAACGATCCGCAAGGCTCTGGCCGCTGTCGATACGAAATGGGTGCTACGGCTCGACGGCGACTCCTTCCCGGCCGATGATTTCGGCAAAGCGGTAGCGGCAGCCGAAGACGCCGATGCCGACGTGTGCTCGGTGAAGGTGCTCCCGTCGCGGCGTCACACGGTCGCCGAACAGCTGCAAGGCGTCGAATACGACATCGCTATGCGCGGGCGCCACGTGCGCCCGTGGGCTACCTCAGGTGCCTGTCACATCGTGCGCACCGAAGCGATGCGGACGATCATGCGCAAGCACTCGCTGTGGTTTTTCGGTGAGGACATCGAAACCGGCGTGATTGCCGAGCACCTGCAGCTCAAGGTGCGTCACGTCGACTTTGTCGTCTACACCGTCGTTCCCGAAACGTTCCGACAGCTGTTTAAGCAGCGGCGCTGCTGGTGGGCAGGACACTTCCGTCTTTCGGTGTTGAACTTCGAGCAGCAGATTCGCTTCCCGGTTCTCGCTATGTACAACGTCGGCTTGATCTACCTGCTATTGCACGGCAAGTGGCATGAACTCATCACGGCGACGCAGGTGATTCCTGTGCTGATTCTTGTGTACACGTTGCTCACCACGCTGTCGAACTGGCCTGTGCGCTCGCGCTGGCTGATCGCCTTTCCCTACTACACGCTTGCCCAGGCCCTGATCATGCCGCCGATCGGTGCGCTCCACTACTTCGTTACGCGTTTGCGCTGGCGGCGCGCCGGCCGTTACCGGATCACGTTCTTCAAGGCTCGCCCTGGCTCACCGGTCGAGTTGCGGTCCCACACCCTCGCTGCACGCGCTGTGCGGCTGGCCTGGCACGTTGCTTTCCTGGTCGCCATCGCTGCGCCGGTGGCCGTCGCGGTGACGGCGGCACAGCTTGCGTGAGAAGCGATCGGGCGGCTGGCTGCAAGCAGTGCTCTGCGAGGTGCACCCGGCGCCGACGCGGCGAGCGAGATGGAAAAAGGGCGACCCGCGCCGGCGCGGGTCGCCCTAGCGCAGTCGACCGGTCTCGATCGCGAAGTCGACCGATCCCGAACGTCGCGACTCAGTGCTGGGGAGCCGTGCTTGGCCGCTCGACCGCCGGCGTGGCGAGGTACGCGCCGAGGCCGACGAGCCCGATCGCGAGGTGCAGGACGTTGTCCGCGGTGTTGATCGGGATGATGCCGAGGATCGACTCGCCCGAGCCGATCACGAATCCCCAAACGGCGACCACGATGTAGACGACGCCGAGCAGGATCGCGTACGTCCGGGAGCTCGCGTAAGAGCCTGCCGCGGCGAGCCCGAGCGCTCCGGTCGCGATGTGCACGAGGTTGTGCCAGCCGTTGATGTCGAGGATCCCGAGGATCGCGTCGACGTCTCCGGGCGATCCGAAACTCGCCGAGTAGAAGAAGCCGACGATCCCGGCGACCACCAAGACGGCTCCGAACACGAGCGCGTACAGCTGTGCTGGCGCGCGGTTTTCCATCCTTCCCTGACCTCCTACCTGTGTGGTGACGTTGGGCTTGCGCCTCTCACTACTCCTATACGCATATGGCGACGGTACGGTTGCCCAGCTGTTGTCACGCGCGAGGCGGTTCGCCCGTGCTTGCCAGCCAGCTAGGCTCCGCGGCGTGCCCGTTTGCTACCGCCACCCGCGCCGTGAGACCGGCGTGTCCTGTTCGAACTGCGGGCGCCCGATCTGCCCCGAGTGCATGACGAGCACACCGGTGGGGATGCGCTGCCCCGAGTGCTCGGGCGAGACGACGCGCGTGATGCGCGGGGCGGCCGCGGCGGTGCCGCGATTCACCTACGCCCTAATCGCCCTCAATGTGGCGGTGTTCGCGGGCGAGCTGCTCGCGGGCGGCGCCGCTACCGGCGGTGGCGGGGCCGGCTCACTGATCGCCGACGCCGGGTTATCGCGGGCGGCGGTAGCGGCCGGCGAGTGGTGGCGGATCGTGACCGCCGGGTTCCTCCACGCCGGCGTCTTCCACCTCGCCTTCAACATGCTCGCGCTGTACGTGCTCGGCACGATCCTCGAGGAGCGGCTAGGTCAAGCGCGTTTCGTCGCGATCTATCTCGCGTCCCTCGTGAGTGGCGCGTTGGGGGCGCTGCTTTTGTCCCCGACGGGGATAACGGTGGGTGCGTCGGGCGCGGTGTTCGGCCTGATGGGTGCGGCTGCTGTGCTGTTGTGGCGTCAGGGCATACCGCTGTTCGAGAGCGGACTCGGCGCGTGGATCGTTCTCAACTTGCTGATCACCTTTCTCGTGCCGCGGATCTCGATCGGCGGGCATCTCGGAGGGCTCGCCGGTGGGGCGCTGGCGGCGTTGCTCGTCGCAAGCGCACCGGCCGTCGGCCTGCGCGGACAAAGCTCGGCGCTTGCCGCGTTCGCGGTCGCTGCGGGCGCGTTCGTCGCTTCCCTGGCGGTCGCCGGCGGGTCGTACTAGTCCCGCTGCCACCCGTCGCTAGCGGCGCTGGCTCGGCGCCGCACCAGCGCGGGCGAGATCGACCTCGACCGCGCGTCCCCGACCGGGGCTGGCCACAAGCTCGCGATGCAGCATGTGGCCGAGTAGCTCGATCCCGTCGGCGAGGCGCGGGCCGGGACGCGAGAAGTAGGCCGAGGCGTCGACAGCGACGACCCGCGCGCCGAGCGGCGCGAGCGCGTCGTGCATGCGCAGCGCTTCGCTGCCAGCTTGCTCGACGCGGTAGCCGCACGGCATCACCACCACCACTTCGGGGGCGGCGAGCGCGATCTCCTCCCACGTGGCGCGTCGCGACGGCTCTCCCGGCATGCCGAGCACGTCCTCGCCGCCGGCCAGGGCGATCATCTGGGGAACCCAGTGTCCGGCGATCCACGGCGGATCGAGCCACTCGAGAGCGACGACGCGCGGGCGTCGCCCGACACCCGCCGTGGCGCGCTCTACCCGCTCGATGCGCCGACCGAGCTCGTCGGCGAGCTCCTTGCCGCGCTCCGGCACGCCGCAGGCTTCGGCCAGACGCTCGATGTCGGCCAACGCCTCGCCGAGCGTCGCTGGATCGAGCGCGAGCACGCGTGGGCGCGACTCGACGCGTGCCGCCACCGCCAGCACGTCGTTGTAGGAGACGGCGCAGACGGTGCAGACCTCCTGGGTGACGATCAGGTCGGGCTGCAGTGCGGCGAGCAGCGCAGCGTCGAGCTCGTAGATCGCTTGCCCGCCGCCTAGGGTTTCCTGCACGCGCCGGTCGATCTCGCGCGCGGGGAGGCCGGGAGGGAGTACGCTGCGCGTTAGCTTGGGCAGCGCTTCCGCTTCGGGCGGGTAGTCGCACTCGTGCGTCACGCCAACCACTTGCGCGCCGAGCCCGAGCGCGAATAGCGCTTCCGTGGCCGAGGGAACCAGCGAAACGATCTTCACGCCGGAGTCAAAGATGGCACGTCTCGACGATTCCGCGATCGCCCAGCGACTTGCGACGCTCGCCGGTTGGCGACGCGAGGGGGAAACGATCGTCAAAGAGTTGCGTTGCGGCGATTTCGCCGGTTCGGTGCGGATGCTTGCGCGGATCGCTGAGGTCGCCGACGAGCTGAACCATCATCCCGATGTCGCGATCTCGTGGGACCGGTTGCGTCTCACGCTCACCACCCATTCGGCCGGCGGGCTGACCGAGCGCGACTTCGAACTCGCGCGGCGGATCGACGAGATCACCGACCAATAGAGCGGTCAGGCGCGCTAGCGGCCGGTAGAGCGGTGGCGCGCGGGTGGTGTCGCCGCGGCGGCCAGTCGCCGAAGTGACCGGTGGCCGATGTTTTCGGTCGCCGCGGCTCGGAGCTTTGTCGGTATCGGCGTGCCGCTCTAAAGCGCTCTTTTGCCCGGTCGACGATAAGCGGCAAGGCCGGCCGTAGCGGCCGTCCTCGCACGACCGAGGCGACGGCCCGCGGCCGCCCGGATGCCGTCATGACCGAACCTTCCCGCTACGAGGGCCCCGGCTCTGCGCTCGACCACCGTGCGCGTGCGGTGCCACGCTCCGATCGTCGCGATCGATGTAGCGGTGGGGGCGAGGGAGCAGACCTCGCGCAGCTGTCGGCGCACCGCAGCGCAAGCGGCGTCGGAATCTCGGAGGCGGACGATCCTCTCCGTGCCGCTCAAGAAGCGGTGGAGCGAGCGCTGGCCGGGCGCGACCTGCAAGCGGGTGATGCGGTGGTGCTCTTCAGCGCAGGCTTCCAAGACCCTGTGGGCGCGTTCGAGCGTGCTGCCGACGCGGTGTCGCCGGCGCGCCTTGTGGCTTGCTCGAGCGACGGTGCCTTCACTGCCGCGGCCACCATCGCGACGGGGTGCTGCGCCGTGCATCTCTCGTCGCGACGTCTCCGTCTCGGGATCGCTCGCTGCGATCTCGGCTGCGAGCTGGCCGGTGCGGCACGCGCTGCCGCCGAGCAGGCGCGGGCGCAGGCGACCGCCGAAGGCAAGGGCCGACACGCCGCGCTCGTGCTGCTCAGCGACGGTCTCGCCGGCGACCAGCGCGAGATCGTTCGCGGTGCCTACGAGGTGACGGGCGCCGCGGTGCCGATCGTCGGCGGAGCGGCGGGAGACGACCTGCGCATCACCCGCACGTGGCAGTACGCCGATGGCGCCAGCACCAACAGCGTGGTCGCGCTCTGGATCGAGTCGAGCGACCCGATCGGCGTCGGTGTCGCCCACGGTTGGCGCCCGGCGAGCGCCCCGATGCTCGTCACGCGTGCCGCGGGGAACGTGATCGTCGAACTCGAGGGCAGACCGGCACGAGACGCCTACCTCGAGGCGCGCGACCGCCCGCTCCCTGACGCTCAGCCGTTCGCGACGTTCGCGATGGACCACCCGCTCGGAATACCGAACGCCCGCGGGCGCTACGACGTGCGGCACGTGCTGGACGCCACCGATGGCGGGTTGGCGATGTTCGCCTATGTCCCCGAGAACACGGTGGTGCAGGTGATGGAGGCGAGCGCGGAGGAGTTGCTGGAGGGCGCCGAGGAGGCGGCGCGTCAAGCGCGTGGCGAGCTCGCCGGGCCAGCCGCGACCGTGCTTGCTTTCTCGTGTGCAGCGCGCAAGCCGATCCTCGGGCACGCCGTAGTCGAGGAGCCGCGGCGGATAGCGAGCGCCTGCGGTACGAGCCGGCTCTGCGGGTTCTTCACCTACGGCGAGTTCGGGCGGGTAACCGGCAGCACGGGCTTCCACAACGCGAGCGTCGCGGTGCTCGCGCTGTCCGCTTGAGAGGGGCGGCGAGATGCACCAGGCCCCCCTTCGCAGCTCGGAGGATGGGTGGGAGCAGGCTCTTCTGCGGCTGCGCGAGGAGAACGAGCGTTTGCGCACCCGCCTTGCCGACGTCGAACGCCGCGCGAGCCAGGCGTTGATGCGGGCGACACGGCTGGCTCAGGTCGTGTCGCTGCTCGGCCGTTCCGATCCCGGCCGCGGCGCGCCGCTCGAGCTCGCCGCGACCGACATCGCGTCGCTCTTTTCAGCCGACATATGCGTGGTGCTGGTCGGGCCCGACGACGACCTCGCGATCGCCTCTCGCTGGGGTCTCGCCGCCCACGCCTCGCCGGAGCGGCCGGTGCCGCTCGGCGACGAGCTACGTGCCGCGCTGTCGCGCGACGCGGTGCTCGTGTCGATGGGCGACATGCTGCTACCGAGCTGGCTCGCCGGCTACGGCCTCGCGCACGTCGCCTGGACACGGCTCGTCGGTAGCCGCGAGGTCGGGGTGATTGTTGTAGGCCGCCGCGCCGACGAGCCCTTTTCGCGCGCCGACGAGGCGGAGCTGCGTGCGGTCGCCTACCGCATCGCCACCGCCGTCGAGAACGAACAGTTGCGGCAAGCCCGTGAAACGCAGCTGCGGCGCCTGCGCCGCTTGCACGAACTGACCGTGGAGCTGAGCGCGGCGATCGACCCCGAGGCGGTCGCCAGATGTCTGGCACGCGCTGCCAGCGACGGCCTGCGGGCGTCGGCGTGCGGTGTTTACATCGCTCGCGGGGCGCTGCTGGAGCTCGTCGACGCGCGCGTCTCTGAGGCGGGGCGCATACCGCAGCAGCTGCCGGTGCGCGACGCGGCGGCGTCGCTCGCCGCGGACGTCGCCCTGCTCGAGCTGCGTGACGGCGACCAGCTGCTCGGCGCGGTCGCCCCCTCGCCAGCGCCCGAGCCTGGATCGGAGCTCGATCTTGTCGTCCGCAACGCCGCCGACGTCGGCGCGCTGGCGCTGCGCCGGGCGCTGCTCTGGGAACACACGAAGGAACAGGCGCGGCTCGACTCGCTCACCGGGCTGCCGGCCCACCGCGCTTTCCACGAGCGACTCGAGGAACTTCTCGCCCACGGCTCGGCACCGCTGTCGCTCGCGCTCCTCGACATCGACGACTTCAAGCAGATCAACGATCGTTACGGGCATCCGGTTGGCGACGACGCCTTGCGTGCCGTTGCCGATGCGCTGCGCAGCGGTACGCGCGGCGACGACGAAGCGTTCCGCATCGGCGGCGAGGAGTTCGCCGTGGTGATGCCGGCGACCGAAGCAGCGAGCGCGCTGCGTGCTGCGACACGCCTATGCGAGCGCGTGCGAGCGATCGCCGCTCCCGTGAAGCTGACGATCAGCGTGGGTGTCGCCGAGGCGGGCGTGCATGGCACGAGCCGCGACGAGCTGATCGCCGCGGCGGATGGGGCTCTCTACAAGGCCAAACGCGCGGGCAAGGACCGCGCCGTGCTTGCCGATCGGCCTGGGAGCGGCGCCGGCGCGAGAGGTGCGGCACAGTCGGGTCCGCGGGGAGCGCCCGAGCGCCACCGCCTGGCGGTGATTGAGGGTGGCGCAAGCGACAAGAGCGCCGGCGGGAGCGACAAGCAGCGCGCGGCGGGGGATCGCGACGAGGCGGAGGCGACGGCGATCCCGTCGCGACGACCGCACGCGCCTGCCGATCGGCTCCGGCTAGCACAACCCCAGGGAAGCAAGCGCACAGTGGAGGAGGCGTTGGGGCCCCAGCTTGCCGCTCTCGTCGCGGCGCTCCACCGGCGCGACCCTGCGAGCGAGACGCACACACGGTTGACGCTGCGGCTGGTGCGAGAAATCGCTCGCCAGGCCGAGCTCGACGCGCACACGACGCTCCTCGCCGAGCGCGCGGCCCGCGTTCAGGCGCTCGGCAAGCTCGCATGGCCACCGGAGATGCTGCGCTCGCAGCGGCCGCTCGACCGCAGCGGCTACGAGCTCGTGCGCGTTCACACGCTGGCGGGGGAGGCGCTTTTGCGCGGTCTCGGCGCGATCGAGCTGGCGCGGATCGTGCGCTCGCACCACGAGCGCTTCGACGGCTGCGGCTATCCCGACGGTTTGCGCGCCGACAGCATCCCGCTCGCGGCGCGTTTGCTCCACCTCGCCGAGGCGATCGCGGCGATGTCCCTCGATCGCCCCTACCGGCGCGCCTTGACACCGGCGCAGGTAGCGGAGGAGCTCGACCGCGAGCGTGGGCGGCAGTTCGATCCCGACCTTGTCGACGCTGCCCTGTCGATCCCCGGAGCGCCGTTCGCCAACGTCTCGAGCTGATAGCGTGTTTGTGAGCTTCCGCCGATGAGCGACGACGATCCGCCTCGAAGTAGCGAGCCGCTGAACAGCGCAGGGTCGGCCCCGTCGGTGGGGAGGTGGCCAGCGACTTGACGCCGCTGCTGCTGATTCTCGCCGTACTTGCCCTGATCGCTCTCAACGGCTTTTTTGTCGCTGCCGAGTTCGCGCTCGTGCGCGCGCGCCAAAGCCGCCTGGAGGAGCTCGCCAAGCAGGGCAGCGGCGGCGCTCGCGTCGCGCTCCGCCAGCTCGAGCGCATCGACCAGTACCTCGCGGCCTGCCAGCTCGGCAACACGATGACCGCGATCGGCATCGGTTTCCTTGGCGAGCCAGCGGTGGCGAAGCTGGTCGAGCCGCTGCTCACCGGAACGCTGGGCGACGCTGTCGCTCTGGGTTTATCGGTGACGCTTGCCTACGTAGTAGTGACCGCGCTGCATATCGTGCTCGGCGAGCAGGTGCCGAAGCTGTTCGCGGTTGTTCACGCCGAGCGCTCGGTGGTGTTGCTTGCGCGCCCGCTCGGCTGGTTCAACACCATCTTCGGGCCTGCGGTCCGCGTTCTCAATGGTGCCACCAACTCCGTTTTACGCTTGCTGCGTGTCGATCCGCGTAAGGAGTTCGAGGAGGACGTAACCGCCGAAGAGCTCAAGTACCTGGTGGCGCGCGGACTGCGCGCGGCGAAGCTCGACCCGGGCGAGGCGGGGATGCTGTCGGGCGTCTTCCACCTCCACGAGCAGCAGGCGCACCACGTGATGACGCCGATCCCCGCTGTCGTCACGTGCGACATCTCGGAAAGCGCGGGTGTTGCACTGCAGCGCTGTGTCGACTCGGGACACACCCGCCTCGTCGTCACCGAGCAGGGCTCGACCGACAAGGTGCGCGGGGTCGTGCACGTCAACTCGCTGGCGCGACGCGTGCTCACGCACGGGTTTGACGCACCGATCGACGACGCCGTCAAGGACGTTTTGATCGTGCCCGAGACGAAGCCGCTCGACGACCTGCTCGCCGACCTTCAGGGCGAGCGTGCGTCGCTCGCGGTCGTGATCGACGAGTACGGGCGGACGGTCGGGATCGTTACGGTCGAGGACATCCTCGAGGAGATCGTCGGCGAGATCGCCGACGAGACCGATCCGGTCGTCACCGGCGTGCGCCGCTTGCGCAACGGCGACTGGTGGGTGCGTGGGCACGTTCCGATCTCGGATCTGCGCGACTACGGCATCGATCTCGCGATCGAGCCGGGCGATTACAACTCGATCGGCGGCTACGTCTTCGGTCAGCTCGGTCGTTTGCCGAAGCGGGGCGACCTGGTGCGCATCGACGGGTTTTCGCTGCGCGTCGAGTCGGTGCGCGAGAACCGTGTCGAAGCGGTCCGCATCCGCGACCACCGCGGCGAGCCAGAGCCAGCGTCAGAGAGCCAGAAAGACGGCCGCAAGCCCGGCCGCAACGGTCAGAAAGACGACCGTGCCGACAGCGGGCGTACGACTTCTTCAGAGCCGCCGCCTCCCGGCGAAGGCCGGCCGGTCGAACAGGCGGCGGCCGACCCCAACCAGCGGTCGGGTTGACGAACTAGAAGGTCGCGGTCGTGCCGGGCCCGCGGTGCCGTGCGCTGCACCGGCCGGGGGCAAGGCGAGTCGTGGTCAAGTCGCAGGCGGCGTGTCGACATCCGTTCCGACCGCTTGCGCTCGAGCCGCTGCTGCAGCTATGCGCTCGGCGAGAGCGATCGTGCCCCGCAGGGCCCACGGATGAGCGCGCGCCACCGCACACACAAGCTCGTCGGGACAGATCTCGCGTTCTTCGACGGAAGGGTTGGGGGTGGCGCCGGGGCGCCGCGCCGCGACACCGATATCGGCACTCCCGTCGGCTCCGAGGCGCCGCACGATTTGACTGTTCGCAACGAAGAGCTCGACGAGCGGTCCCCCCTCGTCGTGCAGCCGCGCCAGAAAGTCGTCTACGAACGCTTCGCGAGCGCTGTGGCTCGCTGCAAGACGGAGCGGGTGGATCTCGGTGCGAGCAGCTTCGAGTAACCGCTCGAGCGCCGCCGCCCCCGTTGCACCGCGTGCGGGTCAGATCCTGAAGCACAAGGCCGCACGTCTTCCGAAAGGAGGGGTCGAGGTGCCCAGCACGTTGTCACCTCCGAGACCGTCCAGCGAACAGAGCGGTGTCGGCAGCCAAACGGTGCGGACGCCAAGTCCGCTGCTGAAGGAGCCGGCACTGGGACGTGGACGCGAACCACGGTCGCCTTGATCTTGGGTGGCTTGGCGGCCTTCGCGGCTCTCCTGAGCCTGATCATCGCGCTCTTCGCGATCGCGAAAAGCAGCGAGCGTCGCGACGCCGCGATCGCATCGGCACCGTCTCAGACGCGAGCGGCGCGCGCGACTCGAGGAGCGCAAGCACACATCCGCTACGAGAGCTTCAAGCGCGTAGACCCAACGTTGCCGTCCGTCCCGCCCGGTGCCGTGAAGGTGTTTCGCGTCGGCGTCACCCAGCACGTCGTGAAGGTGGCGCCGAACCTGCCCCCGACCGAGGTGTGGAGTTACACGGTCAACGGTCGTAGCTATCCGGGGACGGGGGCATCGCCACCGATCGTCGTCAACCAGGGCGATCGCGTGCGGATCGAGTTCACGAACGGCGGCGGTCGCACCATGCACGTGACGATGCCGCACTCGATCGACTGCCACTCGGCCGAGGTGGCGCCGAGTCGTCACTACGTCGACGTCGCGCCGGGCAAGACAAAGGTCATCGCGTTCACTGCCAAGCACCCCGGTGTGTTCATGTATCACTGTGCCACCCAGCCCGTTCTCTGGCACGTGGGCAACGGGATGGCGGGCATGATGGTGGTGAGGCCGCGTGGTCTGGCCCCGGTCGACCGCGAGCTGTGGGTGACGCAGCAGGAGCACTACCTCGGCAAGCCGGGCGCCCCTGGCGATCTCGCGCAGATGGGCGCCCGTAATCCCGACGTCGTCGCCTTCAACGGTTACGCCAACCAGTACAAGCAGGCGCCGATCACCGTTCGGCGCGGCGAGCGGATCCGGATGTGGGTTCTCAACGGGGGTCCGAACCGCTGGAGCGCGTTCCACGTGATCGGGACGGTGTTCGATCGCGCGGTCGTCGAGAACACCGTTTTCCGCTCGAGCCAGACCATCAACCTCGCGCCCTCGCAAGGCGGGTACGTGGAGTTCACGCTCGACGAGGAAGGTGCCTACCCGTTCGTCGACCACTCGTTCGCTGACGCGGCGCGGGGTGCTGTCGGCGTCCTGCAGACCGCCGGCGCAGCGGAGACGAGCGTCCGCTCACACGGTGAGCGCGCCAGCTCGCGAGCAGCCCGGTCGAGCGCGCTCGGCCGCGGCAAGGTTGCGGTCGAACTCGGCGAGATGTACGTGCGCCCGGCAGCCCATACGGTGAAGGCCGGCCGCGTGACCTTCGTGGTCCGCAACGCCGGGCAAGCGATGCATCGCTTCGCTGTCGGCCGTGCCCCTCTTCCGATGAAGGGGGCCGAGCCGTCGCCCGCTGCCGCCCTGGCGCGCGGCAGGATGCTGGGGTCCTGCGCCACGGAGCGGGTGACGGTCACCCTGCGACCGGGTCGCTACGTGCTCTGGTGTCTCGTCCCCGGCCACTATCTGGCCGGACAGAGGACGACGATCGAAGTGGTGCGCTAGCGCCCCGGTCGACCTCCGATCCACCCCGAACCAAGCTGGGGGCCGGCTCCGCCGGCCCCCAGCGCTCTGTCTAGTCGGAGCCGTCCACGCCGTGCGCGTGTCGCTCACTCGTACTCGTAGAAACCGGCCTTGGTCTTGCGCCCGAGGCGACCCTGGGCGATCAGGTCGCGCACCCGCTGCGGAATCTCGACCCCGATCGATTCGCCGATCGCAGCCGAAACGTCGAGCCCGACGAAGTCGAGGAGCGCCAGCGGCCCCATCGGGTGGCCGGCGCCGAGCTTCATGCAGGTGTCGATCGACTTCGGGTCGAGGCCGGTCTCTTCGAGCAGGCGGACGGCGTCGAAGAGGTACGGGAAGAGCAGGCGGTTGACGACGAACCCGGGCACGTCGGGCACCTCAACCGCGACCTTCCCGAGCTGATCGCACACACCCTTGAGCAGCGCCCGCGTCTCCTCGCTCGCCTCGGCAGGAAACGCGAGCTCGACGAGCTTCATCTTCTCTACCGGATTGAAGACGTGGAGGGCGCCGAACCTTTCCGGCCGGCCGCTGGCGGTGGCGAGCTCGGCCACCGACAGCGAAGAGGTCGTGCTGGCGATGGGGGTGTCCCCGGGCAGCGTCGCGTCGAGGCGCCCGAGCAGCTCCCTCTTTACGGCCAGTTCCTCGGCTACCGATTCCACGACCAGGTCGCAGCCAGCGAGGTCGGCGAGCTCGCTCGTCACCGGCAGGTCGCGCTTGAGTCGCTCGCGCGCCCGCTCGGGCGAGCGCGCCCACACCAGCACCTCGATGCCGGCGTCCGCCGCCGCTCGTGCCAATCCGGCGCCGATGGTTCCGCTCCCGACGATGCCGAGCTTTTGCACCTGTTGCGCGGCCAAGTTTCCTCCTGGTTTCTCGCTCGCTTCGCTGTGCTGGACTGTTCGCGCGGGACGCCGGCGACCGCTCGGACGCCAACCGGCGCGGCGACGCGTGCCGGGCGGTGCGGGCGGCGTTCGCGCCGTACGAATCCCGTAAACTGACGGCAGATGTTTGGCTGGCCAGCCAAGATGGCTGACCTGCCGGTCAGGAGGACCGTACCCTAGCGCCGACGCGCGCGCGGCGGTGCTCGGGGCGGAGGTTCCAAAAGCCGCGCAACGGCTGACAGTCGGGAGGAGGCACGAGCGAGATGAGGAACGGTCCCGGACGCGAGGTCGTGATCGTCGAGGCCGCGCGCACACCGATCGGTCGCGGCCACCCCGAAAAGGGCTACTACAAGGACGTTCATCCGAACGCGCTGCTCGGCGCCTGTTACAAGGCCGTGATCGAACGGGCGGGGATCGAACCCTCGCTCGTGGAGGACGTGATCTGCGGCTGCGTGCAGCAGTACGGCGAGCAGTCCTTCAACATCGGGCGCAACGCCTGGCTGCAAGCGGGGCTGCCGATCGAAACGCCGGCCACCACCGTCGACCGACAGTGCGGGTCGGCGCAGCAGGCGGTGAACTTCGCGGCGGCCCAGATCGCCGCCGGCGTGCACGACGTGGTCATCGGTGCCGGCGTCGAGCACATGGGCCACATCCCGATGGGCATCGGCTTCAAGTGGGCCGACGACGTCGGTACCCCGTGGCCGCAGGAGCTGCTCGAACGCTACGCGCTCGTGCCCCAGGGGATCTCCGCCGAGATGATCGCCGCGAAGTGGGAGATCCCGCGTTCCGAGCTCGACGAGATCGGTCTGCGCTCCCACATGCTCGCCCACCAGGCGACCGAAGAGGGTCGCTTCGAGCGCGAGATCGTGCCCTTCCAAGTCAACGGCACGACCTACGTAACCGACCAGGGGATCCGTCCCGACACCAGCCTCGAGAAGCTCGCCGAGCTGAAGCCCGCTTTCCCGCAGGCGGCGCCGTACGTGGGCGGCGAAGAGAACCTCAAGGTGACCGCCGGCAACTCGTCGCAGATCTCCGACGGCGCCGCGGCGGTGTTGCTGATGAGTCGCGAGAAGGCCGACGAGCTCGGGCTCAAGCCGCGGGCGCGGATCGTCGACCAGACGACGGTCGGCGTCGACCCCGTGATCATGCTGACCGGCCCGATCCCGGCGACCAAGCGGATCCTCGAGCGCAACGGGATGACGATCAACGACATCGACCTGATCGAGATCAACGAGGCGTTCGCGTCGGTCGTCGCCGCCTGGCGCCGCGAGCTCGAGCCGGACATGGACCGCGTCAACGTGAACGGCGGTGCGATCGCGCTCGGCCATCCGCTTGGCTCGACCGGTGCGCGGCTCATCACCACGCTTCTCCACGAGCTCGAGCGCCGCGACGCCGAGATCGGTTTCGTGACCATGTGCTGCGGTGGCGGGCTCGGCACCGCGACGCTGATCCAGCGCGTCTAGGCGCGAGCGGCGCTGCGCACGCCAGCGAGCCGTGCCAGCACTTCGCTGCCACTGCCGCGGTCGCGATCTTCGGATCGCGGCCGCGGCCAGCGGCCACCGACGCGGCGATACCGCTCTAGCCGCGGCGGCTGCTTGGGCGCTGTCCAGAGCACGACCGTGCGCTCGCCCAGGGTCGCGGCTCGGGCGCGCGCGAGCACACGCCAACCGACGCTGGTGACGACGCGCAAGCTGGAACGGTTGTGGGCCAGCACGTAACAGAGTCCGTGGCGGTAGCCGGCGCGGGCGAGGAGCGCGAAAGAAGCCAGGGCGCGGCCGCGGGCGATACCGCGCCCGCGCTGGTCGCGGCGGGTGTAGGCGTCGTAGGCGTAAACCCATCCCGGCGGCAGCGGGATCCGGATCCCGAGCTCGGGAATCCACGCCTCTCCGGGATGCCACCATGCGGCGCCGACGAGCTCGCCGCCGCGCCAGGCGCCGATGCCGATCGAGCCCGCCGCGAGCCGGCGGGCGAGCTTGTTCGCGCCTTGGAACGGTCGCAGCTCGGCGTAGGCGGAGCTGTCGTCGTGGCCGAGCGGGGCGAAAACGACATCGCCGTCGCACAAGGCGTGCTCGCTCCCAACCTCGCTGGGCGCCGGACCGCCGTGGCGATCGTCGCTCGCCAGCGGGCGGTCGAAGAGCACAAGCGAGCTAATACCCACCCGTGCGGCAGCTGCTTCGGCCACCGCCGCCACACCGCCGACCTCCCAGCGCGATCGCAGGCGCCAGCCCAGCGACGCCATCGAGCGGAGCGCGCTCACACGACCACCCTAGCGCTTGCCACGTCTAACGACGGCACCCCTGGTTTACACCAAGAGGAAACGTTAAGTTCGGAGTCGCCATGGACCTAACGCTGTCACCGTCCGAGCAGAAGTTCCGCGACGAGCTGCGTGCGTGGCTCGAGGCCAACCATCCCGGCCCGGAACCCGAAGATCCCGACGAGGCGTTCGAGTACCGCCGTCGCTGGCAGCGCAAGCTGCACGAAGGCGGCTGGGCCGGCGTGTCTTGGCCGCGCGAGTACGGCGGGCGCGGCGCGACGGTGATCGAGCAAGCGATCTACTCCGAAGAGATGGTGCGGGCGAAGGCACCCCAGCCCGCCAACATCCTCGGCTTGCTGATGGGCGGCCCGGTGGTCATCCACCACGGCACCGAGGAGCAGAAGCGCCGCTTTCTCGAGCCAATCCTGTCGGGCGAAGAGATCTGGTGCCAGGGCTTCTCGGAGCCGGAAGCGGGCTCCGATCTCGCCTCGCTCAAGACGCGCGCCGTACGCGACGGCGACGAGTGGGTGATCACCGGTCAGAAGGTCTGGACGACTTACGCCCACAAGGCGAAGTGGTGCATGCTCTTGGCGCGCACCGACCCCGATGCACCTAAGCACCAGGGGCTCACCTACTTCATCATGGACATGGAGCAGGACGCCGTGCAGGTGCGCCCGCTCCGCCAGATCACCGGCGAAGCCGAGTTCAACGAGCTCTTCATCGAGGGCGCACGCGTGCCCGACGAGAACGTCGTCGGCGGCGTGGGTAACGGCTGGGCGGTGGCGATCACGACGCTGATGCACGAGCGCTCAGGACTCGGCGCAGCTGCCGCCGCCGGCGTGCGCCTGATGCTCGACGACCTCGTCGCGCTCGCACGCGAACGCGGGGTCGCCGACGACCCGCTGGTGCGCGACCGCATCGCCCAGCTCAAGATCGAGGTCGAGGCGCTCCGCCTAACGAGCTGGCGGGGACTTTCGCGGATCCAGCGGCACGGCGTGCCCGGCCCCGAGGGGTCGCTGCCGAAATGGCAGTGGTCGGAGATCAGCCAGCGGCTGACCGAGCTCGCTATCGAGCTGCGGGGCGAAGACGGACCCGTGTGGGACTCGCCGTGGGTCTACCGCTTTCTGCGCGCACGGGCGAACTCGATCGAGGGCGGTACGACCGAGATCCTCAAGAACATCGTGGCCGAGCGCGTGCTCGGGCTGCCGAAGCTGAGGTGAGGACATGAACTTCGACTTCAACGACGACCAGCAAGCGATCAAGCGCACGGCGCGCGAGCTGCTCGCCGCGCGCTTCAGCGCCGAGCGCGTGCGCGAGCTGGCCGAAGGCCGGCGCTACGACGAAGAAGCGTGGGCCGAGCTGTGCCAGCTCGGCTGGCCGGGGATCTTCGTCGCCGAAGAGTATGGGGGGCAGGGACTTGGCACCGTCGAGCTCGTGATCCTGGCCGAAGAGCTCGGCTACGCGCTCGCTCCGGTTCCCTTCTTGTCGCGCGCCGCCGCTGGTCTCGTGATCGCGTCGGCAGGGAGCGAAGAGCAGCGGCGGCGCTGGCTTGCGCCGATCGCGCGTGGCGAGCTCGCTGCAACGCTCGCGGTGGTGCACAACGGCGCAGGGCGGCTGGTGCCCGACGCAACCGAGGCCGAGCTGGTGGTCGCGGTCGGGCAAGGGCGCGCCCGCGTCTACGAGCGCGGCTCGTTCACCGCTGAGGAGCTCGACACGATCGACCTCACGCGCCGCTACGCACGCGTCCGTCTAGTGGGCGCGGGGGAACCATTGGCTGGCGACGCCGAACCCGGCTTCAACCGCGCGCTGGTCGCGCTCTCGGCCGAGCTCGTCGGCGTGGCCCAGCGCGCACTCGAGATGGCCGTCGCCTACGCACGCGAGCGCAAACAGTTCGGCCGTCCGATCGGCGCTTACCAGGCCGTGTCGCACCGTCTTGCGCAGATGCTGCTCGAGACCGAGAGCGCCCGTTCCCTCACCTACTACGCCGCCTGGGCAGCCGATGCCGAACCGGAGTCGCTCGAGCTGGCGGCAGCGATGGCCAAGGCTTACGCGAGCGACGCCGGGTGGCGCACGACCGCCCAGGCGTTACAGGTGTTCGGCGGCATCGGCTTCACGTGGGAGCACGATCTCCACTTCTTCCTCAAGCGCGCCCGCACCGACGCCCACCTGTGGGCGCGCGGGCGCGAGCTGCGCGACCGCGTGGCCGATCTCGCCGGGCTGGCGGCGTGAAGTGTCGCGGCGCTAGTGCAGCGCCGTTCAGACGCGATCGCCGACGTAGCTTTTGAGCCCGCGCTCGCCGGGGACGACCGGTCCCCGTGCTTCGGCGCCACGCGCGACCTCTTCGAGGTGGGCGATCCAGCGCTCGCCTTCCTGGCGCACGGGGTGGTCGTCGGGCAGCCCAACGATCAGGTTGCGGATGCGGTTGCGGATCTGCAGGGCGAAGTGCGGGGTGGCGGCGCCGACGAGCTCGTGAATGTCGGCGATCGTCGGTTCGCGGCGCAGCCGGTCGGGTCGCTCGTACTCGCTCACGGCCGCAAAAGTTAGACGCCAGCGGTTTACGGCAGTGCCCCGCCCCGTGTCGGCCGGCCGCGCGGCGGCAGGTCCTTCGCGCGGGGCTGTGGGGCGCTTGCGCGGGGCGGTAGCGAGTTTGCGCCGGCCGTCAACGAGCTTGCGCGGCTCGTCAGGGAGCCTGCGGTTGCACCGGCACGAGCTCGACCAGGCGATCGAGCTGAGCTTGGGCGGCAATCGACACCGCGCGGTCGTCACCGAGGATCCACACGCGGTTGTAGACCGAGTCCTGCGGCGTTCCTTCGTAGCCCGGCTGGATGCTCAACAGGTACTGCTGGAGCGCTCGCGGCAGCGTGTCGGCACGGTCGGTGAGGAGCAGCGGCGCGAAAACCCCCTTGGTAGCGAGTAGCGCCGCCGCGGCGGCGTCGAGGGGGCGCGCGACGTTGGCAAGGGTGAGGTTGTAGCCCGGAACGACGACGCCCCAGCCGAAGCCTCCCGCGCGGTAGCGGGCGAAGGCGATCGCCAGATCGACGGCGCTGCGCGCGCGGGCGCCGACACGACGCACCCGTCCGAAGCTGCGCAGCTTGCGCTCGAGCCCCCGCGGCAGGACCGACTCGGGACCTAGCAGGAAGATCTGGGCGTCGCCCTCGCGGCGGGCGAGCGCGCGCCGGATCGGCGCCGGCACGGTCGTGGCGCGAACCGGTAGCGCAGCGTCCCCGGAGAACGCCGCCCACGCCGCCGCCGGCATCGCCCACTCGGGTCGCTCGCCCGAGAAGATCACGACGCGCGGCGAAGGCTTGCGGCGCAAAGCAGCCGCGAAGCGGTCGATCTCGGCCGCGACCGCATAGGGATCTTCGCCCCGCAAACGGCGGACACGGAGGTTAGCCGGCGCGGGCGTTCCGTCGCCGACCACGATCGCCTGCGCGTCGTCGGCGAGATCCGATCCGAGCGGTCTGAGACTGGCGAGGGCGTCGCGCGTGACCGCGGGGATGTCGCCACCGGTAGCGAACAGCAGCGGGGCGGCGAGCGGATCGCCGGCGAGCGGCGCCGCGCTCACCGCGTCCTGCCAGCGGCGGCTGTCGATCAGCACGACCGCGCGCGGACGCGTGGCGCTCGTCGTGGCGGGGTAAAAGACGCGGGCCACGGCGGCGGCGTCGGCGACCGCGTCGCCGCCACCGACGCGCACCGTGTTGCGCGTCGCTGCTGCGGGGAAACCAAGTTTCGCAGCCGCCTCATCGTCGCCGGCGCGAACGCCCAGCTGGGGTGGGCGGCCCTCGCCAGCGCCGCCGCACCCCGCCAGCGCCGCGGCAGCTGCGGCGCACAGAAGCGCGGCGCGACCGCGTAGCAACGCACGAGCACGCAGCAAGCCGTGACGGCGCGTCGCTGCCGGTGCCCGGCGCACGTTCGGCGCGCGGACCGCCCTCTGGATGCTCTCGGCGCTCATCCTGCCACTCGCTCCGTCGTGCCAAGACCTGCCGGCGGCGCGACCCGCCGGCGGCGAGAGGAGGGTGTGGCGTGACCGGCCGCGATCCCTCCCCGCACTCGTGCGCAACTTACTCGCTGGGCTCTCGCTATCCTGCCCGCGGCCCCTGGCTGACTAGCCAGTCAAGCGCAAGGAGGGAGAGCCCGTGGACTTTCGGCTTAGCGACGAGCACGTCGAGTTCAAGAAGCTCTGCAGGCGCTTCGCCGCCGAGGTGATCCGGCCGATCGCGCCCCACTACGACCGCACCGAGGAGGTGCCGTGGGAGGCGATCAAGGCGGCGCGCGAGTGGGGTTTGCACGGGCTCGACCACATGCAGCGCATGGCCGCCGACCCCGACGGGCTCATGACCGCGATCTACGCCGAGGAGCTCCACTGGGGCTGCGCCGGCATCGCGCTCGCGATCCAGGGTTCCGGCCTTGCGGCAGCGGGGATCGCAGCCTCCGGCACTCCGGAGCAGATCATGCGCTGGGTGCCCGAGTGCTACGGCACCGGCGACGAGATCAAGCTCGGCGCCTACGCCGTCACCGAGCCCGGGGCCGGCTCCGACGTGCGCTCGCTGCGCACGACCGCGCGCCTTGACGGCGACGAGTGGGTTCTCAACGGCACCAAGGTGTTCATCACCAACGGCGGCATCGCCGATGTGACGGTGGTGGTGGCGACGGTCGATCCCGAGCTCGGCTACCGCGGCCAGGCCTCGTTCGTCGTTCCCAAGGGCACGCCCGGGCTCAGGCAGGGCAAGAAAGAGTCGAAGCTCGGTATCCGTGCCTCGCACACGGCCGAGATCGTGCTCGAGGATTGCCGCGTGCCGATGGAGAACCTCCTCGGCGGCTACGACAAGCTGCAGCGCAAGCTCGAACGGGCCCGTCGCGGCGAGTCCACCGGGCGCTCCTCGAACGCGCTCGCGACCTTCGAGATGACGCGCCCGCTCGTCGGTGCGTCGGCGCTCGGTATCGCCCAGGCGGCTTACGAGTGGACGCTCGACTACCTCGAGCGCACCTACGAGGGTGGCAAGCCGCTGATCGAGCACCAGCGCGTCCAGCAGACCATCGCCGATGTGGCGACCGAGATCGAGGCTGCGCGCTTGCTCGTGTGGCGCGCCTCGTGGATGGCGCGTAACGGCGTGCCGCTCACCGGCGGCCAGGGCTCGATGGCAAAGCTCAAGGCGGGCGACGTGGCGATGTGGGCGACGGCTACCTGCATGGACCTTGTCGGTCCCTACGCCCAGACCACCGACTGCCCGCTCGAGAAGTGGTACCGGGACGCGAAGATCTACCAGATCTTCGAGGGCACGGCCCAGGTGCAGCGGCTCGTGATCTCGCGCCTCCAGCGCGAGGAGTACCGGCGCCGCCTAGCCGAGGCGGCCGAGCTCCTGCGCTCGCAAGAGCGCGCCGAGGCGGCGGCCTAACACCCCCTTGCCGCCGAGGCGGCGGCCTGACGCCAGCTTCCCCTTCGTCGCCGGTGCGCGGGGCGTCTACGCTACCCGTGGCACGGCGTCGCAGCGACCGGAAGGAGGCGTGCTTGCCAGGGTTAGCAGGGCGGCTTTCGACGACGATCAAGGCCAAGATCTCGAAGTGGCTCGACCGCGCCGAGGACCCGGCCGAGACGCTCGACTACGGCTACCGCAAACAGGTCGAGCTGCTCCAGAACGTCAAGAAGGGCATCGCCGACGTAGTCACGTCGAAAAAGCGGCTGCAGATGCAGTCGCAGAAGCTCGAGCAGCAGGTCGCCAAGCTCGAGGCCCAGGCGCGGCAAGCGCTCGCCCACGGGCGCGAAGACCTCGCACGCGCGGCGCTCGAGCGCAAGGCGCTCGCTCAGCGCGAGCTGCAAAGCCTCGACCAGCAGATCGCCGAGCTCGAGAGCCAGCAGCAGCGACTGACCGAGAACGAGCAGCGCCTGCGCGCCAAAGTCGAGGCGTTCCGCACCAAGAAGGAGGTCATCAAGGCGCAGTACTCGGCCGCCGAGGCGCAGGTGCGGATCTCGGAAGCCGCCCACGGCGTCGGCGAGCAGATGGCCGATCTCGGCCTCGCGCTGCAGCGTGCGCAAGAGAAGGTCGAGGACATGCAAGCCCGCGCCGCCGCCGTCGAGGAGCTCGAGCGTGCCGGCACGTTCGACGATCTCGCGGCGCTCGGGTCGGGCAGCGACGACATCGACCGTCAGCTCGCTCAGCTCGAGACCGGCGACCAGATCGAGCGCGAGCTCGCTCGTCTCAAGGGTGAGATCGGTCCCGGCGGGCGCGCGGCGGGCCAGCTCGATGCCGGCAAGGGCGACGCAGGGCAGAGCAGTGGTGCGGGCGCCGGAGGTGGGTCGTGATCGTGCGCATCGCTGGCGAGCGCCAGTACCGCCTCTCGGACGATCTCGCCGAGCGTCTGAACGATCTCGACAACCGTTGTGTCGAGGCGGTGGAAGGGGGCGACGAGGCGCGCTTCCGCGACCTGTTCGCGCAGATGATCGCGCTCGTCGAGGGCGAGGGTGCGCCGCTGGCCGACGACGAGCTCGTCGAGTCGGACGTGATCCTGCCGCCGCGCGACATCACGTTCAAGGAGGCCCAGCGCGAGTTCACCGGCGAGGGGCTGATCCCCGACGATTAGGGGAGCCGACCGGCGCTGTTGCGCTGGCAGATAGCTGTGCGTTGGCCGGCCGCGCCAGCGCCCGCCGAGAGAGCGAAGACAGAGAGCGACGACAGAGAGGAGGGTCGTGATGTCGGACGAGCGGGCGGGTGGCTACACCCACGTGAACCTGCTCGAGGTGGAGGATCTCGCGGCGCGTTTCGGCTTCAGCGAGATCACCGAGGCGCGCTTCGCCAACGAAGCGCTCGCCACCGAGGCGACCGGTGTCTGCCTGCAGCGCCTGCGCCCGGGGCGCAAGCAGCCGTTCGGGCACCGCCACCAGCAGGCCGAGGAGGTGTACGTGGTGCTCGAAGGCAGCGGGCGCGTGCGGCTCGACGACGACACCGTCGAGCTGCGGCGCTTCGACGCGCTGCGTGTCGCACCACCAGTAGCGCGCCGCTTCGAGGCCGGACCGGACGGCATGACGATCCTCGTTTTCGGTCCGCGCCACCCCGGCGACGGCGAGCGGCTGCCGGATTTCTGGGCGTAGCTCGGCGCTCGGGCAGCGCGCTGGGGCGCCGTGATGCGCCGTCGCGACGCGGGCCGCTGCCGCTAACTCTCGAGCTGCGTCTGAAGTGCCGCGAGCTGTTCCGCTGTCGCGTGCGCTTCGACCAAGGGAAAGAGCTCGCGCTCCTCCATACGAACGTGATCGTGCAGCAGCTCGCCCGTTGCCCGCACAGCCTCGGGCGTGACTCGCTCGCAGCCGCCTTCTCCCCAGCTTTTAGCGCGAGCGCGTAGCTCGGCGTGCTCGCATGCCGTTCGCGCGATCAGCGGATGAGCGCTGCCCAAGTGCTGGGCGAGGAGAGGCAGCACGAACCGTTCTTCTTCCGTGAAGTGAACGGCGTCGGCCTCGTCGAGGAAAGCGAGGAACTGGGTGGCGAGCTCGCCAGCGTCGTTGGCGCTCGACCGGCGCATCCGTGCGGCCAGAACGAGCGCGCGGTGGTGGTCGCGCGACAGCTTCACGAGCGACGGGTGGCGTACAGGCACCGCACTTACCTCCTTTCGTCGCGCCTTTAGACGCGTAGCGGTCGGGCGCGTACGGCCGCGACAGCCGATGCAGCTACCACGAAGGCGAGCGCTGCGGCGGTGGTTGCCGCCCCGGTCGCGGCGCCGGCGCGCGCTGGTGCGGGCGCTGACGCTTGCAGGGCGACAGCGAAGGCCGCGATCGCGAGCGGTGCGAGCGCGCTCAGACCACGGCCGAACGCCGCCAGGCGGGCGGGGCGCGACGGGCGAGGACGCGCTCTAAAACCGCGGCCAGTCAGTGCCCGCACGCGCGCCAGCACGCCCAAGAGATGGATCGCGGAACCGGCCACGGTCAAGCCCAGCCAGCCCGCCAGAGCGAGCACAGCGAAAGCGTCGCTGCGGGGCAGCATCGGCCACGGATCGGTGTGCGGAGAGCCGATGCCGGTAGCAGCGGTGACGACACCCGACGCCACGGCCACGGCGAGGAACAGCTGCCCGCACCCGACGAGCCAAGCGGGCAGCGTCAGCGCTCGCCGCGCTGCCCAAGCCGAGGCCGCGACATTGGCGAGCAGTGCTGCGGTCGCCAGCGCTAGCGCGCACCATCCCGCCGCGGCCAGCGGTCTGGAAGCGAGCGCGTAACCGCCGGCGGCGGCCGCGATCCCCGCGAACCAGCCGCCGAAAGCCACCGCTTCGAAAGCCGGCCAGCGCAAGCGTGTGCTCGTCAAGGACGGATAGAAGGTGTGCAGCGTCCCGACGATCGCACCGCCGAACCAACCGCCTACGGCCGCGACTGCGTGCGCGCCGATGGGATCGCCGGTCGCGAGCGGCAAACCGAGAGCAGTCGAGAGGCCCAGAGTGCCCGCACCGGCTAGTGCCGCAGCACCAGCTTGGTACCAGGCGACGGCGGCGACCCGGCGCTGCAGCGACCTGCGCCGCAAAAGTTCGAGCGTGCCAACGAAGATGACGAGCGCCGCCGCCAGCGCGCAGCCGCCGACAGCTACGAGGCCGTCGGCGCGAACGGCGTACCCCACGGCGAGCAGCGCGGCACCGAGATTCCATGCGGCGAGCTCGAGTCGCACCAGTGCAGCGGGTGGTGGCTCGGCCGCGAGCGCCGCACCAGCGAAGAAAGGGGCGGCGCCGAGCACGAGCTGCGACACACCGCCTACGAACGCGAGGTGCAACGCCAGCCAGCGCGCGCTCGCAGTGCCTGTCAGGGCCGCTGTGGTTGCGGCTGCGAGCGCCGCGGCGAGGTACGCGAGCGCGCCCAGGAAGTGGAGCAACAGGAAGTCGGTGGGGCGCGGACCGTCGTCCCCGGTCAGGCGACCACGGTGACGGCAGCGCGAGGGCGCGCCAGCACTTTTGTACATATTCGTGTATTAAACCACCTTGCTCGCGGGTGCTGCCGGCGCTCGCTTGTTTCAGCGCGTGCCGGTCGACCGGGCAGTTCCTCGCCGCACTTGCACCGCGACCGATCAGCGGTTAGGTTCGGCTGCGCGTGTACCGCTACGCAGTAACTAGGGGGGGTGAGCGGGGAGCGAGCGGCCTCGCACCGGCGCCGCAGGTGCGGCAGGGTCGGCGGGCGCCCACGCGACGCGTCGCTTTCCGCGCACAGCGGCCGCGCCGGGTCGCCTTCGCTGCTGCGGTGGTCGCGATCGCCTGCGCTGCGACGCTCGCCCAGCTTCCAGTTGCGGGCGTGGCGCTCGGCGGTGCGCGTGCCGCGGGCGGTTACGGGGGAACGCTCGAACCACCGGCGAAGGTGCCCTTCGCGGCGCGCGGCGGGGTGCGCTACGCCTACGTGGTAGGTGCTCGCCGGGGCGAGAAGCTGCGCCTTCTCGACCGCCGCGGTCGCGTCGTGCGGCAGGGGCGGGCCGACGACTTCGGCAGCCTCATCTTCCGCGAACTCGCGCCAGGGCGCTATCGCGTAGTTCGCGCTCCAGGGCGCTCGCCGCGCACGGTGTCGCTGCGCGTACTGCGTCCCGGCGACAACCCGCCGCCGTCCTTCTACCGGCGGATCCGCTTGCACGAGGGTCTCAACTACGTGCGCATGCGCGACGGCATCAAGCTCGCGATGACCGTCCGTCTCCCGCCCGGCAAGACGCTCGCCGACGGTCCCTTCCCGACCGTGGTCGAGTACTCCGGCTACCAGGTGGCAGCGCCTCACGACCTGCTCAGCGCGCTGGCCGGCGCGCTCACTGGTGGCTCCGGCGGGGTGAACGATCCGCTCGCCCCGGCCACGTCGACGGCGGTCGGATCGGTGATCGCGCCGCTCCTTGGCTTCGCCACGGTCAGCGTGCAGATGCGCGGCTCCGGCTGCTCGGGCGGCGACTTCGACCTCTTCGATCTGCCCACCACCTACGACGGCTACGACGCGATCGAGACCGTGGCCGCCCAACCGTGGGTCAAGGGCGGCAAGGTCGGCATGGTCGGGATCTCGTTCTCGGGCATCAGCCAGCTGTTCGTGGCCGGCACCCGTCCACCGCACCTCGCCGCGATCGCGCCGCTGTCGGTGACCGATGACCTCTACGAGGGCACCGGGTACCCGGGCGGGATCTTCAACTCGGGGTTCGCGCAGCGCTGGGTGGAGGAGCGTCAGCGCGACGCCGAGCCCGCACCCTACGGCGGCCAACCCTACGCGCGCGAGCTGGTGCGCCGCGGCGACCAAAACTGCGCGCGCAACCAGCTGTTGCGTCTGCAGACGCAGGACGCGCTTGCCCTCCAAGAGCGCACGCCTTTCCGCGATCCGCGCATCTTCGGCCAGCGCTCGCCAGGAGCGTGGCTCCAGCGCGCACGCGTCCCGATCTTCCTCGTCGGCCAGTTCCAGGACGAGCAGACTGGCGGTCACTTCCCCGAGGCACTGAACACCATCAGCCGCCGCAAGCGCGTGTGGATCACGCTCCAGAACGGCACCCACGTCGACGCGTTGTCGCCGTCGGTGATCACCCGCTGGGTCGAGTTCCTCAAGCTCTACGTCGCCGACGAGGTGCCGCGCATTCCCGACCAGGTGCTTGCGCTGGGCGGTGTGCTCTACCGGGTTCTGGCCGACGCTCCCGCCGCCCCGCTCGAGCAGTCGCGTTTCGCCGCCTACACGTCGGTGGCGAGCGCGCGGTCGGCGTTCGAGCGCGATCCGCGGGTGCGCGTGCTGATGGAGAACGGCGCCGGTCCGTGGGGACCGGGCTCGATCGGCGCGCCGTGGGAGCTTGCCTTCGACCGCTGGCCGCCGCGCGAGGCCGTCGCCACCGCGCTCTATTTCCGGCCGGGCGGCGGTCTTGGCGCGAAGCCACGCAGTGCCTCCGCCGTCGCTTACCGTTCGGACCCCGCTGCGCGGCCGATGCGCACGCTCCCCGGCGCGAGCGAGGCCGACGCCTGGAAGCCGCGACCGCCCTACGACTGGCGGCCGCTCCCGGCGCGCAACGCCGTCGCTTTCGCCACCGCCCCGCTGACCCGCGACACGGTGGTGGCGGGGCCGGGCAGCGTCGACCTTTGGTTGCGCTCTTCGGCGCGCGACACCGACATCCAGGTCACGCTCACCGAGGTGCGGCCGGACGGCAGCGAGGTGTACGTCCAAAATGGCTGGCTGCGCGCTTCGCACCGCCATCTCGACCGCCGCCGCTCGACCGTGGTCGACCCGCGCCCGACACATCTCGAGCGCGACGCGGCGCCGCTGCCGCGGGCCCGCTGGGCGCTGGTGCGCGTGCCGCTGTGGCCCGTCGCACACGTCTTTCGCGCCGGGTCGCGCATCCGCATCGTCGTGAGCGCCCCCGGAGGCGACCGCCCCTCGTGGGAGTTCCAGACGATCGAGCGCGGCAAGACGCTCAACAAGATCGCGCTCGGCGGACGCTTCGCCTCGCGCGTGGTGCTGGCCGTGGTGCGCGGCAAGGACGCCGGCGGTCATCCGCTGCCACCCGCCGGCGCGCTGCGGGGCCAGCCGGTGCGCCGCTGGGTAGCGGCCGGCAACGGCGGCTGACGACCGGCGCGCGTAGCGTCGAGGCTCCTGGGGTGGGGACGAGGGACCGCGCGCGTGGCGGAGGGACTCCGTGCGCCAGTTCGACGCTGCGTGGGTTGTCCCCACTGCGCGGGCTGTCCCCACCGCGCGGGCTGTCCCCGCCGCGCGGGCCGTCCCCGCCGCGGGGCTAGAGCGGGATCTCCCAGAGCGGGAACCAGCGCGCCAGGTCGCGCTCGATCGGCAAGCTGTCGCCGATCTGCGCCTTCAAACGCAGCTCGCGCTCGGTGTCGCGCTCCTTCTCGCCGCCGCGGGGAACAAACGGGTAGAAGCTGCCGCGCTTGAAGTTGTAGATCAGAAACAGCCGCTGCCCGTGGTCGTCGAACGCGAAGAGCGCGCACAGGAGGCGGTCGCCGTAGCCGGCGCTGTCGAGCTGGTCGGCGCTCTGCTCGATCGCGACGGCGAGGTCGTCGAAGTCTTCGTCGCGGAGAACCAGCCAGCGGTAGCCGAACGAGTCGGAGAGCGCCTCGACACGGGTGCCGAACTCCTGGCCGGTGGCGTGCAAAAGCTCTTCCGTTTCGCGCACGATCGCCTGGAAGTCGCCGGTGGCGAGGGGTTGGAAAACGAGCGCGGCCGCACCGGCGGGCTTTATGCCCGCCTCGCTCTCGAGCGTCAACGCCCCGCCGACGATCGCGCCGACACCCTTGCCGCGACGCTGCGGGCGCTTAAGCCGACCACCGCCCCCGAAGAGGACGTCCCTCAAGCCCATCGCGCTTGCCTGGCTCCCGTCTCGTGCTGCGCTCCCCGCCCCCGCCGTCTCGTCACCGACTTCGCCCAGAACCCGCAGCGCGCCGGGTGCGACCCGCTCAGGCCACCGCCTGCAGCTGCGCCTCGAGCTCCTGGAGGCGGCGGATGCGCTGCTCGACGGGCGGGTGGGTCGAGAACAGGTTGGCGATCGAGCTGCGCGCCCGCGCCGGAACGATGAAGAACGCGTTCATGCGTTCAGCTTCGCGCAGGTCCTGGGTCGGCACGAGCTGCATCGCGCCCGAGATCTTCACCAGCGCCGACGCCAGCGCGCTCGGCCGGCCGGTGATCAGCGCCGCCCCGCGGTCGGCGGCGAACTCGCGGTAGCGCGACAGCGCGAGCATCAGGAAGAACGAGAGCACATAGACGAGCCCCGACACCACGAGCAGGACGAGCCCCACCGGCGGGCCGTCCTCGTCGTCGGAACCGCCGCCGAAGAAGAAGGCCATCTGCATGATCATCGACGCCACCGCGGCGAAGAAGCTGACGATCGTCATGATCAACACGTCGCGGTGCTTGATGTGCGCGAGCTCGTGCGCCAGCACGCCCTCGAGCTCGTGCGGCTCGAGCGTTTCCATGATGCCGGTGGTCACGCACACCGTCGCCTTCTCCTGCGAGCGCCCCATCGCGAAGGCATTCGGCACCGGCGTTTCGGCCACCGCGATGCGCGGCTTCGGCAGGTCGGCCTGCACGCACAGGCGTTCGACCATGGCGTGCAGGGCGGGCGCCTCGTCGGGCGTGACAGTCTTGGCGCCCATCGCGGCGAGCGCGAGCTTGTCGGAGAGGAAGATCTGTGCCGCCGCCATCGCCGCGACGAACAGCGCGGTCACGACCGCGCCGGCCCCGGCCGCCATCAGCACCGCTACGAAGGCGGTGTAGAGGAGGCCGAGGAGGAACATCGTGATAAGCATCCGGACCTGCAGTCCGGCGTCCGCCCTTAGAACTGCTCTCTGCCGCGCCATTGCAACGCCCACTATAGAGAGGGCGCGACGCCTGGAAGGACGCTTCGCGGGGGCGGCTGGATCGGCGTGCGACCCGTGCGTCGGCACGAAGGGCGCGGGTCTGCACCGCCCTGCGGCGGCACTCCCGCCAGGTCGCAAGCGCGCTTGCAGCGCTGGCCAAACGCGGCCGCTGCCGCTACCTTTGCAGCGCTGCTGCGCTGAATCCCGCGCGCGGGAGCGGGGGACCCACGGTTCTCAAGCGCACATGCGCCGGGGCGAATCGCCGCAGGTGCGGCGTAGCGCGCTAACGCGCGAGCCCGACAGCTAACCCCGTAAGCGCAGCGCGCAGCGACGGACGATGAGAAAGCTCGCACTTCCAACGGTCGCGCTGGCTGGTGCGGTGGCCGCCGCGCTGTCGGCGCCGCTCGCCGTGCAGTCGAAGCCCCTGTCCGAGCGGCTGCGCGAAAAGCGCGCCGAGCTCTCGCGTATCGAGCGGCGCGAGTCGGTGCTGACGACCGACATCTCGTCGCTCAGCGCGCGGATCGAGGGGATCAACGGGCGGCTGCGGGCGACACGCGCCCAGCTCGGGCAGGTGCAGCGCCGGCTCGACCGCGAGCGTGCGCGCCTGGGCCGCATCCAGGCGCGGCTTGAGCGCGCGCGCTACGAGCTCGCGCGCCTGCGCGCCCGCCTCGCCGAGGGGCGGCGCGTGCTCGCCGCCCGTCTCGTGGCGATCTACAAGTCCGACCGTCCTGACGCGTGGACCGTCGTGCTCGAAGCGGACGGTTTCGCCGAGCTGCTCGATCGCTTGGAGTACCTCGAGCGCCTCGCCGACGCCGACACCCAGGTGGTTGATCGCGTGCGCACACTAAGCGTCGCAGCCAAGCGGCGAGCCGACGAGCTCGCGGCGCTCGAGAGCGCTCAGCGGCGCACGGCGCTCGCAGTGCTCGAGCAGCGCGACCGTCTCGCGGCGACACGCCAACAGCTCGCCTCGACGCGCGCCGAGCTCGCAAGTGCACGCGGCGAGCGGCGCGCTCTCCTGGCACGGGTTCGGCGCACCAAAGCGCACGTCGAGGAGGATCTCGCGGCGCTCGAAGCCGCCCAGCGGCGGGTGCAGCAGGCGCTCGTGGCGGCGGCGCCGCGTGCCTTCGCCCCCGGCGCCGCCGGTCCCGTGCGGCGCGGCTCGGGCCGCTTCATCTGGCCGGTCAACGGCCCGATTACCGGTGTTTTCGGGGAGGCGCGGCCCGGTCACATGCACGCCGGCATCGACATCTCCGCACCCAGCGGCACACCGATCCGCGCGGCCGACAGCGGCGTCGTCGTGCTCGCGGGGTGGGTTAGCGGCTACGGGAACTTCATCTGCGTCCAGCACACCGCGTCGCTCTCGACCTGCTACGCGCACCTCTCGGGCTATGCGACCTCGCGCGGCGCCTCGGTTCGCCAGGGCCAGGTGATCGGCTACGTCGGCTCGACCGGCAACTCCACCGGACCGCACCTGCACTTCGAGGTTCGTGTCGGCGGCTCGCCGGTCAACCCGATGGCCTATCTCTGAGAGCTCGGAGAGCCGCGCGCTGGTGGACAGGGGTCGCGCGGTTTAGCGGCGCAACGCGAACGTCTTGCGCGCGCAGTTCAGCACGCGGTCGCAGGCGACGACGTAGAGGCGGGCGCGCCGTGTACCTGCCGGCAAACTCACGCGCCGCTTCGGCGGGCGCCGAGAAGGACCGGCGAGCAGTCGGCGCACCCCGCCCCGCTCGAGTACGAGCGCGTAGCGCACGCCGCCCTCGCGCAGCTGGCCGCGCCGGCGGGGATCGCTCGACGCCAGCACGCGCACGGTCCACACCCCGCGCCCGAGCGCGCGCAGACGGGCGCGCGCCGGCGGTGGCGTGACGTCGAAACGGCGCGCGAGTTGCACCGCCGCGACGGCGTTCACGACGCCGTAACCGGTGGCGGGTGTCCAGCGGTGGCTGCCGTCCCGCTGGCGGGCGGTGCGCATCAAGATGCGCGCCACCTGGTCGCTGTGCAGACGCGGCTTTGCGGCCCACACGAGCGCTGCCACCCCGGCGACGATCGGGGCGGCGAAGCTCGTGCCCTGCCCGTACGCGTAGCGGCCCGACGCGAACGGGTCGGGTGCGAAGACAAGGGGCTTGCAGCTTGCGCGCGAGTCGTCGTCGAAGGAGATGTCGCTGGCGAGCGGCAGGGTCGAAAAGACGCCGCGGCGGCAATCCGCCATCGCTCCCGGGGCCGCCACGCTGACGCTGGTGTTGCGGGTCGAAAAGCGGGCGGCGCGGCCGTCCGGCAGCGTCGCCGCTACCGACAGGCCGGACCCGACGCTGCCGCGGTAGCCGCCTAGCAGCGCGGCCGGTTGTTGCGGCTCGTTGCCCACGTCGCCGCTGTTGCCGGCGGCGGCGACCACCAACGTGTCGAGCTCGACAGCGCGCGCGAGCGCTGCAGCGAACACGTAGCCGATGGTGGGCGTTTCGACACTCAAGTTGATGATCCGTGCGCCGCGCCGCACCGCCGCAAGGACGCCGTCGGCGATCGCCGCCTGGCTGAACCTCGAACCGGTCGAGGCGCGCACGATCACGAGCGGCGTCTTCCCTGCCACCCCTGCGGTCCCGAGACCGTTGCCGGCACGGGCGGCGATCAGCCCGGCGATGAAAGTGCCGTGGCCGTCGAGATCGGCAACGCTCCCCGTGCCGAGTAGATCGACGGTGGCGGCGGCTGCGTCGCGCAGGTCGGGGTGCGCAAGGTCGGCGCCGGTGTCGACGATCGCGACCTTGACCCCGCTCGGCTGCAGCGCGAGAGCGGCAGGTGCCTGCACCGCGGCGAGGTGCCAGGCGTAGGGGAGGCGGGTGCTGGCGTCGACCGCTGTGAGCGCCGGGTCGGAGAGTTCGGGCGCGGTCAGGGCGCTGACTGCGGCGGGCAGTGTCTCCCCGCCGCCTGCCGGCAGCGGCGCGCGTGCGAGCCGCGCCCGCTCGGCGTCGCTCAACGTCGCGCGCAGGATCGCGCGCCGCAGCGGATCGACGACCAAGCTGCCGGTGCCGGACGGCGCCCCGCCCGCAGCCGCCCTCGGCGCGCTCGCAGCGACCGACGCCGCGAAGGCCGTGTTGTGGGCTGTGGCGAGCGCGACCACCGTTACGGCGGCGAGCACCGACGCCGCCAGCGCGACCCAAGCGGCGTGCGCGCGCAAAACGAGCCGCTGCGCTGCGCCTGCGCGGGGCCGCGCGCCACCGCTGCGCACCACCGCCGGCGACCAGCGCTGCCGATCGCGCAAGCTACTGCCGACCCGCTCCCGTCTCTCGCGCACGCTCTCCTCGTCCCCAGGCTTTCGCGGTCCCCGAGCGATAGTAGGCGGCCGGCAGGAGGTGGGGACGCGGGTCGCGCTTCGGGTCGCACGAGCCACCCTCCTCGGCGCTGCGGCGCGCCGTGCTCGCTTCGCGGTCGTGTGTGGTTCGGTCGTCGCGTTCGGCGGCGGCCTCCCCGCTACGCTGAGCGCGTGGTTCCCGAGATCGGGATCGGCCCGCTCACGCTCCAGACCTTCGGTCTTGCGATGGCCGCTGGCTTTGTCGCCGCAGCCGCGCTTGCGGCCCGGCGCTTCGCCGAACTCGGCCGCTCCCCCGAGTTCGCGTGGGAGCTCGCGGTCGCCGCGCTGGTTGGGGGCATCGTCGGCGCTCGCGCCTACTACATCGTCGAGCACTGGGACGAGGCGAAAAGCGATCTGCTCGGTCAGATCTTCTCGGGCAGCGGGCTGGTCTGGTACGGAGGGCTCGCCGGTGGGGCGCTCGCCGCGCTCGCCTGGGCCGCCGCGCGGCGCGAGCTCGGCGTCTGGCTGTTGGGCGCCGTCGCCGCGCCGCTCGCGCTCGGCCAGGCGATCGGCCGCATCGGCTGCCAGCTCTCGGGCGACGGCGACTACGGGGTGCGCTCGGACCTGCCTTGGGCGATGGCCTACCCCGACGGCACCGTGCCCACCAGCGAGCGCGTGCACCCCACGCCGATCTACGAAACGCTGGCCCTGGGGTTGACGGCCGCGCTGCTGTGGCGGCTGCGCGATCGCCTCTCCTCGTCGGCCCTGTTCGGGCTCTACCTGGCGCTGTCCGGCCTCGGCCGTTTCCTCGTCGAGTTCGTGCGTCGCAACCCTGAGGTCGCCGTCGGCCTCACAGCCGCGCAGCTGATCGCGCTCGCCCTGACCGTGTCAGGGCTCGCCCTGCTCGCCCGCGAGCTTGCGGCGGCGCGGCGCGAACGCGCCTCGCTGGCGAGCGGCTGACCCGCAAGCGGCCGACACAGCCGCCATCGCCACAAGCGTCGCGGCGACGGTCGCCCCGGTCGCGGTGTCGAGCACCCAGGCGAGCGCGAGGCCCGACCACGAGCCGGCGATCGCAACGGCAGGCGCTGCCCAAAGCGCGCGCCGCAGGCCACGCGCGAAGGGGTGCACCGTCACCGCCGGCGCCACCACCAGCACCAGTGCGAGCACCCCGCCGACAGTGCTCGCCGCCACCGACACAGCGAGCAGCGTCAGCGCGAGCGAGAGGAGACGCAGCCGCCCGACCGCGATTCCCGCTGCTTGGGCCCAGCGCGCATCGGCGAGCGCCGCGACGAGGTGACGTCCCGCCCGTGCGAGCACTGCCGCCGTGGCGGCGAGCGCCGCAGCGGCGAGGAGGATGTCGGCGGTTGTCGTCGCCAACGGATCGCCGAACAGCAGCCGCTCGGGCCGGAGCCCGCTAGCGCTCGCCTGGGTCGCGAGCGCGCCGACGGCGAGAAAGAGCGTCGCCGTCGCCGCGATCGCCGGACCGCGGCCCGCGGCGGGTGCCCGTAACGCGACCAAGAGCACGAGCGCGAAAGCGAGCGCGCTTGCCACGGCTCCCGCTGCCAGTGGAGCACCGATCGCCGCCGCCAGCGCCAGGCCGGGAAGGAGTCCGTGGGCGGCAGACTCGGCTGCGAACACCGTGCGCTGCCCCAGCACCAGCCAACCGGCGGCACCAGCGGTGGCGGCGACGAGTGCCAACTCCAGTCCGGCGGCTGCGAGCGGCTGCGCGACGAGGCTCGCAGCCGGCAGCGCCGTGCAAGTGTCGCACGTCGCGCTCACCGCTCCCCGTGGTCGGAGTGCCGGTGCGGCGCTGCCGCGGCGATCGCGCGACCGCCGCCCTCGATGACGAGCGCCTCGCGGCCGAACGTCGCCGTCAGCGTCGTCGCTGTCAGCGCACGTTCCGGTCGGTCGAACGCCAACTGGCGACCGTTCAGGCAGAGGACCCGATCGAACCGCCGCGCCGAGGCGAGATCGTGAGTCGCGACGACCAGCCCGTGGCCACGCACGCGCAGCGACAGCAAGAGCTCTTCGAGCTCGCCTGCGGCGGCCGCGTCGACAGCGGCGAACGGCTCGTCGAGCACCAGTAGCGGCGATCCCTGGGCGAGCGCGCGCGCCAGCAGAACGCGCTGTTTCTGACCGCCCGACAGCGCTGCGAACGGCGCGTCGCGAAGCTCGGCGAGCCCGACAGCGGCGAGCGCCGCGTACGCCGCGCGGCGGTCGCTGCGGTGTGGGGGACGCCACAGTGAGCGTCTGGCGAGCGTGCCCATCAGCGCGACGTCGAACGCGGTGAGCGGAATGTCGCTGCGTGGCCGCGAGTCCTGCGGCAGGTAGGCGGGCCGGTGGGTGGTGCGTACTGTGCCGGCGAGCGGTGCGAGCTCGCCGGCGAGCGCGCGCAACAGAGTGCTTTTGCCGGAACCGTTCGGTCCGATCACAGCGACTGCGCTGCCGGGTTCGACCGTGAAGGACACGTCGCGCAGCACCGGGCGCCCTGCGTAACCGAACGTCGCGGCGGCGACCTCGACGAGCGGCTGGCGGGGGGAGGGGGCCGCTGCGGCGCTCGCGCTGGCGTCGCCACGCGCGGTGGTGGGCGCCGCCGGCCGGGCGGCGCTAGCGCCGGTGTCGTTAGCGGCAGCGGGGCGTGGGCAGCGGCTTGCCGGCACGACCGTCACCCCCAATGCGCGGGTGCCGCCGCGGTCGCACCACTCTTGCTCCGCACGGTCGCGAAAGCGGCGCTCGCGGCGTACACCGCGACCGCGACGAGCGCGACGATCGGGCCGGGGGGTAGGTCCAAGGCGAAGGCGAGCGCCACGCCGAGCGCGCCGCTCGCCGCCGCGGTCAGCGCTGCGAGCGGCACGAGCGCTCGAACGCTTGCGCGCACCGCGAGCACCGCCGCTGCCGGCAGGGTGGCGAGCGCCGGTGCGAGAAGCGACCCGAGACTGGGAAGCGCAGCTCCGATCGCCGCTGCGATCGCGACCAACCCGGCGCTCCTGAGGGCGACTACCGGCAGGCCGAGCGCGGCGGCGGCACGAGCGTCGTAGGCGATCGCAAGCCACGCCTGGCGGAGAGCGAGGTGGAGCGCGAGCGCGACGAGCGCTACCGCCGCGAGCAGCAAGCGGTCGCCACGCCCGGTCGCGAGCACGGAGCCGAAGAGCAGCGCTTCGAGCCCGACCCCGGACGGGGCGAGAATCCCCGCCGCGATCACGCCCAGCGCGAAGGCCGCAACCACCGCGAGCGCCGTAGCCGTGTCGGGCACCGGCCCTCCGCGCAGACTGCGTCGTGAACCCGCGAGCGCACCGACCGCTGCGCCGTAGAGCGCGGCCACAGCGGCGCCCGCGAGGGCGATCGGTGCGCCGAGGGCAGTCGCTGCGACAGCGGCGGGAAACGCGAGGCTCGCGGCGGCGTGAGCGAAGAAAGCGGCTCTCCACAGCACCGCCCAGGCGCCGAGCGCGCCGAGGACGGCGCCGCCGAGAGCCGCGGTGAGCGTCGCGTCGCGGGCCAGGGGATCGGTCAGCAGCGAGAGCTGCGCCGCGAGCGGAAGGCTCGCTTGGGCGTGGAGTGCGGTCGCTGCAAAGAGCATCGGCGGATCCCTCGGCTGGCGCGGTCGGGTCGAGACGCGCTCGCGTTCGTCGCCCGGTCCGAGCCGACCGGCCGCGAGCGCAGAAACTGAGAACGATTTTCATTATCGCACGTCGCTGCTGTCGCCAGCCGCGGACCTCGCTCCCGCTGGCCTCGCTGCACTGCGAAAGGCATGGGCGGCATAATCGGCCCACTCCGCGCGCCAGGCAGCGCGCTTGCCGCGTTGCCCGTGCGGCCGCTCGGACGAGCGGTGTGCGCTACGCCCGCCCGCGACGGACCGGGGTGTCGCGGGGCGAAGCGGCCGAGGCGATGAGCGAACGAACCACAACCGACAGCAACTCCGCGACGCAAGCGACAAGTGGCGGCCAGCTGCCAGCGCAGGTCTGGCCGCTCGGAACGCGCGTCAACGCCGCCGGCAGGATCGAGATCGGGGGTTGCGACCTCGTCGAGCTGGCGCGCGAGTTCGGCACCCCCGCCTACGTGTACGCCGAGGACGACATGCGCGCACGCGCCCGCTCCTACCTCGCAGCGTTTCGCGCCCGCACCGACCACTTCGATGTGATCTACGCCAGCAAGGCGTTCCCCTGCACGGCCGCGTACGCGCTCTTCGCCGCCGAGGGTCTGGCTTGCGACGTCGCCTCGGGCGGCGAGCTGTTCCTCGCTCTGCGCGGCGGTTTCGATCCGGCGCGCGTCTACATGCACGGCAACAACAAGACCGAGCGAGAGCTCGCCTACGCGCTCGAGCAGAAGGTCGGCACGATCGTCGTCGACTCGTTCGACGAACTCGACCGCCTGGAACGGCTCGCCCGCGGCTCCGGCCAGCGCGTGATGCTGCGCGTCACCCCCGGCTTCACCGCTGAAACCCACCGCGCGATCCAAACCGGCCAGGTCGACTCGAAGTTCGGGTTCGGGATCGCCGACGTCGAGCGCGCCGCCGAACGCTGCCGCGAGATCGGGCTCGACCTGCGCGGCCTGCACGCGCACATCGGCTCGCAGATCTTCGACCTCGAGGCGTACGAGCGGCTCGCCGAGGTGCTCGCCGGCCTTGGCGAGTGGCCGCTGCTCAACCTCGGCGGTGGGCTCGCGATCGCCTACACGCGTGAGCAGACCCCGCCGTCGGTGGACGAGTACGTCGACGCCCTGCTGCGCCGCGCACCCAACGGTGTGACGGTGCTCTGCGAGCCAGGGCGGTCGCTGGTCGGCAACGCCGGTGTAACGATCTACTCCGTCGGGACCGTCAAGCGCATCCCCGGCGTTCGCACCTACGTGGCTGTCGATGGCGGGATGTCCGACAACCTCCGGCCGATGCTCTACAACGCCCGCTACGAGGCCGAGCTCGCCGACCGGCCCGGTCGCGGCGGCGAAGCGGTGACGGTCGCGGGGATGCACTGCGAGTCAGGCGACATCCTCGTCCGCGATGTTCATCTCGACCGGCCGAAGCCCGGCGACGTGCTCGTGATCCCGGCCACCGGCGCTTACGGACACGCGATGGCCAACAACTACAACGCGGTTCCGCGCCCGCCGGTGATCTTCTGCAAGGACGGCGACGCCCGCGTGGTCGTCCGCCGCGAGACGTACGAGGATTTGGCCCTACGTGACGTCGGTTGAACACGAGCGTTTCGGAGTCGGCCTGCTCGGTCACGGCACCGTCGGCGGTGCCTTCCACCGCCTGCTGACCGAGCGCGCCGACGCGGTCGCGGCGCTCACCGGCAAGCGCCCGGTGATCGCCGGCGTCCTCACGCGGTCACAAGGCGACTTCGACGAAATCCTCGCTGGCAGCGACACCGTCGTCGAACTGATCGGCGGCATCGAACCCGCCCGCACCTACGTGCTGCGCGCGATCGAGGCCGGCCGCCACGTCGTGACCGCCAACAAACAGCTGCTCTCGCAGCACGGTGACGAGGTTTTCGAAGCGGCGCGCGAACGCGGTGTGCAGGTGCGCTTCGAGGCCGCGGTGGCGGGTGTGATCCCGGCGATCCGCGTGATCTCTGAGTCGCTCGCCGGCGCGCACATCGAGCGCGTGCACGGGATCGTCAACGGCACCACCAACTACGTGCTCACCGAGATGGCGCGCACCGGAGCGAGTTACGAGCGCGCGCTCGCCGAGGCGCAGCGACTGGGCTACGCCGAGGCCGATCCGACCGAGGACGTTTCGGGCAAGGACGCCGCCGCGAAGATGGCGATCCTCGCGCGCCTTGCCTTCAACGCGTGCGTGCGCCTCGACGACGTTCGCTACGAGGGGATCGAGCGGATCACGCCCGACGACATCGCCTACGCCCGCGAGCTCGGTCTGTCGCTGAAGCTGATCGGCTCGGCGGAGCGGATCGACGACGGACTTGCCGTGATGGTGTACCCGGCCTTCCTCTACCGCGACCACCCGCTGGCGAGCGTCGACGGCGCCTTCAACGCCGTGACGATCGAGAGTCCCGCCATAACCGAGATCACGCTTTCGGGACCGGGTGCCGGTGGCATCCAGACCGCTTCGGCGGTGCTCGGCGATGTCGTCTCGACGATGTTGCCGGCCTCGGCGCGCACGCCGCCGCCGCGCGCGGTGAAGATCGTCGACGACGTCGAGTTCTCCTTCTACCTGCACATGGAGGTGGCCGACCGCCCCGGCGTGCTCGCCGCGATCGCCGACGTGCTCGGGCGCAACGAGGTGTCAATCAAGTCGGTGGTGCAGCGGGGGCTGGGCGACGATGCGCGCCTCGTGATGGTCGTCCATCCGGTGCTCGAGTCGCGTTTCCGTGCCGCTGTCGCCGAGATCGCGCGGCTCGATGTGGTGCGCGGCGAGCCGCGCGTGATCCGGGTGATCGAAGAGACATTCGAGGCGCCGAGCGGTGCGTGAGGTGATACGCGGGCGGGGCGAGAGGCGTCGGCAGGCGGGGGGAGCCGCGCGGTGAGCCTCTGGCGTTACCGCGACAGGCTGCCCGTCGATCCGCTCGTCACGCTCGGCGAGGGCGACACACCGCTCGTGCCGGCGCCGGCTTTGTCGGAGCGCACCGGCTGTCGCGTCTTTCTCAAGCTCGAGGGCGCCAACCCGACCGGCTCGTTCAAGGATCGCGGCATGACCGTCGCAGTGTCGGCGGCGGTGCGCGAGGGCGCTCGTGCCGTGGTCTGTGCCTCGACCGGCAACACCGCCGCTAGTGCCGCCGCCTACGCCGCACGCGCCGGCTTGCGCTGCGCCGTGATCGTTCCCGAGGGCAAGATCGCGACCGGCAAGCTCGCCCAGGCGCTGATGCACGGGGCGCGCGTGATCGCGCTGCGCGGAAACTTCGATCGTGCGCTCGAGCTCGTGCGCGAGCTCGTCGACCGCCACCCGATCGCGCTCGTCAACTCGATCAACGAGTTCCGCCTGGAAGGGCAGAAGACGGGCGCGTTCGAGGTCGTCGATCAGCTCGGCGAAGCACCCGACGTGCTCTGCATACCGGTCGGCAACGCCGGCAACATCACCTCGTGGTGGCGCGGTTTCCGCGAGCTCGGCGTCGCGCCGCAGATGCACGGCTACCAGGCCGAGGGGGCGGCGCCGCTCGTCCACGGCCACCCGATCGCCGAACCCGAGACGGTCGCCTCGGCGATCCGCATCGGCAACCCCGCCCGCTGGGAGGAGGCGATGGACGCGATCACCAGCTCGCGCGGCCACGTGCGCGCGGTCAGCGACGACGAGATCCTCGCCGCCTACCGCTTCCTTGCCGCGCGCGAGGGCGTGTTCTGCGAGCCGGCGTCGGCAGCGTCGGTCGCCGGTCTGCTGCGCTACGGGGCGGAAGGAACCGTGGTTTGCGTGCTGACCGGCCACGGGCTCAAGGACCCCGACACCGCGATCGGCAAGGCGGTCGGTGTCGTGCCGTGCGAGCCCGAGCTTGCGGCACTCGAGCGCGCCGTGCTCGGCGGCGACGGCGAGTCGGACGCAGAGTGATGGCGCTCCACCGCAAGCGGGTAGTGCGCGCCCCCGCGTCGAGCGCCAACCTCGGCGCCGGCTACGACGTGCTGGCAGTGTCGTTGTCGCCGGTGCTCGAGCTCGAGGTCGAGGAGACCGGCGCCTTCTCGGTCGAGGCCGACCTTCCCGACGTTCCTCTTGACCGCACGAACCTCTGCGTGCAGGCGTTCGAGCGGCTCCATCCTGCCGATCGCTTCGCGTTCCGCATCCGCTCGCAGATCCCGCCCGCCGCCGGCCTCGGCTCGAGCGCGGCCGCGATCGTCGCCGGTTTGGCGGCGGCCGACCACATGTTCGAGCTCGACGCCGACCTCTTCGCCCTCGCCACCGAGATCGAGGGGCATCCCGACAACGTCGCCGCCGCGGTCTACGGGGGCTTTGTTGTGTGCGGGCCCGAGCGCGTGGCACGGATCGCGCCGCCGCCCGAGCTCGAGGCGGTGATCGCGATACCGCCGCAGACGGTGCCGACCGCCGCGGCGCGGCGCGCGATCCCGGCCGAGATCCCGCTGGCCGACTGTGTCCACAACATCGCCGCTACAGCCCAGCTGGTGCTCGGGCTCGAGCGGGGCGATCTCTCGCTCGTCGCTGCCGCGCTCGCCGACCGCATCCACCAGCCGCGCCGCCAGCACCTCTACCCACGCTCGCTCGAACTCGTCGCTGCTGCGCGCACGCTCGGTGCGCTCGGCGCGACGATCTCGGGGGCGGGTCCCACCGTCCTGCTTTGGTGCGAGTGGCAGCAGACCGGGCGGGTGGTCGAGCGAGCGCGGGCGCGCTTTCCCGACTTCGACGTGCGCCGCGTCAACTTCAGCGACCACGGCGTCGACGTGCGCGCGCTCTGACGGCGGCACCCGCGTCCGATATGCGCCCTACCGGCGCGCGAACTCGATCACGTGCTGGTAGGTCGGACGGTTGGTCCAGGCCATCGTGTTCGGAATCAGCCCCGGTGTGAAGCGGATGCGCGGTGCCTCGGCGAGCCACTTCGACGGGTCCGGTCCGCGGCTTTGGGCAAGGCGGGCGGTCGCTTGGGCGAAAGCACGCCACAGCGTCGCGGCGCAGCGGCGGACGTTGCCGCGCCCGCAGAAGCTGACCGCGAACCGGCCGCGCACGCGGCGCCCCAAAAGCGTCCGCAGGTCCTTGTCGAGGTACGACCACCAGCCGCCGCCGAAGCCCGCCGATTCCCCGATGCCGACGGTGCGCGCGAGCTGGTCGACGAGCACGCTGCCGAGCCTGTCGGCCATCGCTGCCCGGGCGATGAGCGGCCACGCCTCGTCGAGGATCGCGCGGCCCGGCGAGTCGACGTAGCCGTCTCGGTCGCGATCGATCACCGGTCCGCCGGCGCGCGCGAAGGCGTCGACCAGCGCTGCCGCGCGCTCGGCGAGCGCGTCGGGCGCCTTGCCCTTGCGCATCACGGCACGGATGGTCGGCCATATCCGTGTCGCCCGGAGGTCTTCGGTGGCGGCGCGATTCATGATCCCCACGACCTGCTCGATCCGTGGCCGCCGCGGCCAGCGGTCGAACATCTCGACGCGGTGCACCGAGCCGTAGTGCTCGTCGTCGCCGTGCATGAAGCCGGGCGCCGACTGGTTGTTCCAGTTGAGCAAGAGCCCGCCCGGTCCGCCGACGTCGTGGGGATGCTGGCGCCAGGAGAGGTACCCGCGCCACTCGAAGCGGCCGTCGCCGAGCGTCGGCAGCCGCCGGTCGAGGCCGCGCGCGCGAACCGGCAGGCGGCCCGACGAGAAGTAGGCGGTCGCGCGCCGGGACGCCCAGCCCCAGTTGAAGGTGAACTCGAAGCGGTTGGCGATCTTGAAGAAGCGCTCGGGCGTCGTCGCGCGACCCTCGGTCATCGCTTTCAGCGCCATCAGGTTGAGACCCTCGCGGCCGCGGGTCGAGCGCCGGCGTGCGAGCGCCACCGGGCGGCCGCCGAGCGTCGCGGTGCCGATCACCGGCCCGTGCACGGTGGTCATGAACGACACGTCACGCCCGGCGAGCTTGCCGGCGTAAAAGCGGCCCATCGCCCGGCACTTGCCTTTGTAGAGGTAGTGCGTCGAGGTGCGCGTCGGGCGCGAACCGTCGGGCTCGCAGAGCCGCTCGACGTAGACGTCGCGCACGTCGTGCCCCGCCGACGTGAGGCTCCACGCATAGTCGCGGGTGCGGCCGATCAGCATGTAGAGACCGAGCCCAGCGGCCGCGATGCCCTGGGCGTGGATGCCCGGCCCGCGCAGCTCCTGCTGGTAGACGATCTCGGGATAGAAGTAGCCGAGCTGCGGACCTTGCACAGCGAGCGTGCGACGGCTCGCCGACCGGCTAGGCGACACGAGCAGCCAGTTCGACATCCGCCGGCGCGGCGGGTCGACGGCGCTGCTGCGCGCCCGAGCGGGGGCAAGCGGACCCTGACGCGCGTCGATCAGCTGCACCGAGCCGGGGTCGAGCGTCACCGAGCCGCGGATCCGGCCGCCCGTCAGCGGGCCGTAGCCGAACCGCCGGCGCGTCGTCGTCGGCGACTCGGGGTCGACCGCCAGCATCAGGTCGTCGAATATGCGCTTGCCGCGGCTCTTCCCGTAGCGGCGCTCGAGCGCCGCCGCGAGCATCGCGTTGCGGTACTCGCTGCCGCCGCCGGCGCCGAAGATCGAGCCGATGAAGGCGGTCACGGCGATGCCGTCGTAGACGGTGAACTCCTTGCCGTCGGGGAACCCGCCGTGGGCGCGGAACCAGTCGTTGATGCCGCGCACGTAGTCGCTTCCGTCGCGCAACAACTGTTGCCCCTCACGTCCGTAGGTGCGGACGATCAGGTCGCGCTGCTTGCGCACTAGTGCCTCGGCTTGGGCGCTCGGCTCGAAGGGCGTCGCGCTGGTGACGAGCGAGAAGGCGTCGACACCGGGGATGTCGAGGATCGCGGCCCGCGCCGGCCAGCGCCCGAGTTGGAGCAAGAGGCGGCGGTCTCGTGCCATCACCCAGCCTGCGCCGTACATCAGTGCCGAGCGGGTCTTGCCGGTTATGTGCGGGATCCCGTAGGCGTCGTAGACGATGCGCACGTCGGGGTTCGGCGTCGGTTCGACGCGCGTCGCGCCGACCGGCCGGAAGTCCATCGGCACGTAGTAGCGCACGACATCGGCGCGGGTGACGCGGCCGCGCAGGTAGGTGAGGGCGTCGTAGAGCGGGAGCTGGTCGGTCGACTCGTCTGTGGTCGGCAGACCGCCGTAGTTGCCCGGCGGCAGGATGTAGCGCGCGAAGTCGCTCGCCGCCGCGGCGCTGCCGCCGCCGGCGAAGAAGGCGCAAACGGCTAGCGCCGCCGCCACCACCGCAGAGCGCCACCGGGCCGAGCGTCGGCGCAAGCGTGCGTAGGGAGCTCGCCTTTGTCGGTCGTTCGCTTCCCGCGCGGCGGTCGTCATCGCGTCTTGCTCCTCCCTCCCCGGTGCGTGTAGCGCAGCGAGAGTGTGGCAGGTGGGCCCGCCTCGCTACGCAGTAGCTACCACGGCGCTGACCCTACCGCTTGCACACGGTCCTGTCGAGACCTCGCCGGCCAGCGGGAGCTGTTCGCAGTGCAGTGCCTCGCCCGTGCCCGCGCCGCGGTCAGTCGCCGGCGAGCGCGACGGCGGGGAAGCGGTCGTGCCAGGGCGCAGCGCGCTCGACTTGGCCGGCGAGCGAGAGCAACAGCTCTTCGCCGGCCGGCGGGCCGATCAGCTGCACCGCCAAAGGCAAGCCGTCGTCGCCTTGGTAGAGCGGCAGCACGATCGCCGGCTGGCCGCTGATGTTGCACACCGCCGTGAACGGCGTGAACTCGCCCGACTTGCGGAACTCGCCCCAGGGATCGTCGCTTGTCGGGTCGATCTCTTCGATCGCCACAGGCCGCTTCGCGAGCGCCGGCGTGAGCAGCACGTCGTGGCGGTTCTCGCCGAAGAACAAAAGCGACACGATCGCCCGCGCCGCCCCCTGCAGCTCGAGCAGAGACAGGAAGAAGTCGATCCCCGAGCCCTGGCGCGAGCTTTCGTAGACCGCAAGCGAGAGCTGTTCGATCACCTCGGGCCCGATCTCGCGACCACCGATGCGCTGACCGAGCTCGATCAGCGCCGCGATCTGCGTGCCGAAGATGCGCGTGAAAGTGGGCAGAAGATCGACCTCCCCCCACGGCGGGTCGACCTCGACGACCTCGTGACCGAGCTCGGTGAGAAGGTCGGCGGCGCGGCGCACGCCGTCGAGCGCCACCGGGTCGACCTCGGTCGGAAGCGGCGGCTTCGTGACGACACCGATCCGCAGCCGCTCGGGATCGCGCTCGGCGGCGGCGGCAAACGTTCCGCGAGGCGGCGGTGCCCAGCTGGCGTCACCCGGCTCGTAGCCGGCGAGGACGTCGAGCAGCATCGCTGTCTCGCGGACCGTGCGCGTAAGCACGCCGTCCTGGACGAGGAAGTCGTCGCCCTCCTCGGGTCCGCGCGAGATGCGGCCGCGGCTCGGTTTCAAGCCGACGAGCCCGCAGCAGGCAGCGGGGATGCGGATCGAACCGCCGCCGTCGTTGCCGTGCGCGACGGGCACCATGCCGGCCGCGACCGCGGCGGCGGCGCCGCCCGACGAGCCGCCTGGGGTGCGCGCGAGATCCCACGGGTTGCGTGTCGGTCCGAAGCGCCGCGGTCCTGTGACGGGCAGGATCCCGAACTCGGGCATGTTCGTCTTGCCCATCACCACGAAGCCGGCCTCGCGCAGGCGGCGAACCAGGAAGGCGTCGTGGTTCGGCTTGTAGTCGCCGAAGAGGTCGGAAGCAAACGTCAGCCGCCAGCCCGCGACGGCGACGTTGTCTTTGATTGCGATCGGCACGCCGCAGAACGGGCGTGGATCACCAGGCTTGATCGCGCGCGCCTCGGCGGCGGCACGGTCGGGGTCGATCAGCGTGAAGGCGTTGATCTGCGGTTCGACGCGATCGACCTGCTGCAGACAATCCTCGAGCAGTTCCTCGGCAGTGACCTCGCCGCTGCGAACAAGCTGTGCGAGCTCGTCGGCTGGGCGCAAGCTGAGCTTCGCCATAGCGCGCGCAGCCTAGCGTTTGGTGCGGGCAGGTGCTGTGCGCTTCGAACCGGCCGCGTGGCCGCTATCGGCGCTGACAGCCGCGCCCTCGTGCGTCGAGGCTTCGCCCGCTGCGCCGCTGCCGGCAGCGAGCTCGCGGCGCAAGGCACGCAGTCGTCGCAGCGGGCTCTCGAAGTCGATGCGGCGCGCAAGCTCCACTGCCAGATCGACGTAGTCGACGCCGAGATCGGGTGCGTAGTCGAGGATCGAAACGCCCCGTTCGGCCGACTCCGCGTAGCGGACCGAGCGGCGGATGATCGTGTCGAAGACCTTGTCGCCGAAGCTCTCGCGCAGCTGGGCGAGCGCCTCGCGGGCGTGGACGAGACGCATGTCGGCCATGTTCAGGACGACACCGACCCACGCGAGCTCCTCGTTCAAGTTGTCGCGCGCCAGCTCGACCACTTCGAGCGCCTGTTCGACACCTTGCAGCGAGAAATACTCGGCGGCGCTCGTCACAAGCGCGTAGTCGGCCGCGACCAGCGCGTTGACGGTCAAAAGGCCGAGCGAGGGCGGGCAGTCGACGAGCACCAGGTCGTAGTTGCGGCGCAAGTCCTTGAGCGCACGCCGCAGCATCAACTCGCGCCCCATCTTTCCGCTCAAGACGATCTCGGCTTCGGCGAGCCCGAGGTTGGCCGGCAGTACGTCGCTGTGGACGGCGTCGCGCGCCTTGGCCTGGCCGGTCAACACCTCGCCCACCGTCGGCTGGGCGTCGGGCGGGACGTCGAAGTAGTCCGAGAGGTTGCCCTGCGGGTCGAGGTCGACGCACAGCACGCGGGCGCCGCTACGGCTGTAGCAGTCGGCGAGCGTGCGGACCGTCGTTGTTTTCCCGGTACCGCCCTTCTGTGAGAGGATCGTTACGACTTTCGCCATCGCTCCGAGCGCGCTCGCAATTGTGCCGACCCTAGCGCTCCTCGGCGGGTCGCGGCGCCAGCTGCAGCGAAAAGGCCGCTGGTACCCTTAGCTGGCCCCGCTGTCCGCGCAGGAAAGCCAGCGGGAGGCCTCCTCCTCGATGAACGTCAGCGCAAGAGACAAGGCCCCCCGCGGGCTGTACGACGCGGCATACGAGCACGACGCTTGCGGCGTCGCGTTCGTCGCGCGTTTGCGCGCGCCCGCTTCGCACGAGGTGGTCGAGCGCGCGCTCGAAGCCCTCGAGCGTCTCGAGCACCGCGGCGCCGCTGGCGCCGACGCCGAGACCGGCGACGGTGCCGGGATCCTTCTGCAAATACCCGACGCTTTCCTGCGCGCCGAGCTGCCGTTCGAGCTGCCCGCGCCCGGCCGCTACGGCGTCGCGATGTGCTTTCTGCCGCGCGATCCCGACCTCGCCGAGCGGGCGCGTTCGCTCTTCGAGCGAACCGTCGCCGACGAGGGTCAACACGTGCTCGGCTGGCGCAGCGTGCCGGTCGACCTCGACGCGTGCGGCCGCTACGCGCGGGCTTGCGCCCCGCGCATCGAGCAGCTCTTCGTCGCCGCCGACGACAGCGTCGGCGATCAGGACGCTTTCGAACGCCGCCTCTACGTGATCCGCCGGGTGGTCGAGAGGGCGGGGATCGAGGGCTTGGCGATCCCGTCGTTCTCGTCGCGGACGGTCGTGTACAAGGGGATGCTGACCGCGCCCCAGCTGCCGCGCTTCTACGCCGATCTGCGCGACCCGCGCGTCGCCTCGCGGCTGGCGATCGTGCACTCGCGCTTTTCCACCAACACCTTCCCGAGCTGGGAGCTCGCCCACCCCTACCGGATGCTCGCCCACAACGGCGAGATCAACACGCTGCGCGGCAACCGCAACTGGATGCGCGCGCGCGAAAGCCAGCTCGCCTCGCTCCTTTTCGGCGACGACATCGACAAGATCCGCGGACTTTTGAGCGAAGACCTATCTGACTCGGCGTCGCTCGACCGCGTCTTCGAGCTGCTGGTGCTGGGCGGCCGCTCGCCCGCGCACGCGATCACGATGCTGATCCCCGAGGCGTACGAGAAGCGCCCCGACACACCACCGGAACTGCGCGACTTCTACGCCTATCACGAGTCTTTGATCGAGCCTTGGGACGGCCCGGCGGCGGTCGCGTTCACCGACGGACGCGTGATCGGGGCGACGCTCGACCGCAACGGTCTGCGCCCGGGACGCTGGCTCGTGACGCGCGACGGGTGGGTCGTGGTGGCCTCCGAGACGGGCGTTTTCGACTGCGATCCAGCGGACGTCGAAGCGAAGGGGCGCTTGCGGCCGGGCAAGCTGTTTTTGGTCGACCTCGAAGCCGACCGCATCGTCCCCGACGAAGAGGTCAAGCGCGAGCTTGCGCGGCGACGGCCCTACGGCAAGTGGCTCGCCGAGCGCGTCGTCCACATCGACGACCTGCCCGACCGCAAGCCGCGCGTGCCGCGCGTCGAGCCGTTGCGCGCCCGCCAGCTCGCTTTCGGCTGGAGCGAAGAGGACCTGCGCGCGATCCTCGCGCCGATGGCGTGCGAGGGGAGCGAGCCCACCGGCTCGATGGGTAACGACACCGCGCTCGCGGTGCTCTCCGACCAGCGTCCGTCGCTTTTCCGCTACTTCAAACAGCTCTTCGCGCAGGTCACCAACCCGGCGATCGACCCGATCCGCGAGTCGGTCGTGATGAGCCTCAAGGCGTGCATCGGGCCGGAGGTCAACCTGCTCGACGAAACCCCCGAGCACTGCCACCAGCTGGTGATGCCGCAGCCGATCCTGCGCAACGGCGAACTCGAGCGGCTGCGTCAGGTCGACCACCAAGTCTTCTGGGCGCGCACGATCGACATCACTTGGCCGGTGGCGGAGGGGCCGGCAGGGATGGAGCGGCGCCTCGAGGAGATCTGCGACGAAGCGGCTGAGCTCGTGCGCCGCGGCGTCAACATCCTCATCCTCTCCGACCGCAACCTCGGTGCCGAGCGCGCTCCGATCCCGGCTTTGCTCGCCACGTCGGCGGTGCACCACCGCCTCGTCCGCGAGGGCACGCGCCTGCGCACCGGTCTCGTGGTCGAGACCGGCGAGGCGCGCGAGGTCCACCACATCGCCTGCCTGATCGGCTACGGCGCCGCCGCCGTCAACCCCTACCTGATGTTCGAGTCGCTGTCGACGCTCAAGCGCGAGGGCTGGCTGCCCGACGAGTTGGCGCTCGAAGAGGCCGAGCAGCGGGTGATCAAGGCGATCGGGAAGGGCTTGCTGAAGATCCTCTCGAAGATGGGGATCTCGACGATCGCCTCTTACACCGGCGCGCAGATCTTCGAGGCGGTCGGGCTCGACCGCGAGCTCGTCGACCGCTACTTCACCGGTACACCGTCGCGCGTTGGCGGCGTCGGGCTCCAGGTGCTGGCGCGCGAGGCGCTCGACCGGCACGCGCGCGCCTACCCGGCGGCGGCATCCGAGCTTCTGCCCCACGGCGGCATCTACCAGTGGCGGCGGGACGGCGAGTTCCACGGCTGGAACCCAGAGACGATCGCCAACCTCCAGCATGCGGCGCGTCGCGAGGGCACGGCCGACGCCTACGAGCGCTTCGCGCGCTACGTCAACGAGGTGGCGCTGCCGCGCACCACGCTGCGTGGGCTGCTGCGGTTCCGCAGCGACCGCGACCCGATTCCAATCGACGAGGTCGAGCCGACCCAGGAGATCCTCAAGCGCTTCAAGTCGGGCGGTATGAGCCTCGGCGCGCTCTCGCCCGAGGCGCACGAGACGCTGGCGGTGGCGATGAACCGCCTTGGCGGCAAGTCGAACACCGGCGAGGGCGGCGAGGATCCGGCACGCTGGCGCGACGAGCGCCGCTCGTCGATCAAGCAGGTGGCGTCAGGCCGCTTCGGCGTGACGATCCACTACCTCGTCAACTCCGACGAGATCCAGATCAAGATCGCCCAGGGCGCCAAGCCCGGCGAGGGCGGTCAGCTGCCGGGCCACAAGGTCAACGACTACATCGCCAAGCTGCGCCACTCGACGCCCGGCGTCGGTCTGATCTCGCCGCCGCCGCACCACGACATCTACTCGATCGAAGACCTAAAGCAGCTGATCTACGACCTGCGCTGCGCCAACCCGCGCGCGCGGATCTCGGTCAAGTTGGTGGCTGAGGTCGGTGTCGGCACGGTCGCTGCTGGGGTCGCCAAGGCCAACGCCGACCACGTGGTTATCGCCGGCCACGATGGCGGTACCGGTGCTTCGCCGCTGTCTTCGATCCAGCACGCCGGCATCCCGTGGGAGATCGGCCTCGCCGAGACGCAACAGACGCTGTTGCGCAACGACCTGCGCTCGCGAATCCTCGTCGAGGTTGACGGCCAGATGCGCACCGGCCGCGATGTCGTCGTCGCCGCAATTCTCGGCGCCGACGAGTTCGGTTTCTCGACCGCGCCGCTGATCGCGCTCGGCTGCGTGATGATGCGCGTCTGTCACCTCAACACGTGTCCCGTCGGGGTGGCTACCCAGGACCCGGTGCTGCGCGAACGGTTCGCCGGCCAGCCCGAGCACGTCGTCAACTACCTGTGGCTCGTCGCGGAGGAGGCGCGGCGGATCATGGCCTCGCTCGGGGTGCGCACGATGGCCGAGCTGATCGGGCGCACCGAGCTGCTCGAGCCCGATCCCGCGATCGACCACTGGAAAGCACGCGGGCTCGACCTGCGCCCGCTGCTCGCGGTGCCGGACAACGTCGATCCCGACGCGCCGCGCTGCTGCACCGGCGGCCCTGACCCGCAGCTCGACGATCACACCGACCGCGAGCTGATCGCCGCTGCGCGCGCGGCGATCGACCACGGCCAACCGGTGCAGCTGCGGCGCAAGATCCGCAACCCCGAGCGCACGGTGGGCGGGCTGCTGTCGAGCGAGATCGCCCGCGTGCGGGGTTTCGACGCGCTGCCCGACGGCACGATCGAGATCGTGTTCGAGGGGTCGGCCGGTCAGAGTTTCGGCGCGTGGCTCGCCCCGGGCGTGACGTTCGTGCTCGAAGGCGACGCCAACGACTACGCCGGCAAGGGTCTTTCGGGCGGCACGATCGTCGTGCGGCCGCCCGCCGCTGCGCCGTTCGCGGCCGAGCGCAACGTCGTCGTCGGCAACGTCGTGCTCTACGGAGCGACGTCGGGCAAGGCGTTCTTCCGCGGCCTTGCGGGCGAGCGCTTCTGCGTGCGCAACTCGGGGGCGATCGCGGTCGTCGAGGGCTGCGGCGACCACGGATGCGAGTACATGACCGGCGGGCGGGTGGTCGTGCTCGGCCCCACCGGCATCAACTTCGCCGCCGGGATGAGCGGCGGGATCGCGTACGTTCTCGACGTCGACGGCCGCTTCCGCGAACGCTGCAACACCGAGCTCGTCGGTTTCGACGAGATCACGCCCGACGAGGCGCTCGAGCTGCGCGGCTGGATCGAAGAGCACGAGCGGCGGACCGGCTCGACCGTCGCCCGCGCCGTGCTGGACGACTGGGAGGGGCAGCTCGGTCGCTTCGTGAAGGTGATGCCGCACGACTACAAGCGCGCCCTCGCCGAGCTTGCCGACCGCCGCAGCCGCCTCCCGTCGGAGGCGCCCGAACCACTCGCCGTGGGGGCGGTCGCGGCTAGCGGCGACGGGCAGGGCACAGCGCTCGGCGACGGCGCCGCAGCGGACGGCCCGGAGGCCGCGAGCCAACTCTCGGCGGAGGGCTAGGGGGCAAGCGATGGGCAAGCTGCGCGGCTTTCTCGAGTTCCCGCGCCGCGGGTTCGTGAAGCGCGATCCGCGCGAGCGGGTGCGCGACTACGACCGCTACTTCGACCTCCCCGACGAGCAGACGCTGCGCGAGCAGGGCGGCCGCTGCATGGATTGCGGCGTTCCCTTCTGCCACGAGGGTTGCCCGCTCGGCAACCTGATCCCCGACTGGAACGACCTCGTTTGGCGCGGCCGCTGGCGCGAGGCGCTGCAGAAACTCCACCACACCAACAACTTCCCCGAGTTCACCGGCGCGATCTGCCCCGCTCCGTGCGAGTCGGCGTGCGTGCTCGACATCAACGCCGACCCGGTGACGATCGAGCAGATCGAGTTGGCGATCGTAACCCGCGGCTTCGAGGAGGGGTGGATCAAGCCCGAGCCACCGTCGGTGCGCACCGGAAAGACCGTCGGCGTGATCGGGTCCGGTCCCGCTGGCCTCGCCGTCGCCGCCGAGCTCAACAAGCGCGGGCATCTCGTCACCGTTTACGAGCGCGACGAGGGACCGGGCGGCCTGATGCGCTTCGGGGTGCCCGACGCCAAGCTCGAGAAGTGGGTGATCGACCGGCGTGTGCAGCTGCTCGAAGCCGAGGGCGTGCGCTTCGAGTGCAACTGTGACGTCGGTCGTGACGTCTCGAGCGAGGAGTTGCGCCGCCGCCACGACGCGCTCGTCGTCGCGATCGGCTCGCGCGTGCACCGCGAGCTCGCGGTGCCCGGGCGCGACCTGCGCGGCGTGCACTTCGCGATGGAGTACCTGTATCAGCGCAACCGCGCGGTGGCGCGGATGCAGGGAAGGCCGGCGCGCGATGTGCCCCCGGGCGAGGAGATCACGGCGCGGGGCAAGCGCGTGGTGGTCGTCGGTGGTGGCGACACCGGCATGGACTGCATCTCGAACGCCTTGCGCGAGGGGGCGCGCGACGTGCTGATGCTCGACGTCTATCCACCGTTGCCGCCATCTGGGCGACCGCCGATGTCGCCGTGGCCGCTGCCGCCGAAGCGCACCCCGACCACCTACGCCTTGGACGAAGGCGGCGAGCGGCGCTTCGGTTGCGAGGTGACCGAGATCCTCGGCGAGGACGGCCACGTGGTGGCGGTGCGCGGACGCCGCGTCGAGGGCACGAGCTCGCGCAACCTGCGGCCGATCCCCGGCAGCGAGTTCACCGAGCCGGCCGATCTCGTGCTGATCGCGATCGGCTTCGCCCATCCCGAGCACGACGGCCCGGTGCGCGAGCTGGGTCTCGACCTCGACGCGCGCGGCAACGTGCGGGCACCGGTCTACGGCACGTCGGTCGACGGGGTGTTCGCGTGCGGCGATGCGCGCATCGGCCAGTCGCTGGTGGTGACAGCGATCGCCGAGGGGCGCCGCTGCGCGCGCGTCGTCGACCGCTACCTCGGTGGGACGGGCGAGCTGCGGCGTCTCCCGGCGGAGGCACTGTTCGCCTACGAAGACGGCGACATCAACTCGCTGCGCCATCAGGCCGAGGTCGCTGGCACCGTCACGGTCGGCGAGGATTTCTGGGTCGGCCCGCGCGAGCGGCGCTGACGGCGGCCACAGGCGTCCCTCTCGCGGCGGCTGCGACCGGCGCGTTCACGGCGACGGGCCGGGGAGACGGGGACGGCGCCGCTGCACCGTCCCCGCGTCCCGCTGGTTGCCCGGGACCCGGCCCTTTGGTCCCCCGCCGTCAGGCGACGGCGTCCTCGGGCGTCGACACGAGCCGCTCGGTCGACGCCGCTGTCTCCTCGCCTGCGTAGCCCCCGTGGACGAAGAACAGCCGGTAGCGGCCGATGCGGATCTCGTCACCGTGCACTAGCTCGGTGAGTTCGACCGGCTGGCCGTTCACGAACACACCGTTCAGCGAACGATCGTCGAGGATGCGCGCGCCCGCGCTGTCGACGTAGATCAGAGCGTGGCGGCGCGACACGGTGGGGTCGTCGAGGCGCAGCTGCGCGGCTATCGAGCGCCCGATGCGCGTCCAGCCCGGCTCCAGGCGCACCCGTTCGATGCTGCCCTCGTCGCTCTCGAATGCCAGGAAGCAACCCTCCTCGCTTGCCAGCTCGTCGGCGAGGCGTTCGAGCCACTCCGGCGGATCGTTCGGCGCTTGGCTGTTACGTGTCCACGCTGCCGGCGTTTCGACGGTCGCTCCGAACGGATCGCGCGGATCGAAGAGCGTGTGCCGGAACTTGTTCGAGCCACACAGTGGGCAGGCCGGCAACTGCTCGCCCTCGTGCAGTGCGAGCAGGTACCCGCACCCCTCGCAACGGTATGTACCCGCCTCGCGCAGCGGCTGCACAGATTGGTTAGCCATAACGCGATCCCTCGTTCTACTTGCGTCTTCGCACCCGCTCGCCGCCGGTACTGCCGGCGGGGCACTCCTCTGAGTGTCTGGCCTTCTAGTTACCCATCCGGGCGCCGCTCTACACACCGCCCGTACACAGCAAGCAGCGGCCGTAGGGCGCGGGCAGGGAAGGAGCGTCCGCAGCGAGGGCGAAGCTTGCTGCATGCCCGACATCGCCCAACTGCTCGTTCGCCACAGTCTCGCCGCGAGCCGTCCGGCCGAGACGGTCTGCAGCGGGTGCGAGCGCACGCTGTTGACCGGTGAGCGCTGGCACCAGCTCGACGACGGCCGCACGCTCTGCGACCTGTGCTTCTCGCGCCTGCCGGAGGAGAGTCGCCAGGCCGTGCGCAGCGAGCGAGTACGAGCGCTCGGCCGCACGCTCGCGAAAAGCCCCTGCAGCCGCCGCTTCGCGCAGCGCGCCGCTTGATCGGCTAGCGGCGCGGTCGGCGACAGGCTGCGCTCGCGCCGGCGCCGGTAGCATCCAGCGCCGATGTCAGCGTTCACGGCGGCGACGACGATCACGGCAGAGCCCGCCCAGGTCTACGACTTCGTCGCCGATCTCGCCGCCTGGCCAGCAGTGGTCGACCACTTCGTTGCCGACTACCGGCTCGCGCGCGCCAACCCGGTCGGCCGTGGGGCCGCCGCCCGCTTCCAGGTGCGCTCCCCCGTCGGCAAGCCCTACGTCGAGCTCGACGTTTACTCGGCGGAGCGCCCGCGGGAGCTTTTGCTGCGCATCCGCTACGGGCGAGTGGGCCGCAACCGTGCGGCATGCGAGCTGCGTTTCGTTTCCGAGAGCGCCGGCGTCACGCGTGTCGAGCTGCTGCTCGAGACCTACCCCGCCACGCGCTTCGACCGCCTGCGCGACGCGCTCTGCTCGCTGTGGCTGCGGCGGCGAGTCGCCGCCGCGCTCGAGCGGTTGCGGATGGTGTTCGAGGAGCCCCCCGCCGAACCGCTGCGGCGCGCCACCGTCGCGGGTCTCGAGCCCGAGAAAGGCCCGCGCTTTGGCGCCCACGCCGGTGCCGACCCGGCGCTCGGTACCCGCTGGGCGGGCGAACGGCTCCGCGCCCGGGGCGCACGCGCGGCGAGCGCAACCGTGCCGCGCTCGCAGCGCGTGGACGGGTAGACTCCCGCGCCGCCATGCACGCCACGAGACGCCTCGCGTTGCTTTCGCTCCTCGCACTGGTCGCCGCTGGTGCCGCTGCCTGTGGCACCGACAAGGACAAGGTCGGGATCGAGGAGCCGGCCCGCGAGGGGCTGCGCTTGCCGGTCGCGGGACTCGACTACAACGTCTTCATCACGCGCCAGCTCAACCTGCGCATCCCGCCCGACAAGGACTACTACCGCGGTCCCGAGCAGCGGCCAGGCGAGGCGCTCTACGGCGTGTTCCTGCAGGTTTGCAACCGCGGCGAGCGTGCCGCCCGCGCGACCGACGACTTCGAGGTCGTCGACAACCAGGGCAACGTCTTCAAACCCACGCCGCTGCCGCGCAGCAACGCGCTCGCCTACCACCCGCGCACGCTGCAGCCGAACGAGTGCATTCCCGAAGAGGGCTCGATCGCCCAGCAGGGGCCGACGGCTGGAGCGATGCTGCTCTTCCGCCTGCCGCTCGCCAACACCGAGAACCGTCCGCTCGTGCTGGTGATCCGCCCGCCGGCAGGGGCGGGCGGGCCCGAGCGTCGCATCAAGCTCGACCTCTAGCCGAAGGCGAGACAGCCTAGGCGCGCGCTCAAGCGGCGGCCGGTGGTGCCGGGGCCCGCGGCCGTTTCGGTCAAGCCGCGGCGCCGACCAGGCGCCGTCGGCGGTCAAGCAGCGTCGGCGCTGGCGCTGCCGCTGTGGAGCAGTACGCGGATGACCGTCAGCACGCTCTCGACGTCGGGCTCGAGCGCGCAGATCGCGTCGTTGTAGAGAAACGCCTCGCCCACGCGCACGATCAGGTAGGCGAACAGCGGCGGCGGCAGCGGCACGGTCAGCGCCGAGCGCTCGATCTCTTCACGCAGCAGCGCCTCGTAGGCGGCGACGAGACGCCCCTGCACACCGCCGTGGCGGCGGGTGAGGATGCGGAGCGCCGTCTCGGCGTCAGCTTCGAGAAAACGGCGCAGCGGCTCGGCTTCGGCGACCCAGCGCGTGTAGCGCCGCGCCACCTCCAGGATCCGCCGCGCTCCGCGGCCGCGGGCACGCTCGACGGCGGTGCGGAAAAGGTGGTCGGCGAACGACCAGATCACGTCGGCGACGAGCTGCTCGCGGCTGCCCGCCCAGCGGTAGAGCGTGGGCCGGCTGACCCCGAGCTCGGCAGCTAGGGCGCGCATCTCGATGCGCCGCCCCTCGAGGTACCAGCTGCGCGCAAGCTCGAACGCGCGCACGTGACGCTCGGGCTCGCCAGCGAGCCACGAGCGGAAGAGCGGCGTGGGCGGAGGCGCCTGCGAGTACACACGCTCCCCCGCGCCTCCCCCGTTCGACATCGCCACCTTAGGATGAATCCTCGGTCGGACGCCACCCGAGCTCAAGGGCGCGGCGCAGGAAGTCGGCTGCCGTCGGAGCGGCTACGTCGCCGCCCGCACCTTGGCGGACGAGCAGCACGCAGAACGCCAGCACCGGCCTGCGGTGCGGTGCGTAACCGCAGAACCACGCGCTCAGCCGGGCGGGGTCGTCGCGCACCGACGGGGCCGTGCTGTCGGACGGCGGTCGGCTTGACAGCTCGGCGGTGCCGGTTTTTCCGGCGACACCGAGAGCGGGAAGCTCGGCACCGCGGCCGGTGCCGGTGGTGACGACGGCGCGCATCAGCGTGCGCAGGGAGGCGGCGACGCTGCCGTCGAGCACCCGCCGGCGGCGCGGCGCAGCGGGCGCGATGTGCGGTTTGGCGCGCACGCCGTCGGCGGCTACGGCTTGGACCACCGACGCCATACCGAGCGCCGAGGCGAGCACGCGGCCCTGGCCGATCGCGGTCGCCGCCACAGCTAGCGGCGTTGCTAGCTCGCGCGCAGGGGGCAGCGTGCTCGCTACCGCGCCCGGCACCGGCGGGCGGCGGTTGAAGCCGAGCCGCTCGGCCATCGCCACGAGCCGAGCCGCGCCGACCCGCACACCGAGCGGCGCGAACACCGAGTTGCACGAGTGCGCGAACGCCTCGACGAGCGTGCCGCCGCAAAGCTCGTCGTAGGCGTTGCGGATCTCGACACCGTCGACGCGCGCGGAGCGGGCGAGCGGGAAACGGTCGCCGAGCTCGGCGACGCCTGCGGCCAGCGCGGCCGCGGCCGTGACGATCTTGAACGTCGAGCCGGGCGGCTGGGTGCCTGCGAGAGCGACCCCGGCGAGCGCGCGCACCGCGCCGCTGCGCGCGCCGAGCACGGCGATCGCCCCGAAGCGAGCGCCGAGCGCCGCTACCGCCGCCCGTTGCAAGCGCACATCGATGGTGGTGCGAAGCGGGGGTGCCGGGCGCGGTGCGCTGCGCGCGAGCACACGGCGGCCGGCGAGAAGCACACCGCCCGGCCGGCCGCGCAACCGTCGCTCGAACGCTGCCTCGAGCCCGCTGCTTCCGGTCGGCCAGTCGCGCGGGAAGCCGAGCGCATAAAGGCGCTCGCGCACGCTCTCGGTGCTGGTCGCGGCGAGCATGCCGGTGACGGGCAAGGCTGCGCCGCCGATCGGGTAGACGCGCGCGGTCGCCGGTCCGCTCGCGAGCGCGGTGCCGTCGCGGGCGAGGATCGGCGCCCGCGCCGGCGGCAGTTCGCGGCGAGCGAGGCGCTCGCCGCGGCGGAGCCCGGGGAAAGCCAGCTCGCTCGCCAGCACGACACGCCCCTCGCGCACGCGCACCGCGATCGCGCCCCGCACTGTGCCGAAGGCGCGGGTGCGGGCTACGACCGGCAGCGTGAAGCGGTCGCCCGGCGCCGGCTCGGGTTTTCCCGCGGCGAGCGCGACGAGCGTCGCCGTGCGCCACTGTTCGCCGAACACGGCGCGCACGCGCGCGAGCGTCGGCGGACGGCCGCTGCGCGGATCGATCGTCGTGCGCGCCAGCGCACGGCTGTCGCGGCGCTCGAGGGCGGCGGCGAAACGCTCGACGGTGGCGAGCTCCTCGCCGCCGTCGCGCAAGGCGGCGACCGCCCCCGCTAGTAGGGCCATCGCGGCTGCTGCCGCGACCAGCGCGAGCAGCCGACGCCGGCGCCGGGCGCGGCGCGCGCGAGGCGTGTCGAAGCGGCCGCCGCGCGGCGCAGAGGCGCCGCGGCGGCCGGGTGCGCGGTGGTTCCGCGTCTCGCCGTTGGCCGTCGCCAAGCAGGCGCGAGGTTACCCGTCGCGGCGGCGGGCGGCGCCACGTTGCCGTGGGGGAGCGTCGTCTGCGCTAGCCGTTCACGGGTAGCAGCGTCGGCGGCGCTAGCCGTTCGCGAGTCGCAGCGCATGCAGCGCTAGCGCAACGCGCGAGCGACTAGCGTGGCGTTCTGCCATGGCGGCTTGGGAGCGCAGTGCGAGGAGCACGAGCGGACAGCATGCAGCTGCTGCAGGTGCCCGCGCGAGGGGCGGGGCGGCGCGGTGAACACGGCCGACTGGATAGTGCTCGCGTTCGTCGCCGCGATGGCGGCGTTCGGCTACGCGCAGGGGTTGATCGTCGGGATCTCTTCGCTTTTCGGCTTCGTCGGCGGCGCTCTCGCCGGCGCCAAGCTCGCTCCGCAGCTGCTGGCTGATCCCGCTTCTCCCTACGCCTCGCTGATCGCGCTGGCGGCCGCGGTTCTGCTCGGCGGTGTGGCAGCGGCGGTGCTCGAGACGCTCGCTGCCGAGGCGCGCCGGCGGATGCGTGGGGCGCTCGGTGTCGCCGACGGGGTTGGTGGCGCTCTGCTTCTCGCCGTCCTTGGGCTGCTCTTGGCGTGGATCGTCGGTACCGCGCTCGCCCGCTTCGACCGACCGCCCTCGCTGCGACAGGCCGTGCAGCGCTCGGCGATCCTCAGCTATCTGGGCGAGCACCTGCCGCGGCCGAGCTTCCTCCTCGAGGCGCTCGCCAAGCTCGACACGCTGCCGCGCATCCCGGCGCCCGATGTGGTCGTCGGCGCTCCCGACCCGGCGCTGGTCCAGGATCCCGACGTCCAGCGGGCGGCCGGCAGCGTCGTGCGCGTGCTCGGCACCGCCTGCGGGCTCGGCAGCGAAGGTTCGGGCTGGCTCGCGCGGCCCGGCGTGGTGGTGACCAACGCCCACGTCGTCGCCGGCCAGGTCGACACCACGGTGCAGCTGCGCGGTGTCGGTGTGCGCTACAGCGCCCAGGCGATCTGGTTTGACCCCCGCAACGACGTCGCGATCCTCTCGGTGCCGGCGCTCCAGAACGTCCCGTCGCTTGCGCTCGCACCGCGTGCCGAGAGCGGGCAGGGCGCAGCGGTGATCGGCTACCCGCTGAACGGGCCGCTGACGGTGGGGGCGGCGCGGGTCGGCGGTACCTACCGGATGTCGCTCACCGACATCTACGAGCGCGAGCGGGTGGTGCGCTCGGTGCTCGCTTTCCGCGGCGAGGTGCGTCCGGGCAACTCGGGCGGTCCGCTCGTCGATGCGGCCGGCCGGGTCGTGGGGACGGTCTTCGCCGCCGCCCGCGACGGCTCGCAGAGCGGCGCCGCCGTGCCCAACGACGTCGTCCGTGCGGCGCTCGCGCGGGCCGCGGGGCCGGTCTCGACCGGCCACTGCTAGCGCCCCCCAGAAGCCGTGGCGCGAGCGCGGCGAGCATCGCGGGCGCCGGACGCGTACCCTCTCTGCGCGATGAGCCGGCAAGGCAAGACGCTGGTGGTGGCCGAAAAGCCCTCGGTCGGGCGCGACATCGCCCGCGCCCTCGACGACCGCTTCGTCGAGGCCAAGGACGGCACCCATCTCGTCGGCGAGCGCTGGATCGTCACCTGGGCGATCGGCCACCTGGTGACCCTGGCCGAACCCGACGCCTACGACGCGCGTCTCAAGCGCTGGCGTTTCAGCGACCTGCCGATCCTCCCCGAGCGCTTCAAGCTCGTCCCCAACGACCCCAAATCGGAGCGCCAGCTGCGAGCGATCCACGAGCTGATGCGCTCCGACGAGGTCACCGAGATCGTCAACGCCTGCGACGCCGGCCGCGAGGGCGAGCTGATCTTCGCCTATGTCTACGAGACCGCCGGCGTCGACAAACCCGTGAAGCGGTTGTGGCTCAGCTCGATGACGCGCCAGGCGATCCGCGACGCGTTCGAGCATCTGCGTCCCGGCGAAGAGATGAAGCGGCTCGAGGCGGCGGCGCGGTCGCGCTCGGAAGCGGACTGGGTGGTGGGCATGAACGCCACCCGCGCGGCGACGATCAGGTTGCGCTCGGCGTTCGACGGGGCGGTGTCGCTCGGTCGCGTGCAAACGCCGACGCTCGCGCTCGTCACGCGGCGCGAAGAGCAGATCCGCAACTTCGTGCCCGAGCCCTACTGGCTGATCGAGGCCACGTTCGCGGCGAGCGGCGAGCGCACCTACCGCGGCCGCTACCTCGGCGGCAAGCGCCTGGCGAAGGCCGAGGAAGCGCAGAAGATCGCCGAGGCCGTGCGCGACCGGCGCGGCACGATCACCAAGCTCGAGAAGAGCGAGGAGCGCGAGCGCCCGCAGCTGCTCTACGACCTCACCTCGCTGCAGCGCCACGCCAACGTGCTTTTCGGTTTCTCGGCGCGCCGCACCCTCAACGCCGCCCAGCGCCTCTACGAAGAACACAAGGCGATCACCTATCCGCGCACCAACTCGCGCTACCTGACCGGCGACCTGGTCCCCGAGATCAAGCCCACCGCCGAGCTCGTCGGTCGCAACCCGCAGTACGCGCGCGCCGCCGAGTACGTCGTGTCCCTCGAGCGCCTGCCGCTGCAGCGCGTCGTCGACGACACCAAGGTCGAGGACCACCACGCGCTGATCCCGACACGCGCCGAACACGACCTCTCGAAGATGGGGGCCGACGAGCTGCGCATCTACGACCTCGTGGTGCGGCGCTTCCTCGCTGTCTTCCATCCCGACGCCGTCTACGAGCGCACGCGTGTCGAGACGACCGTCGCCGACCATGTCTTTCGCACCAGCGGGCGGCGGCTCGTCGAGGCGGGGTGGAAAGCCGTGTACGGCGAGCAGATCGACGAGCCCGAGGGCGACGACGACAGCGGCGGCGACCAGCTACTGCCGAAACTCGAGCAGGGCGAGGAGGTCGACACGCGCAAGGTCGACGTGCTCGAAAAGCAGACGCAGCCGCCGCGCCGCTACACCGACGCGTCGCTGCTCGCGGCGATGGAGACAGCCGGCCGCGAGATCGAGGATCCCGAGCTGCGCGAGGCGCTCAAGGACTCGGGGATCGGCACACCGGCGACGCGCGCGGCGATCATCGAGCGGCTGATCGAGGTCGGCTACCTGGAGCGCGAAGGGCGCACTCTGCGCCCCACCGAGAAGGGCATGCAGGTGATCAAGCTGCTCGGCGACCATCCCCTTACTTCGGCCGAGCTCACCGGCGAGTGGGAGCGGCGGCTGGCGCTGATCGAGCGCGGCGAGGACACGCGGCCGGCGTTCATGCGCGACATCGCCGAGTTCACGACCAAGACCGTCGAGCAGCTCGACCAGCTCAAGAACGTCAAGATCGAGCGCGCCCGCCTCGGCCCCTGCCCGATCTGCGGGCGCGAGATCGTCGAGAACCGCCGCGGCTACTCGTGCTGGTCGAAGGACGATCCCGGCTGCGGGTTTGTGATCTGGAAGCGCAAGGCGGGCAAAACGTTGCCGGTCGACGTCGCCCGCGAGCTGATCGAGAGCTTGCGGGCCTCGATCGAGCGCGGCGACGACCCGCCCGTCGGCCGCACCGAGAAGCCGGTGCCGGGCTTCAAGGGGCGGTCGGGCCGCAGCTTCCGAGCCCGCCTGCGGCTCGAGCGCGACGAGCAGGGCCGCTGGCGCGTCGAGTTCGACGAACAGTGGGCGCAGCAGCCCCAGGAGGCCGAGAGCGGCGACGCCGCGCGCGACGACGGCGCTGCGGCCGGCGCGTCCGACGCTCGGGCTGCGGCCGGTGCGCGCGACGCTCGCGCTGCAGCCGGCGCCACCGACGGCGCGGCGGCCGACAGCGACAGCGAGCGCGTCGCTATCCAACGAGGCGCTTGACGAGCGGCTCGCCGCGCTCTGGCACGAGAACGGCGTAGCCCGGCGCGTAGCCACCGAGCCCGTTCGACCCGGCCAGCGCCGGCTCGGCGATCCAGCAGCCGCTGTTCCAAAGCTGCGTGCCGCGGGCGGTTCGCCACTCGGCGGGCGCGTCGCCGGGAAGCGGACCGGCGCGGTGGGTGTGGCCGAAAACGAGGTGGCGGTAGCGCCCCTCGAGCTCGAGCGCGCTCGCGACCGCCGCGATTGCCCGCAGGCCGGCGCGGCGCAAGGTGGCGCCGTCGATCTGCGGTGCGAAGCTGTCGATGCCCGCGGCGCGCAGCGCGACAAGCGCACCGCGCACGCCGCCTGCGACCGCCGCCGCCCGCGCCCTCGCCAGCGGCCGGGTGCGCGACCCGTTGGCGCTCAGCCACACCTTGCGCGACAGCCGGCCCCCGGCGACGAGCGCCGTAGCCGGCGCGAGCTCGGCGAGCTCGGCGAGCAGGGCGTAGAGCGGCGAGAGCGTGCGCTCGTGCTCGTCGGCGGTGCGGGGACGCCAGCCGCGCCCGCGCATCCGCGCGAGCACCGCTGCCGCGAGCGACTCGATTTTCGGCACCGTCAGGTGCAGATCGAGGTAGTGACCGTGGGTGGCGTAGACGTCGCTGCGCAGCGCGACGCCCGGGTAGGCGACAGCGACCCGGGCCGCGGCGAGGTGCTCGGCGAACGCGGCGGCGAGCCCACCGACCGCCTCCGCAGCCACCGGCGGAGCGAACGGCGAGAGCGGCTCGCCGGCAAGCCGGGCGCGTTCGACGAGCGGGCGGGCGAGGGGGTGGTCGTGGTTGCCCGCCACGACCACGACCTCGCGCCCGCGTAGCACGTCGGCGAGCGCGGCGAGCAGCGGGCGTGCCCGCTCGAGCGCGGCGCGCGCACCGAGCTCGCGCAACTCGAGCACGTCGCCGAGCAGCACCAGCCGCTCGCTCGCCCGCGCTGCCTCGACGAGCGCTTCCCGGTACGGGTCGCGGCGGGCGAGATCGAGCTCCGAGAACGCGCCCAGGTGAAGATCGGACACCACCAGCGTCGCCACGCGGCCATCATGGCAGCGGTTCGCCGCCGCTTGGCGCTAGCCTCGCGCGCGTGCCGCGCTTCTGCATCCACAGCCGCCTCCTCGCCGAGTGTCCGATCTGCCGGCGCGGCACTCCGCTCGACCCCGTCTATGGCGAGACCGAGCGCAAGAGCGCGAGCACGACACGCCGCCGCGCGACGGCCGCCGGCCGCTCGACGCGCTCCGGCGCGACGCGCCCGCGCCAGACGGCGACACCGGGCGTGCGGGCGAGCGCCGTGGCGCACGGCCTCGAGGACAGCGCCGGCCGCCCCTACGAGGTGCGTCTCGACGTCGTGCCGGGCGGTGTGCGCCTCGCCGAGTGGCAGGGAGGCGCGCTCGCGCAGCGCCCGCCGCGGCTGCCCGCCGACGAGCTGGCGCGGCTTTGCCGCGAGATCGCGGCGTCGGGCGCACTGGCAGCCCCCGCCGCCGAAGCGTTGAGCGCGGCGGGGGAGGCGCTCGCGGCCGCCGCTCCGGCTCTCGTCGCCGCGACCGCCAGCGCCGCCCCGGCAGGCGACAGCGCCGGCCGGCCTGCCGCCAGCGCTGCCCCGACGGGCGCAACGCCGCCGCCGCTGGCCGGCTCGAGCCTGGGGCGAGCGGGTGAGCTCGTCGACGAGATCCGCGTCGAGGCCGTGGGCGACGGCTTCGTGCGCGTCGGACGGTGGACGGGACCGGCCAACTTCGAGCGCGAGCTCAAAGAGACGCCGGTGATCGCTCCCGCCGAACGGCTCGCCGAGGCGATCGTCGCTCTGGCCCGTGGCGTCGAGGGGTCTGCCTAGCTTCCGCTGTCAGGAAGCGTGCGCTCGCGGCGACCAAGCGTGCGTGGTCGCTGCGCGGGCGCTGCCGGTGCGTGCTGTTGAATCGTCACCCGAGCTCGGGAGAGGCGCACGCAAGCGATGTCGCTGACTTTGATCACCGGACCGGCCAACGCCGGCAAGGCGGGCCGGGTTTTCGCCTGGTTGCGCAGTCAGCGCGGCCGCGACCGCTATCTGTGCTTGCCGCGCGCCGGCGACGTCGACCGCGCCTACGCGGAGCTCGCCGACGGCTGCGCCGAGCTCGGTGTGCGCGCTGTCACCTTCCCCGAGCTTTTGCGCCTGCTCGGCGAGCGGCTCGGGCTAGCCGCCGAGCCGCTCGGGGCGACCGCGCTCGCGCTCGTCACGCGCGCTGCGATCCGCGCGACCGAGCTGCGCGCGCTTGCCGAGGTCAGCGCCACCGCGGGCTTCGTCGACGCTGTGCAGCGCGCGCTCGCCGAGCTAGAGGCGGCGGGCGTCGACGGCGAACGCGCTGCGGCGCTCGTGGCCGAGCCCGCACTCTCCGGCGCCGGCGATGCCGACGCGGCGGTGCTGCGCGACCTTCTGTGCATCCACCGAACGCGTGCCGAGCTTCTCGCCGACGCCGGTCTTGCGACAGCCGAGCTGCACAACCGCAGGCTGCTCGACGACCTGGCGCGCGACCCCGCGCGCGGTCTCGCGGGCGCCGCCGACGGCGCGGCGCTCGCGGTGTACGGCTTCGACGCTTTCACCGCGCTCGAGCGCGAGCTTTTGTTGCGACTCGCGAGCGGTGGACGGCGCACACGCGCGCCGGCGCTGGCGTGGGAGGTGCTCGTCACCCTCCCTTACGAAGCTGAACGCAGCGCGAGCGGCCAAGCCTTCGCCGCGGTGGCAGGCGCTGTCGCCGAGCTGCAGAGCGTGGCGGCACGCGTCGAGACGCTGGCGGCGCCGGGCCCGCCCGGCTACTACCGCGGAGCGGGCGCCGAGGCGCTCTACGCGCTCGAGCGCCGCCTCTTCGTCCCCGAAGCCGCTCCCGTCGCAGGCTGCGAGAGCGCTGTCGAGGTGCTTCTCGCCGGCGGCGGCGAGGCCGAACGCGAGCTCGTCGCCGACGCTGTTGCGCGGCTGCTCGAGTCCGACCGGACGCTCGATCCCCAGGAGATCGCGGTGGTGGTGCGCGACCCGGCGCGCGGCGAGGAGATCGGGCGCGCCTTGCGCGCGGCGGGGATCGACAACACCGCGCGCACACGGGCCGCGCTCGGCGCCACCCACTTCGGTGGCGGGCTGCTCGCGCTCGCCCGCTGCGCGCTTTGGCCCGATCGCCCGGGCTCGGCCGAAGAGCTCGTGCGCTACCTGCGGATGCCGGGCGTTTGCTTCGACCATCGCGCCGACGCGCTCGAGGAGATCGTGCGCCGTCGCGGCCTCGCCACCGCCCGCGAGGCACGCGCGGCGTTCGAGCGCCTCGCCGGTGCGCGGCCGCTCGGCGAGCTCGACCGCCTGCGCGACGCCGCCAGCCGCGGCGCGGGTCGCTTCTGCCGACAGCTCGACCGCGAGCTCGACCGCCTCTTGGCGGCGCCGCTGCGCGGCCAGGCGGCGGCGGTAGGTGAGCTGCGGGCCAGCGCGGTTGCGGCCCAGCGAGCGGCGCGCGCGACGCTGCGCGAGCTGGGGCGGCTCGCCGACTCGCCGTTCGCGCCGCGGCTGGCGCTTGAAGACGTCGTGTGGGGGCTCGAGCGTGCGGTGGCGTGGGGCGGCCGCGAGCCGGCTCCGGGCCGTGTGACGGTTGCGGGCCCAGAGGAGGTCGGTGCGCGGCGCTGGCGGGCGGTGATCGTGACAGGGCTAGAAACGGGCAACTTCCCGCGCACCGAACGGCCGCGCGTGCTCCTCGACGAGCGTCAGCGCGCGCTGCTTGCCGACAGCGCGCAAGGTCCCCGGCTAGAGCTGCCGGCGAGCGCGGCCGACCGCGAGCGCTACCTCTTTTACGCGGCCTGTTCGCGAGCGTCGGAGCGGCTGGTGTTGGCGGTGCGCGCGTGCGACGACGACGGCCGGCCGCTCGAACCCTCGCCGTTTCTGCACGAGGTGCGCAGGCTCGCGCCGGACGCGCCGGTGCGCCACCTCGACATCGGCGAGCTCTCGCCACGCGCGAGCGCGCGGATCGCGCGCTCCGCCGCGGCCCAGAGTGGCGCAGGCGGTGCGCCGCAGCTGCCGGTACGCCTGCCGCGCGGCACGCTCGACGCGCTCTACGGCGACGGGCCGCGACCGGTGGGAGCGATCGCGCGCTTCGCCCAGTGCCGGGTGGCGTGGCTTGTCGACTACGTGCTGCGACCGCGCCCGCTCGAGGCCGAGCGCGACCGCCTGGTGCTCGGCAACGTGGTGCACGCCGCGCTGTGCGAGCTCTACCGCGAGCTCGCGCAAACCGCCGCCGCGCGCGGCGAGCGGCAAGTCCGCCCGCGGCCCGACGCGATGCGCCCGTCCCGGGAGGCGGTGCGCCGGGCGGTCCTGCGAGCGTTGCATGCCGAGCTCGCCCCTGCTCGCGACCCGCTCCCCGCCCCGCCGGTCGGCCGGCTCGCGGCGCTCGCCACGGAGGCCGAGCTGATGGTGGTGCGCGCGCTCGAGCTCGACGCCAAACGCTGTTGGGCCGACCGCTTCCAGCCGCTCCCCGAGCTGCTCGAGGTGGCGTTCGGCGAAGACGGCAGTTTCCGCCTCGGCGACGTCCCGCTGCGCGGCCGGATCGACCGCATCGACGTCGACTCGAGCACCGGCGAGGCGGTGGTGGTCGACTACAAGACGGGAAAGAGCACGGATTCCCTGTCTCACCGAAAGTGGCTCGACGAGGGTGAGCTCCAAACGGCGATCTACATGCTCGCCGCCGAGCGCACGTTGAAGGTGGGAGGGCACCCACTCAAGGTGGTGGGCGGCGTGTACGTGCCAGTGGGCGGGGGCGCCGCGCAGGCAAGGGGGGTGCTGCTGGCCGACGCGATCGGCGACGGGGTGCACACGAACACACGCCGCGCGCTCGCTCCCGAAACCAGCGCAGGCGAGGACGACGCCGCGGCGCTCGACGAGCTCAAGCGCGCTGTCGAGGGGCGCGTCCGCGAGCTCGGCACGGCACTCGTCGAGCCACTCGTCGAGCCTGCCGAGAAGTGCGGGTCGGGGAGCAACGGTTGTCGCCTCGCAAGCCTCTGCCGACTCGAGGAACGTCGCGACGGCGAGGCGGTCGGCGCGGCGCGCATGAGCGGGACCTTCGCAGCGCGCTCGACCGGCGCCGGTGCTGAAGCCACATGCCGCGAGCGCGACCGCGCCGGCGCGACCCTGGCCGCTGCGCTCCCCGCCGTCGACGCCGCGCAGGTCGAGCTCACCGACGAGCAGCGAGCGGCGGTCACGAGCCGCCGCCCGCTCGTGGTCGTCGCCGCTGGTGCGGGTGTCGGCAAGACGCGCGTGCTAGTCGAGCGCTACGTCCGCCGCGTCGTCGAGACGATCCTCGACAGCGGCGACGGCGGCGACGGCGCCGTGGCAGTGCGGCGTCTTCTTGCGATCACTTTCACCGAGAAGGCGGCGGGCGAGATGCGCGCCCGGATCGTCGCTCGCCTGCGCGCCCTGCACGCCGACCGCGGTGCGCTCGAGCGCTACGCGCGCGAGCTCGGTGCTGTCGCTGACACACAGAGCGCCGACGATCGCCGGTGGACGCTGGAGCAGCTGGCCCAGGGCATCGCCCAGGCGATACCGGCGCTCGAGGCCGCCCCGATCTCGACGCTGCACGCGTTCTGCGCGCGGCTTTTGCGCCGCGAGGCGCTGCGCGCCGGGCTTGATCCCAGTTTTCGGGTCGTCGATGGCCAGGAGCAGCGGCGCGTCGTCGAGCGCGCCTTCGACCTCGCGCTCGAGCGGTTCCTCGCCCCCGGCAGCGCGAGCGCAGCACCTGGCGGCACGAGCGCAGCACCCGGCGGCGCAAGCGCAGCGTCCGGCGGCGCGAGCAGCAGCAACAGCAGCGATGGGACGGTCCGTCGCCGCGCCGAGTTCGTCGTCCGCTACGGCGCGAGAAACCTGCGCCAGGACATCGTCGCCGCGCACTCGGTTCTGCGCGGCGGCGCTGTCGCCCGCCCCGGCGAGCTCGCCGCCGGTGCCGGCGACGGGGCGTCCGGTGGCCGTTGGTGCTGCGAGTGCGGTCTGCCGCGTCTGAGCGCCTGGCCCGCTGGGGCCGCCGCTGGGGAGTCGGCGCAGGCGCGCACCGACGAGGGCGAGCGCTCGCGCGAGAGCGCCCCTGCGGACGCCGACCGTGCCGACTTCGACGCGCTGCTGCACGAGTTCGCCCACGCCTACCAGCGCGAGCTGGCGGCACGCGCGTTGCTTGACTTCGCCGACCTCGAACGACGCGCGCTCGCCCTCCTCGAGGGCGACAGCGAGGTGCGCAACCGCTGGCGGGCGGAGCTGCGCGAGGTTCTCGTCGACGAGGCGCAGGACCTCAACCCGCTGCAGCACCGGCTGCTCGCGGCGCTTTGCGAGCGGGTCGGGGACGGGCCGGCGCCGACGCTCTTTTGCGTCGGCGACGAGCGGCAGTCGATCTACGGCTTTCGGCATGCCGAGGTGGCGCTGTTCGCCGACCTCGCCGAGCGCGCTGAGCGCGAGGGCTCGCTGTACCGCGTAGACCGCAACTTCCGCAGCGACCCGGCGATCCTCGCGGCGGTCAACCACGTGTTCCGCAAGCTCTGGAGCAGGGAGCCGGCGAACGGGACGGGAGCGGGCGACAGCGCGCAGACGCAGGGCGGCGCGCGCGACCGTGCCGAGACCGCCACGAGTGCGGAGCGTGCCGACACCGCTGCGCCCGCTGCGCCTGCCGGGGGTGCCGACACCGCCGCAAGCGGCGGCCAGGCCGACGCTGCCGCGCACGCCGGCGCGCCGCCCTGGCTCGCTCGCCACCGCGACCTGGTGGCGGCGTCGGCGCGCAGCAGCGGCGGCGCGCCAGGCGGCGAGCGCAGCGAGCCCGCGGTGGAGATCGTCGCGATCGTCGACGACGCCGAGTCGCGCACAAGCGGCGGCAAGCGCTCGAAACTGGCAGCGGCCACAGCCCGTGCGCTCGAGGCCGAGCTCCTCGCCGAGCGCATCGTCGAGCTCGCTCACGCCGACGCTGCGACGGACGACCGCGAGGGGGTGGGAGGCAGCACGCCGCGGTGGGGTGGTTGGGCGCTGCTGCTGCGAGCGGGGAGCGACGCGGCGGTCTACGAGCGCGCGCTCGCCGCCCGCGGCGTACCCGTCTACAACGGCGCGGGGCGCGGCTTTTTCGCGCAGCTTCCGGTGCGCGACGCCCTCGCCTGGCTGCGGGTGCTGGCCAACCCGCACGACGAGGAGGCGTTGGTCGAGGCTGCGCTCTCGCCGATCGGCGCCGTGCCGGTGCCGACGCTCGTGCGGGCCGTAACCGTCGGGACCGATCCGCAGGAACCCGCGGGCGGGAGCGGCGAGCCGCGTGCGCGGCGGCGCGGCCCGATGTGGTTGCGGCTTGTCGAAGCCGCCCGCGCGCTTCCGGGCGACGAGGCCGGTCGGGTAGCGGTCGCGCGTTTCGTCGAGATGGTCGAGAGCGAGAGTGCGGCGCTCGGCGAGCGGTCGCTCGACGAGCTCGTCGAGCGCTGCCTCGAACGCACCGGCTACGGCGCCTACTTGCTGTCGCTGCCCGACGGCCAGCGGCGCGTCGCCAACGTGCGCAAGCTCGCGCTCCTGGCGCGCGCTTACGAGCGCGTCGAGGGCCGCGATCTGCGCGGGTTCTGCGACTCGCTGCGCGACCTGCAGGTGAGCCGCGACCTGCGCGAGCCCGAGGCGGTGCTGGAGAGCGAGGGCAGCGACTCGTTGCGGATCTTGACGATCCACCAGTCGAAAGGGCTCGAGTTCGACAACGTGGTCGTAGCCGACCTCGACCGCCACAAGAACCGCACCGGTTCGAGCCGCCTCCGTCTGCGCGTGACCCCGCAGGTGGCGTTCGTGCTGGAGGTGCCGGCGCTGAGCGAGATGCGTGCGCCGGGATCGAAAGCCGGCGCGAAACGGAGCCCGGAGTGGGAGGCGCTCGGTGCCGAGATCGACGCGCGCGAGCAGGCCGAGACGGAGCGCCTGATCTATGTCGCTATGACGCGCGCCCGCCGTCGTCTGGTGTTGGCGGGGCGCTTCTCGTCCGGGGGCGAGCGGTCTGGGCAGGCGCGGAAGGAGAGCGGTAGGAAGAACTCCGCCGGTGCCGGCAGCGAGCCGCCGCACCCGCAGTCGCTCCTCGCACGGACGCGCAAGCGCGCTGCCCAGACGGTGGCGACTTGGCTCTTTCCCGCTTTGCGCGCGGGAGCGGTAGAGGCGGAGGGTGCGAGCGCCGCCGCCAAAGAGGAGCGCGCGTTCGCGGCGAACGGGGCGACGACGATCTCGGGCACTCTGGTGCGCCGCGTGCTCGCAGTGCGCGCGCGGCCCCCAGCCGCTCATCCAGCCGGCTGCGCCACCGACGCGAGCGACGCGGCGGGCGGCTTCCTGCTCGCCGTCACCGAGTTTCGCCCGCAGCCGCCGGACGAGCGCGCAAGCGAGGACGGGCACGGTGCGCGCTCGGGCGACGACGTTCACGCTGCGGGCCGGGGCGAGGAAGAGCCGCCGGTCGGCTCTGGCGCGAGCGGCGCCCCGCCCGCACGGGCGGTCGCGAGCAGCAGCGCGCCCGCACGCGCGGTCGCAGCCAGCGCTCCGCCCGCCCGTCCGACGGCGCACGCAACCTCGGCTCCGCAGCCCGGAGCGCGCGGCGCCCCGCTGCCGGGTGCGCTGGCGGCGCCGGTTTGGCGCCGGCTGAGCTACACGCAGCTCTCGCAGTTCGAGCGCTGCGCTTACCGCTACTACCTCGAGCGGATCGTGCGGCTCGCTCCGCACCCCGACGACGCCGTCCCCGCGGGGGGTGCGACCGGTCGCGATCCGCGTGCCGGCATGCTGAGGGGCCGTGTCGTGCACGCGCTGCTCGAGCGGGTCGACGCGCGCCGTCCCGACTCGCTGCCGACGGTCGAGGAGATCGCAGCCGCGCTGGTCAAGGCCGGGCTCGGTAGCGGCGAGGCGGTGCCGGACGACGCGGTCTCGATCCGCCGCCAGCTCGAGCGTCTTTTCGCGCCCGGGAACCCGCTCGCCGCGCGACTGGCGCGCGCGCGCATGGTGCGCAGCGAGCTGCCGTTCGTCGTCGCCGTACCCGTGGAGCGCGACCGGGCGTCGTCCGCTCAAGGCGAGCTCGGCGACGGCGCCGCGGGACCGGCGGTTCCGATCACGGGTGTTTTCGACGTCTATGCCGAGGAGCGGGACGGCGGCGTGGTCGTGGTCGACTACAAGACGGATGCGCTCGCCGAGCGTGCGCCGCGCGAGCTTTTCGCGGCGTCGCACTACGACCTCCAGCAGCGGGTGTACGCGCTCGCGGCGCTACGCGCAGGCGCGCGGCGCGTCGAGGTCGCGCACGTGTTTCTCGAGGCTCCCGAGAGCCCGGTGACGCAGGTGTTCGACGCGGCCCACGCCGACTCGCTCGAGGCGGACTTGCGGGAACGCGCCGAGCGGCTCGCGGCGGGCCGTTTCGAGCCGACCGCGGATCCCCACTTCGCGATCTGCGCCGCTTGCCCCGGGCGGTCGGGGCTTTGCAAGTGGCCGCGCGAGCTCACGGGGGCGCTGCGCGCGTAGCGCTCCCGGGCCGCGTGGTGGCTGCCCGTCCCGGCCCGACTCCTGCGAGCCGCACCTTCTCGGCGTGGCCACTTTTCCGTCGGGGGCGCTCCGTATCTTGCGCGCGAGAGCAGCGCAGGGAAAGCCGACCGACCGAACAAGGACGCGAAATGCCCCTCTGTTTCATCGAGCCGCGCGACGCCATACGGGTGATCGCCGAGAGCGTTGGGCGCGAGGCGCGCCGCCAGCTGCTCGACGAGATCATCCGCGCCTGGGTCGACGAGATTCCCGATGACGAGCTCGAGCAGCACTATGCGCGTGCTCTCGACGAGCTCAACGACGAGGACCTGTCGATGCTCGCGGCGTGGCACGCCGGGTTCGACATTGGCCGGCCGGTGGCGAACAAGGAGTTTTTGGTGCGCGCCTTTCCGCGCTTGGGTCAGCACCGGCGTGAGGCCCTGCGGATCGCGGCGGTCTTCCGTGGCGAGGAGGCGCTCGACTCGGGCACTAGCGAGCGCGCCGCTCTCGAATCGGTGTTGCCGCGACTCTCACGCGAACGCCTGCTCGAGCTCACCGGTGAGGCGCTCGACATCTACTGCTGGGACCGCCTCGGGGTCGACAACTAACTAGCCCCGCTGCCAGCGCCGTTCGCTACCGCGGGACGGCCCCCGCTAGCGCTTGCGCGTGTCGCGGATGCGGACGATGCCGCTGTCGCTGGGCAGGCCGCGGCGGGTGTACGCCCGGACGGCGACGGTGTCGGCACCGAGCACACGGTCGGGCAGCGCGATGCGCACGGTGCCGCGCAGCGCGCGCACCTCGACCTGCTCGTCTGTGGCGGGGAAGCTCGCGTCGTCAGCGTCGCGCACCGTGAGGTCGACGATGTGCGGCTTGCAGCGCCGGTCGAAGCGGTAGAAGCGATACCTGACGGTGACGGTGCGCCGGTCGGTTCGTTCGGCAGCGATCCCGGGCCGCGGGGGGAAGTAGATGGCGCGCCAACCGCGCGAGGTGCGGTAGGTGCGCTTGCGGCAGCTGCGCTGTGGCGGGATCGAGGTGCGCCGCGGCTTGGGCGGCAGGGTCACGACCGTACCGTCGCTGAGCGTCACGGTGCGGCCGTTGCGGGCGACGGTTTCGACGGTTTGCCCGGCCGGCTGTGCGGCTTCGCTCGCGTTGGCAGCGACGACGGGTGGGCCGGTCGCGGCGCTCGCGGGCCTCGCCGCGCTCTCGGTGCTGGCGGTGCCGGCTGCTGCGCGCTCCTTGTCGGAACCGCAACCCACGCCGACAACCGCCAGTGCGGTCGCCAGGAACACGCCACCGACTGCTGCGTGCCGTGAGGCGAGCGGCAGACGTGCCGCCGTCGACCTGTACCCACCACCGTTCCTGTTCCTCCGCGCAGGCTCCATCACGTTTCCTCCCTAGGGGGCGACTAGCCAGTACAAAAAGGGAGTAGGAAAACAGTACCGACCGTTGTTCCTCGAATCAAAGTTTTTTCACGGTATCTCGGAGAGCGGTGGGGGCGGCTTGTGCTCGCTCTTAGACGCGAGGCGAGCTTGCGCTGTGACGGATGACCCGCCGCCAACCCTCCCGACCGTATGACCGCCGGAAGTGCTGGTTCGTAGCATGCCGTCGAAATCAGGCGCGATGGAGGCTGGGAGATTGGGTCACTAAGGCACTGCATCACTGTAACACGGACAGCGGCAGTGGCAAGATAACGCCTAGCACTATTCCGAGGGTAAAGGCCTTTTCAACGAAGCAACAATCTCGGTTCCGAATGGTCAGGATCGACCCTGCCAAGGTGACTACTAGCGGAAGACACAGTAGGCCCACCCAGAGATAATGGTCAAAAAGGACGCTGCACGAAAGGTGAACGATGTTGCGCTTTGGGCCAGGGATCAGCGTCTCGCAGCGGGCCGCAGCGGCTGAGACGTTGGCAACGCCGAGAGCGCAGGAGTGCGCAACGAAGAAGGCACTGATCGCAACGGGGGAGAGCCTTTCGGTTCCCAGCGAGCCTGTGTGAGTGTTCATGTCGTTAGAGAGCTTGAGCTAGCTTCAGTGAGCTGCACTGACGGCGGCGGCGGAGACATGTGACGGGGTGTACCTGCTGTGTTGTTAGCCACTGCGGAGGATGCTGAGTAGCGGGAGAATCGAAAGCGCGCCGAGGGAGACAGCGAAGCCGATGAGGACTGGAAGGATGCGGTTGCGCCGGATTGCGACCCATCCGCCAGCCGTGGTGCCCGCTACCGGCACCAATGCGAGGGCAAGGTAGCCCCCGTATAACGCGAACGAAGCACACGGATCCTCTGAAGGTGGTGGCGCGGAGCCCTCGCCTAGAGTGCAGAGTAGTAGGATCCACAGTACCTCTAAGACAGCGAGCACAGTAGTGATCACTGTCGCCAAAATGCTGCCGAGTAGAACAAGGATCGGGCGGCGCTTTTTAACACGTGCCAAGGCCGTTAGCCCAGGCGGTCGGGTCGTGCCATTTGTCATCTGTTTGGAAGAGTGGTCCTCGCGGGCTTTCGAACAGGCGCTCTCCTGTTCCAGGGTTGGCCACGCCGTGCGAATCACCCCAGTGTCCAGGCCATTGGATCCAGCGCGGCAGTTGTTCGTCTTGGATCCGCACGAGTTGTGCTGCGTCGAGGGTGCCGCCGCGCCCGTCGGCGTGGTCGGCGGAGCGCAGGTCGGGAATGCTGGGTATCCGGTCAGGCCCATAGTAGGACGCGTGGGAGGATTCGGCAACGTAGACGACGGGTCGGTCGCCGATCTTCTCCACAGAGGACCAGGGGCAGCGTTGGCCCGTCTCGTGTTGGGCGTATGCAGTTTCGATTGGGCGGACTTTTGGGTGATCGATCTAGCTTGGGTCGAGATCGATCTAGACGCTCTGTCAGCCGCCCAAGCGGGACCGCCTAAATGCACTACCGGTATGACGTGGAAGCAGTTTAACGAGGGAGCTGCGCAGGGTTCCTGTCCAACGGCTCCCCACCGAAGGGCACGCCCGTCCGCCGGACCTGTCTTTAGCGTACTGTCGCCCGGCAGAACTGCACGACGCTCGAGCAACGCGATGCCTCCATGGCGCGCGAGGTTTCAAGGGTCATGCTCCCTCGGCCCCGCACAGGGCGGCGAGAAGTCGGTAAGGGAGAGGCAGTGTGTTGCTGGGAGAGCGACGTAGCAGCCTCTGCTGGCACTGAGGGTTGTTTTCCCGCGCTCGCCGCGGGTGGCCTGCTGTATGGCGGGCACTCGGGAGAAGAGATTGTTGTCCCACGCGAGATATTCATCCGGTGTTGGGCAGCCCACGAGAGTGTGGAGAGCCTGCTGGGGGGCATGTCGGCGAGGTAGCGAGACCGAAAATAGCCGCCCACGCGGCTTCAAGTGACACCATAGTTCCATCATCAAAAAACGTGATATGCGAGGATCGGCCCGAAGCTGGCGGTTAATGTGCTGACGCCCAAGGCAATAAGGGCCGGCTCTAGGCGGACCTCGCGAAGGGTCAGCCACGCGCCGTAGAGTGAAATCCCAAGCGGGATACCCAAGATTGGCAACGCAAATTCCCCGAGCGAGGCTTGGCCGAGGATCAAAAGGCTAAAGATGCCCAGTTTATCTTCGACAGCATCAACTATGGATCTACTAGGGTGCTCCCCGACAAGAATCGCGCCGTACGCCGATAAGATCAGGAAATGGAACAACAAGGAGGCGAATACGGCGAACACAGCCACGGCTACGTGTTGTGGAACTGCACTAGGCTCTTGGCGCTTGCGACGGACTTCAGTAGTGTTTTCAGACTCGGCGCTTGCCATATCAGTAGAAAAGGGGCACCACGACAAGGTCAACAACGACTAGCGACAGGGACAAGCTAAGGCCGACGATGACTGGAATCAAACGCCGCGTAAGGAGGGCATGCGCACCGGCAGCCACTTGAGTGCCAAACGGGATGAGTACCGAAGCAAGATAGGCGCCTCGTTGGTAGTCGATGCATACGCGATACCACGACGCCAAAGGGGCAGTGTCGGCTGTGCAACCAATGACTGTTAAGGCCAAGTTGATCCAGACGACTACAGCGCATATAAGGGTGGACACGATAACAACAAAGAGCAGCCGCAAAGAGACACCGGCATCACTAGTGTCAGCACGAGGCGAGGCCATCTGCCCAGTTGGAGGGGGCGCTCCACTTAACACCCTGGAAGGCGGGACCTTGCGGGCTATCTGATTCGATCTTTGGCAAGCTCGCCTTCGAATCACCCCAGTGTCCAGGCCATTGGATCCAGCGCGGCAGTTGTTGGTCTTGGATCCGCACGAGTTCTGCTGCGTCGAGGGTGCCGCCGCGCCCGTCGCCGTGGTCGAACTTGCGCTCGTCTAGGAGCCCCGATGGTATCCGGTCAGGCCCATAGTAGGACGCGTGGGAGGAGTGAGCGACTTTGGTAGCGGACGGCGGTGCGTCTTGTCCGCGCACTCTTATCGGCGCCGTCTGCCCGAATGGCCACCTCGGGTCGTGACCAGGCCAAAACTCGCATTGAAGTTATGAGGACGTCCTTCATTTGCCAACGTAGAGAGGTAGCGGCAACACTATGCCCACGACCATTCCCAGGATACAAGCTCTTTCGACGAAGAGGTCGGATCGCTTTCGAATCGTGAGGAGGGCCCCCGCGAGCGTGACGAGTATCGGCAGGAGTACGAAGATCACCCAGAGATCCTGTCTGAAGAGGAGTCGGCAGCTAAGGTTGAAGAGCGCGCTCCTATCGCCAGGGGCGACGCTTGCGCATCGCGCGGAAGCTGCAGCAACAATCAGAGGGTATGTTGCGCAAGCTTGGAGTGACAAAAATGCCGCGAGAATCTTTGATGAGGCCGAGGTCGCGGGCAATTGCTGATGATTGTTCTCCATTAGAGCAGGGCTTGATGTGCGGTGGGGACGCTGCTGCAATCGTACAGATCGACGTGAGGATCAGTGAACGAGTGTGTGTAGTAATAGTAGCCAGGGGAGGCATTGTAAGCTGTAATGCTAACAAAGGGGGCTAGTAACCAGCCGCTTATCAGAAAGATCAACAGAACCGTGAGTAGACCAGTAGCGAGGCCAAGCAGCAAGGGACCGAGGCGGTGGCTACGAATTGCGATCCATCCTCCAACGGTGAGCGCGACCATCGGCAGGACAACAAGGAAGAAATACCCGCCGCGCTCGAATACGAGGGTTCCATAGCCATTGGGCGTGGACGAAGTCTCCGCGGTGGATAGGAGCAATGCGACTATAAGTGCCAAGAGAACAGTTGCGGTCATGATGGTCGTCGCCAGCACCGTGGCGACGAGCATCATAAGGACGCGAGGCTTTCTAGCAGGCTCCAAGGCCGTTAGCCCAGGCGGTCGGGTCGTGCCATTTGTCATCTGTTTGGAAGAGTGGTCCTCGCGGGCTTTCGAACAGGCGCTCTCCTGTTCCAGGGTTGGCCACGCCGTGCGAATCACCCCAGTGTCCAGGCCATTCAAGCCAGCGGGGCAGTTGTTCGTCTTGGATCCGCACGAGTTCTGCTGCGTCGAGGGTGCCGCCGCGCCCGTCGGCGCGGTCGAACTTGCGCTCGTCTAGGAGCCCCGATGGTATCCGGTCAGGTCCATAGTAGGACGCGTGGGAGGATTCGGCAACGTAGACGACGGGTCGGTCGCCGATCTTCTCCACAGAGGACCAGGGGCAGCGTTGGCCCGTCTCGTGTTGGGCGTATGCAGTTTCGATTGGGCGCAGATTGCGGTCGAGGTGGATCTGGACCATCTCCCAGTCGCCTTCGTGAGCGCCGATTGAGCCGCCAGCGTTACTTGGGTTGAAGTAGTAGAAGAACCAGTACTGCAGCCACACGGTGCCGTCGTCGGTGTGGGCGACGCGGGCGTAGACCTTACGGCCATAACCTTGGCGGTCCTCCATCGCGTCGGAGTCGTTGGCGTAGACGTTGTCCGACGCGTTGCCGCGGGCCGAGAGGAAATCGGTCTCGAGCGCTTCCGTGCCCGCCCGAACCGACGGGTTGTTCGGCGCGACGGGGTAGGTAGGTCCGAGATAGTCGAGCGTCAGATGGTCCAGCGGGCTGGGCTCGGGAAGGTTGGTGATCGATGGGTCGGCTGCAGCGAAAGGCACGGGATCCCCGTCCGGATCGCTCGGGGATGAGCCCTTGAGGCTGTTGCTCGTTTCCAGGCCCCAGCCCGGGATATAGAAGTCGGTCATCGCTGCGGCCGACAGGACATGGAACCTTTCGCCGCTGTCGTACTTGAGGATAGGCTTGTAGCGCTCCAACGCGTCCTGATAGCCGGTTCGCGAGCTGTTAAGAGCTCGCGTGTAGAACGCGAACTCGTCGAGCGCCACCGGGCCACCGCGCGGCATGTCGAGTTGGCTGTTGACTTCGCCTACCGAGAAGTAGTTGCCGCGCAGCAGCGACGTCGCCGACGTCTCGCGTGTCACGCCGGTGTCGGCGCCATCCACGAACGCGCGCCAGCGGCCGCTGCCGGTGAGGTCGCGTACCACGAGCACATGGTGCCAGCGACCGTCATCGAGGTCTTTGCCCCCTAGGGACTGCCAGGTGCCGTTCGGGAAGCCGTCATAGTCGGCGCGCACCTCGAGCTTGCCCTGGTTGAGGCGCAAGCCGACCATGCCGACACAACCGGAGCAGGTGGGCGCCGCGAAGAAGGCTTGTGTGGCTGGGGTATCGGACGTCGTCTTGATCCAGGTCTCGACCGATATGTCTTGCAAGTCGGCAGGTAGGGGGAATCGTGGCCCGCGGGTGGTCGAGACGTGTCCCCCGTCGTCGAATTGAATACCTGTGTCGTTTCGACCGAGCGGAAAAGAGGGTCCACGTACTGCGCGCGCCGGGGTGAATATCGGTCCGGCCGGTTCTTGCGTCGTGCGTTCAAAGCTTTGGCACGGATAGCAGGTTGCACGATCGGTCGGCTCGATGTGGTGCTCGTCGAACGGGAACCAAATGTAGGGAGCGTCATCCTTAACGCCCTCGCGGTACGCAGATGAGGGTCCCATGGGTGAGGTAAGCGGATCGACCCGAGCGGCTTGGTAATGAGTGTAGATCTCGTCATCGTTGAGGGCTCGTGTGTAGTAGGCAACCTCGTCGAGCGCCCCGTCGAGGACCGTGCAAGTACAGCTGTCCGAAACGCCCTCGTTCCCTTGACCCTCCTCGTCCGATGCAGTCCCCAGTCGGAAGAACCCCGAGGGGGTGTAAACGTCTCCGATCGCCCCGATCTCTTTTTCGGCGATCCTCGTCCCGTTGAGGTACAACGACATGGTGTCGCCGTCGTAGGTAGCAACGAGGTAGTACCAATTGCCAGCTTCGATCGGCATCGTTGTCTGCAGGCGATGAGCAGTCTGGTAGTGACGGTTGTCAGGCAGGCAATCGGGTTGACCGTGGCAGTCGTAGCCGTCGTAGATCGTGAACGTCCAACCGTTCGCGCCGATCGAAGGGCCGGGGGTCTGGTTGTGAACCCACGACCCTTCACGCCCACGCGCGGCCGCAGTACCCGCCCAGCCAAGCTGCCAAGATCCGCCTACGCCCGCGACCGGCAACACGAACCCGCAGTTGTTAGGTGCGGGGACTGGGTCCCCGCACGGAAGGTCCCTTCCGTACGAGCGGTTGGGGCGTACCCAAGCCTCGATGGTGAACGGGCCGCGGTGGCCTAGCCTCGAGAGCGCCGCGTAGTCCCCGCTTTTAGAGGGGGCTATTAGATAGCTGGAGTTGATCTGCAGAAACGGGTTTACCTCGTTCTGGAGGGGGAGGAGCCGGTCGCGCTCACGGGGATCGCTCGGCGATTTTGGCGTTACCGTCCCAGCGCGCGCGGCTTGGAGCGGCACGTTGTGGCCGGTCACGTCAGAAAAAGCCGCTTCGCTCGGCGAGTCATACTGACACAGCCGCCAGTAGGCGTACGGCCCGGACCTCAAGACCGCCTTTGGGTACGGCGCATCGCTCGGCTCGCCGCAGGCGGCGTAGGGCACTCCACCCGAGAACCGCTCCGGCTCCGGTGTGCAGCCCGAAAACCCGAAGACGACAAGCGTTGCGAAAAGCGCCAAAGCTGGCGGTGGTGAGAAAAGACGCCAACGGCTAGCGGGGGGGGGCGACTACAACTTTCACCGGGCCAGTCGCGTGAGATTCGATGTGGTGCAGGGTGGCGACGAAACTAACGCACTGCCTTACCGAAGGCAAGGCCGGCAAGTCCGGGTCGCGGGCCGCGTGTCACCCAGCCCATAAATTCTGCTGTCGCAATGCCGCTGCCGCCGAAGGTCGGGGACAATCGCGAGCGTGCGCCAGTATCGGTAGGGGAGTTCTGGGCGAAGGCGGAGGCGAGTGTGGTCGGCAGGATGGGTGCGGGAGGATGGGTAGGAGATAGATTGAGGCAGCTGCTGCGCGAACAGCCAGCGACACGCAGGCTGTCGGGCCTCGTTCTCCTTGCGACCCTCGTCGCAGCGCTCGCCAGCGGCTGCGCAAGCACCGCCGAGGAGGCGGGGCGCCGGGGTGTGGGCGCGCGCTCGGGCGAGCACGGCGGCCGCGCGGCGAAGGCTGACAAAGCGCGCGTCCACGAGCGCAGCAAACGGCGCACGCACAAAGCGCGTGCGGCACGCAACGGGATGATCCCGCGCGGGGCGCACGCCGACGTAGTCGCCTACGTCGTCGACGGCGACACCGTCGCGCTCGCACGCCTCGGCCGTGCGCGGCTGATCGGCATCGACACGCCCGAGGTCTACGGCCACGTCGAGTGCTACGGACGCCAAGCGAGCGGCTTCACGAAACGCCTGCTCGCTCCCGGCACGCGCGTCTACGTGCGCTTCGGCACCGAGCCGCGCGACCGCTACGGCCGCGCGCTCGTCTACCTCTGGCGCCGCGACGGCCTGTTCGTAAATCGCGAGCTCGCTCTGCGCGGCTACGCCCAGCAGCTCACGATCCCGCCCAACGTTGAGTACGCCGACGTCTTCCGCCGCGCAGTCGCCGCAGCGCGCGCCGCCGGGCGGGGACTGTGGGGGCGGGCGTGCGCCGGCGGCAGCGCGGCGGCCGGGGCGCGCAGACCGTCCTTCGCGCCGCGGTCACGCGGATACCGCGCCGGCGGCGGCACCTTAGGCGGGCGGGCATCTGTGGGCGACAAAGACTGCTCCGACTTCCCGACTCAAGCCGCCGCCCAGGCCTACTTCGAAGCTCGCGGCGGCAGCCCCACCAACAACGTCGACCGCCTCGACGGCCCCGACCACGACGGCCGCGTCTGCGAAACGCTGCCGTGAGCGGCAGGGGGCGCCGCTCCGGCTTGGGTAGCCGCGCCCAGGCCGGCAGTTGTGTGGCCACGCTGGTCGAGGCGTAGCCGGTGCCGCTCGCGCTCGCGCGGCCGCGCTACCCGACGAGCCCGTTCGCGCGCAGCCACGCCTCGGTTCGACGCATGCCCTCGGCAAGATCGACGCGCGGCGCGTACCCCAGCACGCGCTGCGCCTCAGTGATCGAGTAGCTGCCGTAGCGCAGGAAGTAGTCGACCGCGGCGGGCGAGAGCTCGCTGTCGCGCCCGGCGAGGCGGTCGAGCGCGCCGCCGACCGCCGCCAGCGCGCGCACCAGCCACGTCGGCGCCACGAGCGGCCCGCGCACCCCGAGCATCCGGCAGTAGTGGGCGAAAAACAGGCGCGTCGAAAGCGCCACCCCGTCGGTGATCGTGAACACGCGACCCGCCGCGGCGGGCTCGGCCGCGGCCAGCACGATCGCGTCGACGAGGTTGTCGATGTAGACGGGAGAGAAGAGACCGCGACCCCACGCCGGCAGCACGAAGCGGCGCCGGCGGATCAGCTCCACCGGCAGCACCGTCCACGGGCGCGAACCCGGCCCCCACACGTCGCCCGGGCGCAAGATCGTGGCCACCACCTCGCCGGCGGCGTGCGCCTGCAGCGCCACTTGCTCGGAGGCGATCTTGGTGTCGACGTACAGGTGACCGTCGGGGCGCACCGGGTGGCGCTCGCCGACGCCGTCGGGAAAAGCGCGGTCCGAGAACGCCCGCACCGACGAGAGATGCACGAGCCTGGTGGCGCGCCCGGCGACGGCGTCGATCACGCGCCGCAACGCGAGCACGTTGTCGCGCCAGAAGTCGCCGGAGCTGCCGACGTTCGAGACGCGCGCCGCGCAGTGCACCACGAGCTCGCAGTCGGCGATCGCGTCCTGCCACGGCCCGGGAAGCGCGACGTCCGCCGCGACGACGCCCGGCGCCCCGCCGCGGACGTCGACGCCGACGAGCTCGGCGCCCGCGGCCTCGAGCCGCTCCCAGAGCGCACGGCCGATGAAGCCGCGCGCGCCCGTTATCGCCACCCGCCGTCCCCGCCACGCCGCCGCAGCGGCCGCGACCCGCGCCGCGACACCCGCTCGCTGCGCGTCCCCGCTCGTCGCTCCCGCGCTCATCGCCGCCGATTCTTCCAGTCGCTCCGTACACCCTGCCCGGCGGCGGCGAAGCCGCAAATTGCGCAGAACTCGTTGCGATCGCTACTTGATTTCGGGGCGCCGCGCTGCTTCACTAGGCAGCAGAGGCGCGGACGTCGCAGCCCGAACCGAAAGAGCGGGCCATCGGGGCGAGAGGCCCGACGCGCAGCCGCCCACCAGTGGCGCGCACCCCGGGGCGCGAGTCCGCGCCTCCCTCTTTTTCGCAGCGTCCCGCGGCGTCAGCTCTCGGGAGCCGCCTCCGCGAGCGGCTCGCGCCGTGCCCCGGCGAGGCCGAACAGCGCTTCGAGCTCGGCCACCGCCTGCTCGGTCGAGCGGAAGTGCACGGTCGCCATGCCCAGCTCGGCAGCGGCCCGGCAGTTGATCTCGACGTCGTCGACGAACACCGCCTCGTGCGGCTCGACGCCGAGCGCGGCGAGCGTCAGCTCGTAGATCTTGCGCTCAGGTTTGCGCGCCCCGACGCGCGACGAGTCGACGATCACCTCGAACAGGTCCTCGAGCCCGGGCACCACGGCCCGCCAGCGCGGCTCCCACTCGCGCACGTTGTTGGTGAGGAGCGCGGTGCGCACGCCGTCGCCGCGCAGCGCAGAGACGAGCTTCACCATCGACGTGTTCGCCTCGAGATGCGCGAAGTACACCTCGCGGAAGCGGTGGAACGAGAAGCGCTCGGGCAGCTCGCGCTCGATAAGGCGGGCGAACTCGTGCTCGGCAAGCTCGCCCCGCTCCCAGCGGTGCACCGGGTTCTCGCCGATCGCCTGTGCGACGCGCTCGATCGCCCCGCCGAGCTCGGCGAGCGGCAGCCCCGACTCGCGCTCGTAGGCGCGAAAGCCACGCTCGAGCGGGGTCGTCAAGACCCCGCCGAAATCCGAGATTAGGACGCGCGGCGCGCCGTCAAGACATGCGGGCGGTTTTGTGTCAACGCTCACGGCAGGGGTTCGCGCACGGTCACGGTTTCGATGCGGAAACGCCGCCGCAGCAAGCGCAGGCCGGCGCGGCGCAGCAGCTCGCGCGTGGGCGGCAGCAGCAAGAGCAGCCCGGCGACGTCGGTGATGAACCCCGGCGTCACGAGAAACGCGCCGCCGAAGATCACCATCACCCCTTCCTGCACTTCGCGGTGAGGCATCCGCCCGGCGGCGACGGCCGCGCGGAAGCGCCGCCACACGCTGCGCCCCTGGCTTCGCAAAAGCGCGGCTCCGAGCAGCGAGTCGGCGGCAAGCAGGGCGACGGTCGGCAGCGCGCCGAGCCAGTCGCCGACCTTGAGGATTACGTACAGCTCGGCGAGCGGAAGCGCGACGAAGAGCGCTGCGAGCCAGAGAAGCGGCATCGCCGCCCGACCCTACTAGCATCGTGGCCGTGGAGAGTCACGAGCTCGAAAACACCCACGCCGACAGCGGCGGCAGCGCCGGCGACCTGTCGGCCGCGGCCGACGGCGGCCCCCCGACGGTGGAAGAGGTCCGCGAGGCGCTCACGAACGTGATCGACCCTGAGCTCGGGCTTGACTTCGTCGAGCTCGGCCTGATCTACGACATCCAGGTCGAGGATGGTGACGTTTACGTCACCTACACGCTCACCTCGCCCGGCTGCCCGATCGGCCCGCACATCGCCGACCAGATCGAGGAGTTCGTGAGCGAGCTGCCGGGCGTCCAGCGCGTCTACCCGAAGCTCACCTTCGACCCGCCCTGGACGCCCGACATGATGAGCGAGGACGCGAAGTTCGCGCTCGGCTACTGAGCACGGCGTCCGGGCTACCAAGCGGGGTGACTCGCCTACCGAGCGCCGCGCCCGGGCTAGTGGGCGCGCCGCTGTAGACGACGCGCCGCTCTAGACCACGCGGCGCAACAGGCCGCTCTCGAGCTCCAGCACGAAACCGGCGATCGCGTCGCGGTGGAGCAAGAACGGGCTGCGCCGCAGCCGCTCGACGCCCTGGCGCACCTCCTGTTCGAGGTCGCGGAAACCCTCGGCCGACCACGCCGGGCGGACGCCCGTCTCGCGCTCGAGCTCGCTGCGGAACTCGTCGTCAGAGAGGCCGATCATCCCGCAGCCGGTGTGCTGGATCAGCATCACCTCGCGCGTACCGAGCTTGCGCTGCGAGACCGCCACCGAGCGGATCACGTCGTCGGTGACGACACCGCCCGCGTTGCGGATCACGTGCGCGTCGCCGGGCTCGAGCCCGAGCAGCCGGTGAGCGTCGATGCGCGCGTCCATGCAGGTGACCACAGCGAGCCTGCGTCGCGGCGGGGCGGGGATCTCGCCGAGGCCGCTGACACCTGCGTTGCGGTTGCGTTCGATTGCTTGCTCGATCTCGCTCACACCGCGTGATTCAACCAGCGAGCGGCCGACCGGCGCGCCACGGCGGCGATACTCGCGGCGATGGTGCAGGCACTGCTGGTGCGCGACAACGGAGCCGGCGGCGGAGGCGGGAGCGGCGGCGGGGAGCGGAGTGGCGGCGACGGGCGCGACCCGGCGCTGTCGGCGGCGCTCGCGCAAGCTCTCCTCGAGCACGTCGCTGCCGGGCACGCCGACAAGATCGTGCGGGTGGCGATCGCCGCGCCGGCGCTCGCGCTCTCGAAACTGGACCTCGCTTCCGGTCGCGGCGAAGCGGCCGCAGCTAGCGCCCGCGCCCACGGGTTCCCGACGGTCGTGCGACTGGTCGGCGGTCGCGCCGCGGCGCTGTCGGCGGGCGTGGTCGAGGTTGGTGTCTTCACCCGCGAGCGCGATCCGCGCCGAGGCGTGCGCGAACGCTTCGAGCTCCACGCCGGCGCGATCGTGCGGGCGCTATCGGCGCTCGGGATCAAGGCGCGCGCCGGCGAGGTGGCTGGCGAGTGGTGCCCGGGCGCGTTCAGCGTCGGCGTCGGTGGGCGCGTCAAGCTCGCCGGCATCGGGCAGCGCATCGTCGCCGGGGGCGTGTGCGTCGGTGCGGTCGTGGTCGGCGACGACGCGCCCCGCTTGCGTGCCGTGCTGACGGCGGCGTACCGCGCGCTTGGGCTGTCGCTCGACCCCGACACGGTCGGCAGCGTCGCCGCCGAGCTCGCCCGCGCGCGGCGGGCGGGGGAGCGACCGCCGGCAGGGGCCGTACCGGCAGCGGGCGCCGGGTACGCCGCCGGCGGGGCAGCCGCGGCCGCCGACGGGCCCAGCGCCACCACGCGCGCGCTCGCCGACGCGCTCGCCGCGACCTACAGCGAGCTGTTCGCGCTCGAGCCAGCGCCGCTTCCCGCCGCGGTGCTCGCGCGCGCACACGAGCTGCGCCCGCAACACCTGCCGCCATGGGAGCGGCAGCGGGTCGGCGCCGCCTAGCGCTTCGGCGCCGGCACAGGACGACCTAACGGCGGCGCGCCGGCACCGCCAGCCTGAAGGCGCGGCGCGCGCCGCTGCTCTCGATCACCGTCAGGCGCACCGCGAGCCGCGGCGTTCGCCTCGCTCGCAGCGCGCGCACCAGCGAGCGCGCGGCGCGCAAACCGCGCCACGTCACGACGAGCGTGCGCCCAGGCCGTGTGGCGCGCAAGCGCAGCGAGCGTCCGCGCACCGCGAGCGCCCGGCCGCGCAGCCGCCGGCCGCCGACCGCCGCCGTCGCCTTGCTGCGTCGCGCCGCGGCGAGCTGGCGCGGCAGCGTCAGCACGGCGCGTGCGAGCGGCCGCGAGGCCGAGACGCGCACCAGCAGCGTCGCGCTCTCGCCACGGACCGCCAGGCCGTGCGCGAGCCGGTAGCGGGTCGCCGCCGGCGGGCGCGTTGCGCCCGGCGGGCAGCCGTCGACGCCGAACGGCGTCGAGATCGTGACGTCGATTCCCGAGTGCGAGCTGAACGTCGCCTCGGCGTCGCGCGGGGTAGTCGCTTTGCAGAGGTCGCTGGAGGCCTGCAGCAGGCCACGCGGGCCGCCGTCGACGGTGAGGTCGAAGCGCGAGAGCGGGAGGTCGGGGAGCCCGGCGAAGATGTTCGTGACGCGCTCGCCGAGCTTGGTGCGACCGATGATCGATCCGCCGTAGAGGCGGAAGCCGAGCGCCGGCAGCTCGTTGTCGCGCCGCACGATGTAGACGGGCAGCTCGAGCGGCCGTTCGACGAGCGGGCTCGCGAGCCGAGCGGTCCCCACCCGTGTCTCGGGTGGGCAGCGGTCGGCAGAGAAAGCAGCCGGATCGCACAGAACCGACAGCGAGCGCAGGTTGACGCCCACCGCCCGCGGCAGCGACACGGTGGTGGCGGCGACCGCAGCGTCGTCGGGGAAAGTGATGACCGACGCGGTCACCGGCACGGTCGCGCCGATCGATGTCGCACCGGGCGCGCCCATCGTGCCGCTCAAGCTCGGCCGGAACGGCACCCGCTCGCAGCGCACCGGCGTGAACGCGACGGTGCGGCGCGTCTCGACCTGCGGCTCGTCCCACGAGCGCACCGCCACGGCGATGTCGGCGCGCCGGCACGAGGTGGGGAGGCGCAGGAACGGCTTGCCGCCGACGCTACCGGCGAGGGCGAGCGTGATCTGTTCGATGCGGATCGGCAGGCCGCCGGCGGTGCGTTCGAGGCCGGACATCGCGTTCTCGATCACGAAGCCGCGGTCGCCGCGGATCCGCACTACCACCTGATAGTGCTGGGCGGCGGCGAGCGGCGGTCGCACGACGACGCCGAGCCGGGCGGGCTCGCCGGGGCCCGGAACGAGGTTGTAGACGTCGCCGTTCGCCGTCACCTCGGCGCCGAGGAGCGCTTCGACGCGGGCACGCACCGTCGTCGAGCCGACCTTCGCGCCGGCCGGGCAGGCGTCGGCGGTGAAGTCGGCGACGGGGCAGCGCTGGGCGGCGAGCGGGTTGGCGACGAGCCCCTGCGGCAGCGTGATCACGAGGTCGCGCGGGTCGTCGCTCGCCGGGTTCGAGGCGAGGTCGATCGTCAGCTGGAAGTCGGGCGAGCCGCCCGCTTGCAGCGTGCTGAAGCTGGCGGCGAGGCCGCTCACCTCGACGCGCGCCGCCGCGAGCGGTGCCGCCCAGAGCGCGACCGCGGCGATCGCCGCGAGTGCGACGAGCCCACCCCGCCGCGAACCTTGCAACGCAAAGCAACCGTGGCTTCCTGCCAACTGGTGCGAACCTCCCGCTCTGGCCGTCGCTCCCGCCACGTGCGGGGAGCGACCTTCGTACCCCTGCTACCAGCGACTCTAGCTCGGAGCGCGGCTCGGCGCTAGTCGGTCGCTCCCGGGGCACGCGAGGGGGAGCCCCCGGTCGCCGCTAGCGCGCGCGGGAGGTGCGCTTGCGCCGCCGGGCCGAGCGCGCCGGCGCCCGCCCGTTGCCGGTGGCGCTCGCCACGCGCCCGTCGCCGCTCGCCCCGCTCGCAGCCCGCGGGCCTGTCGCCGCATGCCTGTCGCCCCGCGCGTCGCCCGCAGCCCGGGCGCCCGTCGCCGCCACTAGCTCCTCGATGCTCGCGCGCAGGTCCTCGGCGAGCAGATCGAGGTCGAACAGCGCGTCCCAGTCGCCCAAAAGCCCGAAGCGCAGCCAGCCGTTGTAGCTCATCACCGCCACCGCCAGGGCGTGGTTTTCGGGCAGGAACGCCACCGGTATGCACGCCTCCATCTTGCGCCCGAGCAGGTAGAGCGGGATCTGTGGGCCGGGCACGTTGGTGACGATGAGGTTGAACAGGCGCGTCGAGAAGTTGAGTCGCGAGGCGACTGCCAGCAGCGTGGGCGGCGCGAAGCGCTCGAGCGAAGCGATCACCGCGGCCCCCACCGCCTGCTTCGAGCGTTTGAGGTGGGCCATCGCCTCGGCGACGGTGCGCAGCCGCTCGACCGGCTCCCAGGCGTAGACGGGGAGCGGGCCGCGCATCGCGACGATGCGGTTGCCAAGCGTGCCGTGCTCGTCGGGCGCGCGCACCGACACCGGCACGAGCGCGCGCAGCTCGAGCCCGGCGGTCGGGACGCCACGGCGCCGCAGCCAGCGGCCGAGCGCACCGCTCACCGCCGCGAGCACGACGTCGTTGACCGTCGCGCCGAAACCGTTTTTCACTGCGCGGAAGTCGTCGAGCGGCGCCTCGATCCAGGCGATCCGCCGGTGCGGGCCGATGCGCACGTTGAGCGGGGTCGTCGGCGCCGGGTTGAGCGTCGCCCAGGCGACCTCGCCGAGACCCTCGACCGCCTCGCGCGCCTTGCGCGCCGCTTCGGCTGGTCGGCCAAGGGCACGCAGCGCGCCGCCTGCGAGCTCGAGCGGGGTGCGCAGAGCCGCCGACGCCGTTTCGGCGAGCAGGTCGAGCGTGTCGACGCGCTCGGTCGCGCGCGGTTTCGCTGGCCGGTGGGGGCGTGCCGGCAGCGGGTCGCTGTCGAAAAGCACGGTGGCGATGTCGACGCCCGACACTCCATCGATGACCGAGTGGTGCGTCTTCGAGACCAGCGCGAAACGGCCCCCTTCGAGCCCTTCGACGAGCCACGCTTCCCACAGCGGCCGTGAGCGGTCGAGCCGCTGCGAGTAGATCCGCCCCACCAGCAGCCGCAGCTGCTCTTCCGACCCGGGCGGCGGCAGCGCGGTGTGGCGCACGTGGTAGCGGATGTTGAAGTCGGGATCGTCGGCCCAGAACGGCCGCCCGAGCCCGAGCGGCGGCTTGACGAGCCGCTGGCGGTAGCGGGGAACCGCCTCCATCCGCTCGAGGATGTGCGCGATCAGGTCGTCGTAGCTCGGTGGTGGCCCGTCGAAGATCAGCACGCCCCCGATGTGCATGTGCGACGCGCGCCGTTCCTGGTGCAGGAAGGACGCGTCGATCGGCGAGAGGCGCACAGGGGAGCTCACGACAATTCGCGAAGGTAGCGGCTGGCGGCGCGCGAGTCTCGGCCAAGGTTGGTGGATCGCTCGCTTGCGAGCGTCAGCTGCATGGAACGAGTGCGCCGACTGCCCGGTGCTGCGCGACCAGCGCCGATCGGCGCGGCGCCAACTAGATCCAACGCCGCCCCAGCCGCGTACTAGTCGTGTGGGAGGCAGCGTGAGTGCGAACGCTCGACGGGTTCTCGTCACCGGAGCGACCGGCTTCGTTGGGTCACGTCTCGTACGCGAACTGCTCGCGCGCTCCTGGCAGGTGCGGGCGCTCGTGCGCCGCCCCGAGCGCGCCCGCCAGGTGGTTGCGCGCGGCGCCGAGATCGTTCAGGGCGACGTTCTCGATCGAGCGTCGCTCGCCCGAGCGCTCGAAGGCTGTGACGCCGCCTACTACCTCGTGCACTCGATGGGGCGCGGCAACCGTGGCGGGTTCGTCGACCGCGACAAGCGTGCGGCGAGCAACTTCGGGGCGGCGTGTGCAGCCGCCGGGGTCGGCCAGATCATCTACCTCGGCGGCCTGGGCGGCGAGCGGCGCGAGGATTCTGCGCACCTGCGCAGCCGCCACGAAACGGCCCTGCGTCTGCGCGAGGCAGGTGTGCCGCTCACCTACTTTCGCGCGGCCATGGTGGTAGGGCGCGGCAGCGCCGGTTTCGAGACGCTCATCCACCTGGTGCGGCGACTGCCGGTGATGGTGACGCCGCGCTGGCTCGAAACGCCGACGCAGCCGATCGCGATCGACGATGTCGTCGCCTACCTGGCCGACGCGATCGAGATCGAGGCGGCGCGCGGTCGCACGATCGAGATCGGTGGGCCCGACGTCTTGACTTATCGCGAGATGATCGATCGCGTCGCCGATGCGCTCGGCCGACGCCGGCCACCGAAGCTGCGCGTTCCGGTGCTAACACCGCGGCTCTCGTCGCTGTGGCTCGGGCTCGTAACACCGGTCGACACCGGTGTGGCTCGGCCGCTGATCGACGGCCTGCGCACTGACACGACCGTGTGCGACCCGAGCGGCATGGCCCTTTTTGGGCTGCGCCCGGTCGGTTTCGACGCCGCTGTGCGGGCTGCGCTCGTCGAGGGCGAGAGTCCGCTTCGCCGACAGTTGGCGCTCGCCCCCTAGACTGCGCTACGTGAGCAGCGCTCAATCCTCCGTTGCCGCACCGCCGCGTCCCGAGCGCCTGCTGCTCGCCGCGCCGCGCGGCTATTGCGCCGGTGTCGATCGTGCGGTCGAGACCGTCGAGCGGGCGCTCGAGCTCTACGGCCCACCGGTGTACGTGCGCAAGGAGATCGTCCACAACAAACACGTTGTCGAGACCTTGCGCCAGCGCGGCGCGGTGTTCGTCGACGACGAGAGCGAGGTGCCCGAAGGCGAGGTGGTGATCTTCTCGGCCCACGGCGTGGCGCCCGCAGTGCACGAGAACGCGCGCCGGCGGCGGCTGCGCACGATCGACGCCACCTGTCCACTCGTCACCAAGGTGCACGTCGAGGCGCGCAAGTTCGCGGCCGAGGGCTACACGATCGTGTTGATCGGGCACGAGGGGCACGAGGAGGTCGAGGGCACGATGGGCGAGGCCCCCGACCGCATCGTGCTCGTCGAGACCGAGGAGGACGTCGACCGCCTCGAGGTCGAGGATCCCAACCGTGTCGCCTACCTCACGCAGACAACGCTCTCGGTCGACGAGACGAAGCGGATCATCCAGCGCCTGCGCGAGCGCTTCCCGAACGTCGTCGGGCCGAAGTCCGACGACATCTGTTACGCAACCACCAACCGCCAGATGGCGGTGCGCGAGCTGGCGCGCCAGTGCGATCTGGTGCTCGTGATCGGGTCGCGCAACTCCTCGAACTCGAACCGGCTCGTCGAGGTGGCACGCGAGCACGGCGCCGAGGCGCACCTGATTGACAACGAGAGCGAGGTGCGCGACGAGTGGCTCGAGGGCAAGCGCACGGTGGGGATCACGTCGGGGGCGAGTGCGCCCGAGGAGCTGGTGCAGCGGCTTGTGGCGTGGTTCCGCGCGCGCGGCGTCGAGCGGGTCGAGGAGCTTCGCACGGTCGACGAGAACGTGCGCTTCATGCTGCCGCGCGAGATCCGCAAGGCGCTCGCCGAGCGCGAGCTGCCGCTCGCGCCGTAGGCGGGTACGAGCGCGTGCCCTATCCGGCGGGGCGCTCGCGCGGCGGCAGCGGCGTGAACTGGATGGCGTGCAGGCGCAGGCCGGGGCGGTCGGCGACGATCTCGCCGTCGGTTTCGTAGAGGTCGGGCTCGCGGTCACCCGACAGCACTGCAAACGCGCCGCCGGCACGGAAGGCGAAGCGCGCGCTGGCGCCGGCGCTCGCCGCTTCGAGGTAGTCGTCGCCGGCGCGCCACTCGCCTGTGAGGTCGAGCCGCGCGCGGTCGCGGGGCAGCTCGATGTCGGCGGTTTGCGGCTCGAGCACGGCGCCCGGCGCGTCCTCGGGCCTTAGCGGCGCGAGCGGCGGCGGCAGCTCGGCGCCGGGGTCGGTTTCGCGCACGAGCTCCTGGATCGCGAGCTCGGTTTCCTGGTACTCGCCCTCGCCGAAGTGGAGGTGGCGGAGCTGGCCGCGCTGGTCGAAGAGGTAGCGGGCGGGCCAGCCGCGGTTGCCGTAGAGGCGCCAGATCTCGAAGTTGGGGTCGTGGGCGACGGGCCAGTCGATGCCGAGGCGAGCGCAGGCGCGCGTGACGAGCTCCGCGTCGCGTCCGAAGCTGTAGGCGGGAGTGTGAATGCCGATGAGTTGCAGGCGGTGCTCGCTGTAGCGGTCGCGCCAGGCGCGGAGGTAGGGGAGGGTGCGCCGCGAGTTGATGCGCGCGATGTCGAAGAACTCGACGAGCAAGATCGCCCGCCCGAGCACGCGATGAAGCCGCAGCTCGCGGCCCCCGACCCACTCGGTGCCCGGCGGAAAGTCAGGGATCGCGATCTCGCTGTTCGGCTCGACGCGCACAGCGGCCGCGATGTTGGCAGATGGGTGTGGGGCGACAGCGGTCGCCCGGCGAGGACGTCGGCTTTGCGCGGCGCCGCCGCACGACCACCCCCGTGCCCCCTCGGCTGTCGTCAACCGAACCGCCCTCGACCGCCCCGACCTCGACCACCCCGACCCGAAGGAGGCATGCGCGATGGATGTTGTCGTTACCGAGTTCATAACCCTCGACGGGGTGGTGCAGGCGCCGGGCGGGGCGGAGGAGGATCAAGACGGCGGTTTCGCCCATGGCGGCTGGATGGCGCGGTTCTTCGATCCCGAGGTGATCGGCGGGACGTTCGGCGAGCTTGCGAAGCGCAGCGACGCGCTGCTGCAGGGTCGCCGCACCTACACGGTGTCGGCGCGCGCCTGGCCGGGCCGGTCGGGCGACCCGTTCGCCGACTGGATCAACGGGGTGCAGAAGTACGTGGTGTCTGACACTCTCGCCGAGAGCGACATCACCTGGCACCCAACGACGATCGTTCGCGGCAGCGAGTTTCTCGACACCGTGTCGGCGCTGCGCTCGCAGCCCGGCGGCTGTGTTTACGTGTACGGCAGCCCGACGATGGTGCGTTCGCTTCTCGCTGCGGATCTCGTCGACGAGCTCGTCCTCACGGTCGTGCCGCTGGCGCTCGGCAGCGGCAAGGAGCTGTTCGCCGATCTTGCCGCGCCGCTTGCGTTCGATCTTGTGTCGACCGCCACGGCGTCGACCGGCGCGCAGGTGTGCCGGTACCGGCGGGGGAGGTAGGGAGGTCAACCCCCAGAGGGCCCCGCGCTCCATTAGGCCAGCGTTCCGCTTGGCTCTCGGTGTTGCCAAGCGCTAGATCGGCTAGTCACTCACCGGCCGTGGCGCAGTGCTCCGTCCACGTGGGGGCCAGTCAGTGGCGAGGCCAGTCGGTGGCGAAACGTCACCGGTCAGCGATGAAGCGTGGTGGGCTTCCACGAGGGAGTCCTGTGTGCCGATCGCCGGTGTCGTGCCACTGGCGTGCGTAGTTCTGGCACTCGTCGCAGCATGCGCGCAGCCCAGCTTGGCAAACCCGCTTCGTGCCCACCGATACCATCCCCGCGACAACCCCTGTGAGCCGAGGAGGACTTACGAGAGGATGAGCCTGTTCGAGCGGATCGAGGCGCTGCGGCGCCGCTACGACGTACTCACGCACCCCTTCTACCAGCGCTGGTCGGAGGGCGAGCTGACGCGCGAAGAGCTCGCCTTCTACGCCGGCGAGTACCGGCACGCTGTCGTCGCGCTCGCCGACTGTCTCGACGGTGCGGCCGAGCTTGCCAGCGACCCCGACGAGGCCGCTCGCCTGCGCGAGCACGCCGCCGAGGAGCGCGCGCACGTCGAGCTGTGGGACCGTTTCGCCGCCGCGCTCGGTGCCGACCTGGCGCGCGAGCCGCGCAGCGAGACCGTCGCCTGCGCCGAGGCTTGGCGGAGCGGCGACACGCTCGAGGAGCGCCTCGCCGTCGCCTATGCGATCGAGTCGGCACAGCCGGCGATCGCCAAAACCAAGCTCGAGGGCCTTGTCGAGCGCTACGGCTTCGAGGAGGGCCCGGCCACCGAGTACTTCGCTCTTCACGCCGAGCTCGACCACGAGCACGCCGCCCACTCGCGGCGCCTGCTCGAGGCGCGCGCAGGGCTCGACGAGGAGCGGCTTGCCGCTGCCGCCGAGCGCGCCCTCGCCGGCAACTGGCAGCTCCTTGACGGTTGCGAAGCGGAGTTCGGGCGCTGCGCCGCCGCCTGCTGACCGCTTTCGCTGCGGTGGCCGCCACGACGGCGGCCACCGCAGCGGCCGGCGCCGCCGGGTCGGCCAGTGCTGCGGGCGAGGCTAGTGGCGCCCCCGGCCCGCCCGTCCCGCGCATCGCGCTGACTGTCGACGTTGGTCGGGGCGCGGCCGGCAGCGTGCGGCGGCCGCGGCCGCGCTCGCTGCGGCTGCGCTTCCGCGTCAGCTCGCGGCGCGGGGCGATCGAGCCGCCGCTCGCGCGCATGTCGGTGACGATCGCCGGGGTAGTCGTCGACCCCACACTTGCCGGCACCTGTCCGCGCAGCGTGCTCGAAGCCGGTGTCGCCGACACGCTCGCGCGCTGCGGCGACCGGGCGCTCGGCTTCGCCAGCGCCATCGGCTCCGTCGGACCGCCCGGCGCCGCCCGCACCGCACCCCAGGTCACCACCTGCCAGATCGCCGGCACCGCCTACGGTGCCCGCCGCGCCCTCGCGATCCAGTTCCAGAGCGGCGCGCTCTACGACCTCCCGTGCGTGCGCAGCGCGCTCGTCGTCGCCAGTCTGGGGGTGCGGCGCACCCGCCTCGACGGTCTGCGCAGCGACGAGCTCAGGCTCGTGCTCCCCACCCAGCCCGACGCCTTCCTCCGCCATCCGCTGCCCGACTACGCCCTCAACTTCGACGGCTTCGAGCTGCTTTTGCCGCGCCGCTCCGTGCGCAGCGGCCGCCGCACCCGCAACCTCGTCGCCTCCGTCGGCTGCGGCCCGAAACGGCGGCGCAGCGTGCGCGCCGTCTTCGTCGACGAGCGCGGCCGGCGCTACACGATCTCCCGCCGCATCCGCTGCTAGCGCGCCGAGAGCGTCGCTCCTTGCCGGCACGGGGCGAGACGGACGCGCCTGTGCCTCGCTGGCGCGCCCCGCACCGCGCTCAACCCCACGCCAGCTGCGCTAGCAGGCGCGGCCACACCGTCAGCTCGATCGCCGCCGTCGCGAACAGCACCGGCAGCGCCACCGCCACGCACACCGCCGTTGCCGCCAGCAGCTCGTTCCACCGCCCCTCGCGGCTCAACAAAAGCCACGCCGCGAGCGGCAAAAACACCGCCGTCAGCTCCGGCAGCGCGTGCGGCAGAAGCGATAAAAGCAGCCCGCCGAGCCCCACACCGAGCTGGGCGGCGAGCGTGCTCGCCGTGCCGCCGAGCACGTACGCCTGCGTCGCCAGCGAGAACAGCGTCGCCGCCGCCACGAACGCCATCGCCAGCGGCCCGGCGCGCTCGTGCACCAGCCGGTTGAGGCCGCTCAAGTACTGCGCCTGCAGCGGCAGCGAGCTGCCGGCGATGAACCCCGCCACGCACGCCAGCGCGTGCAAGGCCAGCACCAGCGTGTTGCGGATCAGGATGTGCACGTAGTCGCCCAGGTCGGCGCGCACGTTGAGGCCCGGGATCGCGTAGCGCGTCGGGTCGGGCGGGCTCGCCGCTGCGACCGCCGCCACCGCGCCGAGCAGCGCCAGCGCGATCGCCACCGCCCCCAAAAACCACGGGCCGAGCACCGCGAGCGGCCGTTCCTGCCACGCCGCCAGCGCCCGGCGGGTGTCGTCGAGACCGCGAACGAGGGCGAGCTGTTTCGGGTCGACCTTGATGCTCATCGCGCGAGGGCGGGCGCGCGCCACCACCCTCCGGGATGTCCAGCCGGGCCGTGACGCAGACGTTTGGACAGTGTGGTCGGCGGGGGCGCGTGCGCCCCGCACTTTCACGTCGGCCGCGAGCGGCCGCGGCTTGAGCTTCGGGTGCACGCCACGCACGGGGCGCCGCGGCTGCTCGGACCGCGCGCGCCGGGCCCCGTCCCGGCGGCCCCCGCGGCCACCCCGACGGCGGCGCCCTAAGCCGACTCCCGAACTAGGACTTAGGCTAACCTAACGCGGCGTTCGCGGACGCGGCGTCCGGAGCGTTCGCCAACGCGGCGTTCGGAACGTGCGCGACCCGGCGGCCGGACCGTGTGCGAACCGGCGTCAGGAGCGTGCGCGAACCCGACGACGCGACGCGCGAGAGAAAAAGGAGGTCGGCAGGTGAGTAGGAGACTTGTGGTCGGCGGGGCGCTCGTAGCGCTCGTCGTCGTGGTCGTCGCCGTCGTTCTCGCCACCGGCGGCGGCGACGGGCAGCGGCTCGTCGTCTACACCGCCCGTGCCCACTACGGCGAAGAGCAGCCGTTCCGCGAGTTCGCCTCGCGCGAGCGCGTCGACCTTACCCTCTTCGGCGGTTCGGCGCCCGAGCTCTACGAGCGCCTGCGCAACGAAGGCGATCGCACCCGCGCCGATGTCTTCATTACCGTCGACGGCGCCAACCTCTGGCGCGCCCGCAGCTCGGGGCTTTTGCAACCGCTGCGCTCGAGCGCGCTCGACCGCGCCGTTCCCGCCGGCCTGCGCGACCCGCAGGGCTACTGGTACGCGCTGACCGTGCGCGCACGCACCATCGTCCGCTCGACCGAGCGCGTGCCCGCGGGCACCGTCACCCACTACCGCGACCTCGGCGACCCGCGCTGGCGCGGCCGCCTCTGTCTGCGCTCGGGCACGAGCGAGTACAACGTCTCGTTCGTCGCCGACCGCATCGCCAAGTTCGGGCGTGCCGCTACCGAGCGGCTGCTGCGTTCCTGGATGGCCAACCAGCCGCGAATCCTCGGCTCCGACGTCGACGTGATCCAGTCGATCGCCGACGGCCGCTGCGACCTCGGGCTCGTCAACTCCTACTACCTCGGCCGCATGCTCGCCAGCGACCCGAACCTGCCCGTCGCGCTCGAGTGGGCCGACCAGGACGGGCGCGGCACGCACGTCAACCTATCGGGCATCGGCATCACCCGCTACACCCGCCACCGCGAGCTCGCGCGCAAGCTCGTCGAGTATCTGACCCGGCCCTCGGTGCAGGAAGAGCTTGTGCGCAACAACAAGGAGTTCCCGGCCGACCCGGCTGTGCCCGGCCCGCCCGAGCTACGCCGCTTCGGCACCTTCAAGCGTGACCCGATCGACGTTGCCGGTGCCGCCCGGCACCTGCAAGAAGCGTTGGCGCTGATGGAGGAGGTCGGCTGGCGCTGAGCGACGCTCGGCAGCCACGCCGCCACGGCGGCACCGGCCTGGGGGCCGGTGCCGCCGTGGCCGCCGTGCTCGTGGCGGGACCGCTCGTCTCGCTGCCGCTCAGCTTCGTTTTCGCCCACGACGAGCTCGTCCGCTTCTGGGCGCTCGTTCCCGACGCCTTCCTCGCCACCGCGCTGCTCGTCGCCGGTGTCGCCTGCGGCACGCTCGTGCTCGGCACAGGCCTCGCGGCGCTCGTCGCGCTCTGCGACTTCCCCGGCCGGCGCGTGCTCGAGTGGGCGCTCGTGCTGCCACTAGCGATGCCGAGCTACGTGTTCACGCTGTTCGCGCTCGGCACCGTCGGCCGCCGCGTGCCCGAGCTGCGCTCCACCGGCGGTGCAGTCGTCGTCTTCACTCTCGTCCTCTACCCGTACGTGTACCTCTTGGCGCGCGCCGCCTTTCTCTCCCAGCCGCGCTCGCTCGTCGAGGCGGCGCGCGGCCTCGGCAGCGGCCGCTTGCGCACCCTCGCTACCGTCGTCGTTCCGCTCGCCTGGCCGGCGGTGCTGGGCGGCGTTGTGCTCGCGGTGATGGAGGCGCTCGCCGACTTCGGCACCGTCAACCTGCTCGGCGTCCAGACGTTCGCCAACGCCATCTACAAGGTGTGGTTCAACGCCTTCGACCGCGCCGCGGCGATGCAGCTAGCGACGCTGCTCGCCACCGTCACCCTGACTCTGCTCGTCGTCGAGCGCGCGCTCGCCGGCAGCGCGCGCGCCGCCGCCACCACCGCCGAGCGCCCGCTCGCGCGCCTGCGCCTGCGCGGCCCAGTCGCTGTTGCTGCCGCAGCGCTGCCCACGCTGCTCGTCTGTGGGGTGGTGGTGGCTCCGCTCGCCCAGCTCGCCGTGTGGGCGGCTGACAACGTCGCGAGCGGCAACGTCGACCCCGGTTTCGCGCCCGCTGCGCGCAACAGCCTGCTGCTGGCGGCGACCGCGGCGGCGATCGTCGTCGGCCTCGCCGTGGTGCTCGCCTACTCGCTGCGCGAACGCCCGAGCCGCCTGCGCCGCCTCGTGGTGCGCCTTGCCACGATCGGTTACGGCCTGCCCGGCGCGGTCGTCGCCGCGGCGGTGATCGTGCCGCTCGGTTTCGTCGACGATCTCGTCGCCGCCACGCCGCTCTGGCCGGAAAGCGCGCCGCTGCCGCTCACCGGCACCGTGCTCGGCCTGCTTTTCGCCTACTGCGTGCGCTTCCTGGCGATCGGCTTCCAGCCGGTGCGCGCCGGTCTCGACCGCATCCCACGCTCGCTCGACGAGGCGGCACGCGGGCTCGGCAGCGACGAGGGTACGGTGGTGCGCCGCGTCCACCTGCCGCTTCTGCGCACGAGCCTCCTTACCGCGTTCGTGCTGGTGTTCGCCGAGACGATGAAGGAGCTGCCGGCGACGGTGCTGTTGCGCCCGCTCGGCGGCGACACGCTCGCCGTCAAGGTGTGGCAGGCGACCGCCGAGTCGCTCTGGCACGTGGCGGCACTGCCGGCGCTCTTGATCGTGGCGTGCTCGCTCGTGCCGGTGGTGGTGGGGCTGCGGCTGTCGCTCCCGAGCGCGGCCCGGCGCCGCTCGGCGCGCACCGAGCGGCGCGACCTGCTAGGGATCGAACCAGCAGCGTGAGGCGAGATGAGCACCGTCCGGCTCGACAACGTCAGCAAGAGCTTCGGCCAGCACAGCGCCGTCGACGCGCTCTCGCTCGCCGTCGGCGCCGGCGAGCTGCTCGCCGTGCTCGGCCCGTCGGGCTGCGGCAAGACGACGCTGCTGCGCCTGATCGCCGGGTTCGAGCGGCCCGACAGCGGGCGGATCGAGATCGGCGGCGAAACGGTTGCCGACGTGCGCGTCTTCGTCCCGCCCGAGCGGCGGCGGGTGGGCATGGTGTTTCAAGACTATGCGCTCTTCCCACACCTGACGGTGGCGGGGAACGTGGCGTTCGGTCTCGCGCGCGTGCCGCGGCGCGAGCGGCGCGCGAAGGTGCGGTCGGTGCTCGAGCTCGTCGGTTTGCAGCACCGCGCCGACAGCTACCCGCACGAGCTCTCGGGCGGCGAGCGCCAGCGTGTCGCGCTGGCGCGGGCGCTTGCCCCCGACCCGGCGGTGGTGCTCCTCGACGAGCCGTTCTCGAACCTCGACGAGACTCTGCGCGCCGACCTGCGGCGCGAGGTGGAGGTGATCTTGCGCGAGGCCGAGGCCACCGCGATCCTCGTCACCCACGACCAGGAGGAGGCGCTCTCGCTCGCCGATCGGGTGGCGGTGATGCGCGCCGGGCGGCTCGTGCAGATCGGAACGCCCGAGGAGGTGTACGCGCGCCCCGCGTCGCGGTGGGCCGCCCAGTTCGTCGGCGACGTCAACGTCGTGCCCGCCGTCGCCGCGGGGCAGATCGCCCACACCGAGATTGGCAGCTTCGACCTGGCACGGCGCTGCAGCGAGGGACCGGTGCACGTGGCGGTGCGACCCGAGCAGCTCGAGATCGTGCGCGACGACGCCGGCGGCAACGGCGAGATCGTCGACCGCGAGTTCTACGGCCACGACGTGCTCTACCGCGTGCGCCACGAAAGCGGCCGGACGGTGCTTGTCAAGACATCGTCGCTCGAGCTTCTTCCCGTCGGCGGGCGGGTGTTCGTGCGGCCGGCGCGCAGCGCCGTCGCTGCGCCCGTCGACTAGCCCACAGCGCGCGCGCCCGAAAAAGCGACGGGCGCGCGGGCTTCCAGCCCGCGCGCCCGCGCTCGGGGGGCAGGGATCGTCAACCGCCGATCAGGGGCGCGACCGGAACACACGGGACCGGTCGCGGACGGGCGGGATCAAGTGCGTTGAGCACGTATGCGAGAGCACGCCGGTCGAACGGGATCGCCAGGTGCTCGGAGAGGTCGAGCGGGCAACCGTTCTGGACCAGGATGTTGCGGACCTGGTGGCTGCTCGCGGCCGGCGTGAGGAACGCCGAGTCGTAGGGGGTGACGACCTCGTCGTACTTGGTCTGGATCACCGTGTAGGCGACCCCGGCGACCGTGTCGCCACCGGCGTTCAGCTCCTGCATGAACGCCGAGCCGCGGATCTGGTCGCCGCACGCCGGGCAGAACGAGGTGACGAGCTGCACCGCGGCGTTGCCGATCGGGCCGAGCAGCCGGGCGAACTCGGTGAGCCCGCTGAGCGTCGTGCCGTGGTTGCTCGGCGAGAGCCCGACGAGGGCACGCACCTTGCTCGCGCCGCCGAGCTTGTTGGTGTAGTAGCGGGGCATCATGCCGCCCTGCGAGTGGCCGACGATGTCGACCTCGGCGGCGCCGGTCGCGGCGCGCACGCGGTCGACGAACGCGGCCAGCTGCCGCGCCGAGTCGCGCACCGCGGCGAGCCCGTTGGCGAAACCGCCGGTGAGCTGCGTGCCCTGGGTGGCGCCGTAGTTGAACGAGAACACGCAGTAGCCGGCGTTCTTGAGCAGCGGCGCCAGCGCGTTCCAGTTGAAGCGCTGGTTCTCGAAGGTGCCGTGAACGAGGATCACCGGGTAGGGGTGGAGCGAGCTCGGTCGGCAGCTCCAGTCGTTGGCGCCGGGCGGCGAGCCGTTCGGGTTGGCGGCCCAGGCCGCGAGCGCCTTGGGCAGGCTGTAGTCGACGGCGAGCTGGGCGTTCGCTGCGGGAGCGAACGCCGCCACCACGCCCACCAGCGCGAGCGGTAAAGCGCAGCGCAGCTTCGCTCTGCGGGACATTCGCATCACTCCTTTTCCTGTAGGGGGCTACTCGAGCCGCCGGTCGCGAGACGAGCGCCGTAGCGCACGGGGCCACGCACGCGACCTCCCGCTACGGCCGTCCCTCAGCGGCCGGGGGTGCGCCAACTCTAACTGAACGGACGGTCAGATCGCAAGCGCGAGCGGCGAGCGGTTCGCGCGCCGGAACGCGCGGTCGCGCTCAGCGCGTAAAGAGCTCGTGCGCCGCCACCAGCGCCTCGCAGAGGCGATCGACGTCGCTGGCGTCGTTGTAGACGTGGAACGAGGCGCGCGTCGTGGCGGTGACGCCGAGCTCGCGCATCAGCGGCTGCGCACAGTGGTGTCCGGCGCGCACACAGACGGCGTGCCGGTCGCAGATCTCGGCGACGTCGTGGGGGTGGACGCCGTCGAGCGTGAACGACACCACGCCGGCGCGCTCGTCGGCGGGCGGCCCGGGGACGTGGACGAACGGCAACTCCGCGAGCCGCGCAAGCGCGTAGCGCGTGAGCTCGCGCTCGTGCTCGCGCACCCGCGCCAGATCGAGCGCGCGCAGGTAGTCGATCGCTGCGTGCAGCCCGATCGCTTCGGCGATCGGGCTGGTACCGGCCTCGAACTTCCAGGGCGGGTCGTTGAACGTCGAGCGGTCGAGCTCGACGCGCTTGATCATGTGCCCGCCGCCGAGGAACGGGGGCATCCGTTCGAGCAGCTCGGGCGCGGCGTGCAGTAGCCCGATGCCGGTGGGACCGAGCGCTTTGTGGCCGGTCCAGACGTAGAAGTCGGCGCCGATCGCAGCAACGTCGACCGGCATGTGCGGCACCGCTTGCGCCCCGTCGACGAGCGTGAGCGCACCGGCGGCGCGGGCGCGGCGCGCGATCTCGGCGACGGGGAGGATCGTGCCGAGCACGTTCGAGACGTGCGTCACCGCCACGAGCCGCACGCGACCGCTGGCGAGCAGCTCGTCGAGCGCGTCGAGCGCCACGGTGCCGTCCTCGCGCAGCGGCAGATAGCGGAGCTTCGCTCCCCGCTCGGCGCAGACGAGCTGCCAGGGAACGATGTTCGAGTGGTGTTCGAGGACCGTCAGCACGACCTCGTCGCCGGGCGCGAGCTCGTGGCGCGCCCAGCTGTAGGCGACCAGGTTGATCGCCTCGGTGGCGTTGCGCGTGAAGACGGTGCCGCGCGGATCGGCGCCGACGAGCTCGGCGGCGGCGTGGCGTGCCGCCTCGTAACGATCGGTCGCCTCGGCGGCTATCCGGTACACGCCGCGGTGGACGTTGGCGTTGTAGCGGCGGAAGTAGTCGTCGATCGCTGAAAGCACTACGGCGGGTTTCTGGGCGGTTGCCGCCGAGTCGAGGTAGGCGAGCCGCCGACCGTTCTGGCTCGTCGCAAGCAGCGGAAAGTCTTCGCGGGCGGCGAGCGTTTTGGGCGCGGCCGTGGCGGCCGGGGCGGGGTGCCCGCTGGCAAGGCGATCGTCTGTCGTTCGTTCGCTCGGCACGGCGCGGCTCTGCTGGGTCCACGGGAGAGGAGCGAGCGGCAGCGCCCGCGGGCGCGCCTCCCGCTAAATCCGACTTGCGGAGTAGGATACCGCTTCGCCGCAGGCGGCCGCCGGCCGGCCCGATCGCCGCGGGCGGCCGCCGGCCGGCCGCTGCGTGCCGTCAGCCGCCCGCCGACGGCAGCCGGCCGCTTGCCGCCGCTCAGGGCAGGGCGTCGCGGCGCGCGAACGCGAGCGCCCCGACCACCACCGCACCGAGCGACCACGCGGCGAGGATCGCGACGGCGACCCCGCGCGCGTCAGGCAGCGGGTCGCCCATCGCCAGCCCGTTTGCCAGCGTCATCGGCAGGCGCTCGGCGAGGTCCGCGAATTCGCGGCGCACACCGAAACGCAAAAGCTCCTCGCCGGCGAACTGGTAGCCGAGCGCCACGAACAGCGCCGCCCCCTGGTTGCGCACGAGCGCGGCGAGGCCGAGACCGAACAGCGCCAAAAACGCCCCGGCGACGGCGCTGCCCCAGAGAACGCGCCCGAACAGCGCTCCCGGCACGTCGCCGAGCGTGACCTGCACGGCGCCGCCCGACACCGCGGCAGCGGCCGCGCCCATCAGCGCGCCGCCGAGCAGAGCCGGCACCGTTTTCGCCGCCACGACCACGGCCCGCCGCGGCTCGGCGGCCAGCAGCACCGTGAGCGTTCCGTGACGCACCTCGCCGGCGAACACCATCACGCCGAAGGCAGTTGCGAACGGCAGCGCCACCGCCGCCCCGAGCGGCAGCACATCGCCCGAAGTGAGCGAGCCGTCGCTCTGTCCGACCATCCCGCCCAGCAGCGCCGAAACAGCGGCGAGCAGCACGCCCGCCGCGAGCGTCCAGGCGAGGCTGCGCGTCCGCGCCAGCTTCACGAACTCGCCGGCCGCGGCGCGGCGCAGGCGCAACACCGTGGTCATGCCGAAAGCCTCCTCTGTTCGCGGGTGGTTCGAGCGTCGCGGTCGGCACTCGCGGGAGCCCCGCTGCCCCCCTCGGGACCCATGGCGGCTGCGTGGTCGCTGTTGGCGCCCGTGGCGGCCGCCCCGTTGCCGCCCGTCAGACGCAGGAACACCTCCTCGAGCGAGTCGCGCTCCTCGCGCAGTTCGGCGAGCACCGCGCCGATGGCGGCGGCAGCGCGCCCGACCTCGACCGCCGCCACGCCCTCGACGACGAACGCCGGGCCGTCGCTCCCGGCCCCGTCCGGACGCGGCGGGGCGCCGTTGGCGGCTAGCGCCTCGGCCAGGCGAGCGGCGTCGGGCCCGGCGAAGCGCACCTGCTGGCGCGCGCCGACGAGCTCGCGTGTCGGGCCGGCCGCCACCAGACGTCCGCGGTCGACCACCGCAACGCTGTCGGCGGCACGTTCGACCTCGGCTAGCACATGGCTCGACAACAGCACCGCGCACCCCTCCTCGTGCGCCAGCCGCGCCACGGTGTCGCGCAGCCAGCGGATCCCGGCCGGGTCGAGGCCGTTGGCGGGCTCGTCGAGCACGAGCACGCGTGGCCTGCCGAGCAGCGCGGCTGCCAGCGCAACGCGTTGCCGCATGCCGAGCGAGTAGGTGCGCGCCCTGCGCCGCGCGGCATCGGCCATGCCGACAAACTCGAGCACCTCGTCGACGCGCGCACGGTCGGCCCCGGCGAGCGGCGCCAGCGCGCGCAAGTGGTCGCGGGCGCTGCGCCCCGGGTGGAGCGGCGCGTTCTCCATCACCGCCCCCACGATCCGTGCCGGCTGCTCGAAGGCGTGGAGCGGCCGCCCGAACACGAGCGCCGCTCCTGCGCTTGGGCGCACGAGGCCGAGCAGCATCCGCAGCGCCGTCGTCTTGCCAGCCCCGTTCGGGCCGAGCAGACCGCAAATCTCGCCGGGCACGACGCTGAGCGAGAAATCGTCGACCGCAGTGCGCTTGCCGAACCGCTTGGTAACAGAGCGAAACTCGATCGCGGGAGGATCGCTCACCGCTGACAACCTCCTGATGCGCTGACTCGCAACCGCCGCTCGGTAAGAAACGCGGGCTTCTCACGTCACCCGATCAACGCCGAACAGCAGTGGCCCGGAAGCTACCACGCCCGGCGGCCGCGCTCAGGGGCGGCATGCGACAACGGTCAGCACCCTTCATTAGGCGCGTTCTGTGCGTTCTGCCGCGGCCAGCGCCGTTCAGCGGCGGCGTTCAGGGTTCGACGAGACCGCGCTTGATCGCGTAGCGCACGAGCTCGACGCGGTCGCGCATGCCGAGCTTGGCGAGCACGTTGGCGCGGTGCGACTCGACCGTCTTCTCGGACAGCGTCAAAAGCTCGGCGATCTGACGGTTGGTGAAGCCTTCCGCGACGAGCTTCACGACCTCGCGCTCGCGCGGAGTGAGCGGATCGTCGAGCGCTTCGCGGCCGCGCTCGCGCCAGGCGGCGAGCAGCTCGCGCTGGCGCTCGCCGGACACGAACGTCCCGCCCGCGGCGACGGTGCGGATCGCCTCGAGCAGATCGGTGTCGGCGGCGCGCTTCACCACGTAGCCGCTGGCGCCAGCGGCAAGCGCCTGCAGGAAATAGTCGTCGTCCTCGTGCATCGACAGCACGAGCACCCGCACGTTCGGCCGCAGCGCGCGGATCTCGCGTGTCGCCTCGAGCCCGCTGATGCGCGGCATCGACACGTCGAGCACGCAGAGGTCGGGGTCGAGAGCTCGTGCCAGCGCAATCGCCTCGACGCCGTCGGCTGCCTCGCCGACCACGCGCATGTCGGGCTGGCGATCGATCAGCATCCGCAGCCCCGAGCGCACGATCGCGTGATCGTCGGCGAGCAGAACAGAAACCGTCGTGTTGCCGGCTCCTGCGGTCATCTCACCGCTCGGTCGCCGGTGCTCTCTCGGTCACGAAGTCGAAGCTCGGCGCGCGGCCGTTGCCGGCCGGGCCGCTCGCCAGCGGCACAACCACCGACACGGCGGTGCCGCCCCCCGGTGCCGACCGCACGTCGAGCTCGCCACCGGCGAGGTGCGCCCGCTCCGCCATCCCGCGCAGGCCGAGCCCCTTCTCGCCCTCGCTGGTCGGGTCGAAGCCGACGCCGTCATCGGCGACCGTGAGTCGCGCGCTCGGTCCCTCGCACGCCAGTTCGACGACGATCCGCCTCGCGCGGGCGTGGCGCTGGGCGTTCGTGATCGCCTCCTGGGCGATGCGGTACAGCGCCGACTGCTGGTCGGCGCTCAAGCGGTCGGGGTTACCGCGCACGGTGAGGTCGGCGGCGATGCCGCTGCGTTTGCTGAGCCGCGCGAGCTGCGCCTCGAGCGCCGGCACGAGCCCGTGGTCGTCGAGCGCCGCCGGGCGCAACTGGCGGGCGAGGGCGACGAGCTCCTCCATCGCGCTCGCCACCAGCTGCTTGAGCTCGACGACGCGCGGCCGCAGGTCGTCGGGCACGTCGAAGGCGAGCGCCTCGAGCCGCAGCAGGATGCCGGTCAGCGCTTGGTTGGTCTCGTCGTGGAGGTCGCGGGCAAGCCGGCGCCGCTCCTCCTCTTGGGCGCGCAACACGAGCTGGCCGCTGCGCCGCCGCTCGCGCTCGATGCTCTCGAGCAGTCGCTCGAACGCGCGCGCCAGCCGCCCGACCTCCGCGGCCTGTTCGTCGGGGCGGGCGAGGCGGGCCTCGCCGGGTCTGGCCGGGTCGACGCGCTCTACCTCTTCGACGAGCTTTCCGAGCGGCGCGAAGCGGCGCTCGAGCATCCACATGTTCACCACCAAGCTGAGCAATACCGCCAGCACCAACACCACCAGCTGGTTGCCCTGCGGCCGCAAGCCGGCGACCAGCGTCGCCGACAGCATCGTCAGCACGACGAGCACGGCGTTGGCCGCCAGCACCTGGCCGATCAGTGAGTCGAACCGCCTGCGCATCTTCGAGATCGGTCGGCCCCGCGACGGTGCGCAAAATGGGGTCCACACCCCATATCGGCAAGGGCGTCCCGAGACGACAATCTGGAACACAACGCTTCATCCGCACGGGGCTCGACACAGCTGCGCGGAGCGTTCTTACACCACGAATAGAAGAGCGGGTCTGGGTTCCTCTCCCGGTCGGGGCGCCGCAGCGCGGCGCCCCGACTTATTTGCGCCGCTGGCAGCTATCTTCTCGGCTGATTTCCGCAAACGGCAGTAGGAATTCAGGAGAGGTAATGCCGAGCGGGCAGGAACTGATCCAGAAGGTCAAGCAGCAGATTCGCGAGATCGAGCCGACCGATCTGCACTCGGCGCTGCACGCCAACGGCGCCGGCGACGAGGTCGTGGTGGTCGACGTCCGCGAGCAGGACGAGTGGGACGCCGGCCACATCCCCGGTGCGCTGCACGTGCCGCGCAGCCATCTCGAGTCGCGGATCGAGCAGGTCGTGCCCGACCGCTCCAAGCGTGTCGTCCTCTACTGCGCGTCGGGCAACCGTTCGGCGCTCGCCGCCCGCACGCTCGAGCAGGACCTCGGCTACGAGCGCGTCGAGTCGCTGCGCGGCGGCATCACGCTCTGGAAAGACCGCGGCTACGAGGTACAGGTTCCGCGCCGGCTGACGCCCGAGCAGCGTGAGCGCTACTCGCGGCACATCATCATCCCCGAGGTCGGGCTCGAGGGGCAGATGAAGCTGCTCGACAGCAAGGTGCTGCTGCTCGGCGCCGGCGGCCTCGGCTCGCCTGCGGCGCTCTACCTGGCGGCGGCGGGTGTCGGCACGCTCGGGATCGTCGACAACGACGTCGTCGACCGCTCGAACCTGCAGCGCCAGGTCGCCCACGCCGAGGAGCGTCTCGGCATGCCCAAGGTCGACTCGGCCGAGATCGCCGTCAAACAGATCAACCCCGACGTCAAGGTCGAGAAGTACCCGGTGCGCCTCGGCCCCGACAACATCCTCGACATCATCTCGGGGTACGACGTCGTCGTCGACGGGCTCGACAACTTCCCGACCCGCTATCTGCTCAACGACGCGTCGGTGCGCCTGGGAATCCCGGTGGTGTCGGCGTCGATCCTCGCCTTCGAGGGGCAGCTGTCGGTGTTCGCTCCCGGCCGCGGTCCCTGCTACCGCTGCCTGTATCCCACGCCGCCGCCGCCCGAGCTCGCGCCATCGTGCGGCGCGGCCGGTGTGCTCGGTGTGCTGCCGGGCGTGATGGGGCTCTTGCAGTCGGTCGAGGTGATCAAGCTGATCGTCGGCATCGGCGAGCCGCTGATCGGCCGGCTGTTGCTCTACGACGCGCTTGCCGCCTCGTTCACCGAGCTCAAGGTGCGGCGCGACCCCGACTGCCCGATCTGCTCGCGCGATCCGGCGTCGATCAGCGCCGAGGAGATGGGCAAGTTCCCCGACTACGAGGCGTTCTGCGCGGGCGTCGCGTAGTTCGCTTGCGCTCGGCGGTGGACAGCTAGCGAGTAGGCTTCCGCGACCGTGCCGAAGATCAAGATTCCGCCGGTTTTGCGCAACGCCACGAGCGGCGAGCGCGAGGTGAACGTCGAGGGGACGAACGTGCGCGAGGTGCTCGAGGCGCTCGCGAGCCGCCATCCTGCGACGCGCGAACAGCTCTTCAACCCCGAGGGCGAGCTCAACCGCTACGTCAACGTCTACCTGAACGACGAGGACGTGCGGGTGCTGCAGGGTCTCGACACACCGGTGGCGAGCGACGACACCGTCGTGATCCTGCCGGCAATGGCGGGCGGCGCGCGCTGACCGTGGCTCGCCGGCGCGGGACTGCCGCTGGTCGCGCCGCGGCGGTCGCGGCGGCGCTCGGAGCTCTGGCTCTAGCCAGCGGGTACGCCCCGCCCAGCGAGGCGTTGGCAGCCGCCGGCGGCACGTCCGCTGCCGACACCGCGGCGGGCCTTGTGCCGCTGCCCGCTTTCGGTGCGGTTCCGGAGTCGCAGGGGAGCACGGTGGGCGCGCGACCGCTACGCGCCTTCGCGCCGCCGCGCCACCCCTACATGGCCGCCAACGGCCGCAGCAACCTGCACGAGGACGCCTACCAGACCGACGCTTCGCCCCACCCGGGCCCGCTCGGCCCGGCGCTCGCGGTTAACCGCTACACGGTCGCAGGCGAGTGCGCCTCGATCACCTTCGACCGCAACGGGCGGCTCGTCACCGTCTGCGTGGGGATAGACCGCCCGCGCCTCAAGCTGCTCGAGCCGCGCACGCTGCGCGAGCTCGGCACCATGGACCTGCCGCCGCGGCCGACCGCGCCAGGCGCCGACCTTTTCACTAACTTCGCCGGCGGCGGCTACTTCTACCTCGACCACCGCGACCGCGCCGTCGTCCCCACCTTCGACCGCCGCATCCTCGTCGTGCGCCAGACGGGGCTGAACGGCACGCGTGCTTTCGCTGTCGACGCGGCGTTCGCGCTCGGCGCCGCGGTACCGAGGGGCGACCAGGTGATCTCGGCGCTGCCCGACTGGCGGGGGCGGATCTGGTTCGCCACGAAGGGCGGTGTCGCGGGCTACGTCGACCCCGCCTCGCGGCGCGTGCGGGCGCGCCGGCTCGACGCCCCGATCGGCAACTCCTTCGCCGCCGACGAGCACGGCGTCTACATCGTCACCAACCGATCGCTCTATCGCCTCGAGGCGTCGGCACGCGGTCCGCGCACGGTGTGGCGTGTGCGCTATCGCAACGACGGCCGGCGCAAGCCGGGCCAAACGCAAACCGGCTCGGGCACCACGCCGACGCTGCTCGGTCGCGACCTTGTGGCGATCACCAACAACGCCGACCCGATCGAGGTCGTGGTGCTGAGGCGCGGGCGCCGTGTGCGCGGCCGGCGCGTTGTGTGCCGGATGCCGGTGTTCGCGGCCGGCGCTTCGTCGACCGACCAGTCGCTTGTCGGCATCGGCCGTTCGCTGATCGTCGAGAACAACTACGGCTACTCGGTCACCGCGGTGAACGGTGGGCGTTCGACAGCGCCCGGCATCTGGCGGGTCGACCTCGACCGCGACGGGGTGGGTTGCAAGGTGGTGTGGAAGGCGCGCGTGCGCGCCCCATCGGTGGTGCCGAAGGTTTCGCGCCGCAACGGCCTCGTCTACACGTACGAGAAGCCGCGGCGCAGCGACGGTCGCGACCTCTGGTACCTCACGGCGCTCGACTTCCGCACAGGCCGCGTCGTCTGGCGCCGCCTCGCCGGCGAAGGCCAGGCCAGCAACAACAACTACGCGCCGGTCACGCTCGGACCCGACGGCACGCTGTATCTGGGCGTGATCCCGGGCATGCTCGCTTTCTTCCCGGCCGGGCGCGCGGCCGGCGTGCCCTGACGGTGCGCGTACTATCGTTGACGCCAGGTCATGCTCGGCGAGCGGGTCGACAAGCGCCCCTGCGGGGGAAAGTACGGCGACCTCGTCGAGGCGATCGGTAACACGCCGCTCGTCGAGCTGAAGCGGCTGTCGCCGAAGCCGGGGGTGCGGATCTGGGCGAAGCTCGAGAGCGCCAACCCGACCGGCTCGGTCAAGGACCGTGTGGCGCGCTCGCTGATCGAGGACGCCGAGGAGCGCGGTCTGATCGGCCCCGGCCAGACGGTGCTCGAGCCCACGTCGGGCAACACCGGGATCGCGCTGGCCATGATCTGTCGCCGCAAGGGGTATCCGCTGAAGGTCGTGATGCCCGACAACGTCACCCCCGAGCGCACGCAGCTTTTGCGCATGTACGGCGCCGAGATCGTCTACTCGCCGGGCGAGCAGGGGTCGAACGGCGCGGTCGCGATGGCGCTCGAGATGGCCGAGTCCGACCCCCGTTACTACATGCCCTACCAGTACGGCAACCCGGCCAACCCCGCCGCCCACTACAACGGCACGGCGGTCGAGATTCTCGAGGAGCTCGACGAGGTGGCGGCGTTCGTGGCCGGGCTCGGCACCGGCGGCACGCTGATGGGCTGCGGGCGGCGCTTCAAAGAGGCCAACCCCGAAACGCTCGTGGTCGCAGCCGAGCCGCTACAGGGCGAGCTCGTGCAAGGCCTCCGCTCGCTCGAGGACGGCTACATCCCGCCGATCATCGACCTCTCGCTGATCGACCGCAAGATCTTCGTCTCGAACCGCGACGCGGTGATCTGGACGCGCAAGCTGCTCGAGGAAGAGGGGCTTTTCTGCGGCGTCTCGGCGGGCGCGATCGCGGCGATCGCGGTGCGCGTCGCCCGCGAGCTCGACGAGGGGAATGTCGTCTTCGTGGTACCCGATGGCGGCTGGAAGTACCTGAGCTCGGGCGTCTACACGAAGAGCATCGAAGAGCTCGAGCGCGAGGGCGTTTTCGAGCGCGCCTCGTTCTGGTAATCGCGCGACCGCGTTTCGCGTCAGGGCTGCGCTTCGTCGTAGATGTCAGCGTCGCGGTCGGCGTCGGCGGTGCGCCGGTCGCTGCGGCGCGAGCCGGCCAAGTGCGCGCGCTCGCGCGCCGCGCTGTCGGCCGCGAGCGCATCGTCGTCGAACGAGCGGTCGCGGCCGCTCAGCGCCTCGCGGAAGCCGCGGATGCTCGCGCCAAGCGCACGGCCCGCTTCGGGCAGGCGGCGCGGGCCGAGCACGAGCAGTGCGATCACCGCGACGAGCAGGATCTCGAGGGGCCCGACGTTGACCACCGCTCGCAGGGTAGCCGCTCGCGGCTGCGAGCGGGCCGGCGCTGCGCGGTGGCGGTGCTTGCGCCGCGCGGGAGCGGTTGCGCCACGCGGGAGCGGTTGCGCCGCGCGGGAGCGGTTGCGCCATGCGGGAGCGCTAGGGGAGGGACAGGGGCTCGGTGACCTCGACGCCGCGTGCGGCGGCGAGCAGGGTGAGCTGCTGGGCGTCGGCGAGCGCGGCCGCAGCTACCGGGGCGAGGTAGGCGTCGTCGTCGAGCGCGGCTACGAGACGCTGGTAGAGCGCGAGCGACCGGCGCTCGAGCGCGGTCGCGCGCTCGAGCCAGCGCTCCACAGGTGCGAGCGCTGCTCCCGGGGCACCCTCCGCCGACACGGCCTCGGCCGCGCGCGTGCGCTCGGCGGCGCCGCTCTCGGCGCGCCGGGTCTTCCGCGCCGCGTCGCCCGCGCCGAGGCGCGCGAGCAGGCGCTCGAGCCGCCGCACGTGCGCCGCCTCGATGTGCGCGAACGCCGCCGCTGCGACCGGGACCCGTGGCGGCGGGGCCGCATAGAGCGCAGCGAGCTCGCGTTCGACCCCGAGCAGCGTGCGGGCGATCGCGATCTGTTCCGGCCGCGGGGCACCGGCGACCGGGCGCGCTGCGGCGTGCTGCGGGCGCGCGAGCGTGACCACGGTGGCGCCCGCTGCCGCCGCGGCGCCCGCTGCTGCCGCGAGCGCCGCCCGCCGCGTCGTTGGCGCGCGGCCGCGGGCAGCGGACCGCTGCGGGCGCGCCGAGCCCGCCGCGCCGTCGCCGGGCGCTGTGTCGGCGCGGCCTCTCACTGGCGTGGTCTCCCGGTAACGAACGGGCGCTGCGGCGCGCGAGCCCCAGCGAGGTTGGCGAGCGCCATCGCCTGTGCCGCCTCGGCGGCGGCGAGCGCCAACGCCGGGCGCCGCAAAGCCGGGTCGCTGACACGTGCGAGCGCGAGCAGCAGCGTCCTGATCTCGAGATCCTCGACGTCGCGCAACAGCACGAGCGCGTCGCGGCGGTCGCGCAGCGTAGGCAGCTGCGCGTCGTACTCGGCGGCCGTGAGCGGCTGTGGCGGTTTGCGCCCGAGCTGGGCGAGCAGGCGCGCGAGCGCCCGGGCATGCTCGCTCTCCTGCGCGCGCAGCGACGCGACCTGCGCACGCTCGTCGGGTCGCAACAGCGGCAGCGCCCGCCCGTAGGCGTGGCGCGCCTGGTACTGCGTGACGAGCGCGTCGGCGAGGAGTGCCGCGTCCTGGCGCGGGTTCGCGCGCTGCCGCTCGCTACAGCCGGCCGCCGCGGCGAGCGGTGCCACCACTGCCGATGTGGCGAGCGCACGCACGAGCGCGCCGGCGAACGCCCGCCGGTCGAGCTGCGCACCGGCCGCGGGGCGAAGGTCGAGCTCTGGGTCGGCGGAAGCCCGCCGCTCGGGCAGCGCCCCTGCCGGCTCGGCGGCTTCCCCGCCCGAGTAGCCTTCGCCTCGGATGGTCACCATCAAACGCGAACACTGGCAGGCGCTCGTCGATCATGCGCGCAGCGAGGCGCCGAACGAGTGCTGCGGCTACATGCGGCTCGCCGACGGTCGCGTCGAAGAGGTTTTTCCTGCCGAGAACATCCGCCGCTCGCCCTACGGCTACGAGCTCGGCTTCAAGGACCTGATGGCCGCCAACGAACTCGAGGACCAAGGGTTCGGGGTGGCGATCTACCACTCCCACCCGCGCAGCCCCGCCGAGCCCTCGCAGACCGACATCAACCTCGCCAACTATCCGAACTGGCTGCAGGTGATCGTTTCGCTCGCCGACCCCGAGCGGCCGGTCGTGCGCGCCTTCTGGATCGATGGCGGCGAGGTGCGCGAGGAGCCGCTCGCGATCGACGACGGTTGACGGCTGTGGGCGGGTAGCGCCGCCGCTTGAGCCGTGTCGCGCCGGGCAGACAGGGGTTCGCACGACGGTCGCGACCGGGCCGCCACCGCGTGCCCCTGCTGCGGCCGCCGGCACGGCGGCGAGGAGCGCATCTGCCGCCGCTGCGGCGTGCCGCTCGAGCTCCGCACGGCGGGCGTGCCGCCCACGCCGCGGCGCGCATGGGAGCGCGAGATGCGGGCGCGCGCCCGGCTCGTCGACCCGTCGCTCGCGCTCGGGCCGCCGGTGCGCGTGGCGACGGTCGAGAACCTCGCCGAAGCGGAGCTCGTGCAGGCGCTTCTGCTCGACGCTGGCATCCCAAGCATGGTGCGTCGCGCCGGCGGTTTCGACGTGCCCGACTTCCTCGCCGCCGGGCCCCGCGACGTGCTCGTCCCGGCGGCCGCCGCGGCGGCCGCCGAGGACGTGCTCGGCGACAAGGCGCGCAGGGTGCCACCCGCGGAGGCGATCGGCGCCCGCGGGCGGGCGGGCGCGCCGTGGCCGCGTCTGGCCGCGCTCACGCTCGTGGTGCTCGCTGCAACCGCGGCGGCCGCAGCGCTCGCGCTCGCGCTGCTCGACTCGACCTGAGCGCGCGGCGTCGGCTAGAACTCACTGCCCCCGCGCCTTGCGGCGCGCGTTTGTCAAGTTGAGCCGGCCTCGGCCGATCAGCGAAGTAGTGCACGTGAGCGGTACCAATCGCGACCGCGAGGGCGAAGACCAAGGTCTGCCGCACTTGCGCCCGAGCAAGCCGGTGCGCCCGTGGCGCGCGCCGAAACTGGCGCTCGCGCTCGCCGTTTCGCTCGCCTGTGTCGCACTGGTCGGTGCGCTGCTCGGCACAGGGGCAGGCGCCGGCGGCGGACCGAGCGTCAAGCCCTACCAGGCGCGCCGGGCACTATCGAACGCACTTCACACGTGGGTCAAGGTGGCGCCGGTGGTCGACTGGCGCAAGGGGCCCGTGCGGCTGCTCTCGCCCGCGGAGGCACCGACCGCGCTGGTTGTCGAGACGCTCCCGCCGGGCAACGGCTACTGCGAGCTCTTCGGCGGCGACGAGCTGCGCCGAGTGACCGAGCGCCTCGCTGGCTGGCTTGCCACGCTCGCGCAGGCCGGCTACCAGCCAGCGAGCCAGCCGCGCGACTGCCGTGGTCTTGCGGCTGAGCTGCGGAGGGCGCACCTTTGGGCCCGCTCGGTCTTGCGGCTGCGGCCGTTCGAGTACAAGGGGCTCGACAGGGCGCTGCGCGACGAGCACGCGAGCTTCTTCCCCTTCCTGCGCGGCGCCGTTTGGCAGCGCAGCAGGTTGCGTCGCGACGGCGCGACGTGGGTGCTGAGCGGCGCGTGGAGCGTCGCCTACAAGGGCAACCGCGTGGCGTTCTCGAGCCGCCGCACGATCACGCTCCGCGCGCGGTTCCGGATGCGCACCACGACGCGCGCCGAGATCACGAGCCTGGCGGTGCGCGAGCAGAGGAGGTACCGGTTCCGGTGACGTGCGGGAAGCTGGTGCTAGCGCTCGTCGCCGCAGCGGCGCTCGCCGCCGGCGGGGCCGGCAGCGCTGCGGCTTACGTGGAAGGCCTTCCGGATCCCGACCGCGGCGCGGCGCCCGACGTGCGCCCCGTGTTCGGCCAGCCGGCGGTTCCCGAGATCCCAGCTCTGCGTAACTGCGTGCCCTCGGGCTATCCGCGCGCCGACAACGGCCGCGACCCTCGCGGTCTCGACCCGCGCAGCCCCAATCCGCTCGCGGGTCTGCGCTTCTTCGTCGATCCGACCGAACCGGCGTTCCAGGAGTACGCCGACGCCTGGCGAGAGGGCGATGCCAAGCGCGCGCGCCTGCTCGCGCGCATCGCCTTCGTCCCGCGGGCGCGCTGGATGGGGCGGTTCACGCGCCCAAACATGAAAAAAAAGATCCGCGACTTCCTCGAGTGCGTGGCCGCGATCCAGCCTGGGTCGGTGCCGATCATCGTCGTCATGCGCCACCAGGGGAAGAAGTGCTCGCCGACCTACGACGGTGGTGGTCCCGCTGAGGATGCGCGCACCAAGAAGTGGTGGGACGACTTCGTCGACGTGGTGGGCAACGCGCGCGTGGTGATCGGCTTCGAGCCCGACTCGATCGGCACCGTCGAGTGCCTTAAGCCGTCGCGACGGATGGCGCGGCTGAACCTGCTGCGCTATGGCATGTGGAAGCTGTCGCAGCTTCCCAACGCGACGATCTACCTCGAGGCCGAGGCCTCGGACTGGCAAGACCCCGAGCTCGTCGCCGAGAAGCTGAAGCTCGCTGGCATCCAGTACGCGCGCGGCTTCATGCTCAACGTCACCCACTACGACTGGCCGATCAACAACATCCGCTACGGCTGGGAGATCTCGCGCCTGGTGGGCAACAAGCCGTTCATCATCAACACTGGCTCGGTGGGGCGCGGACCGCACCAGTACTACCGCCGTGTCGGCGGGCGCCGCAAGCGCTTCGTGACCTGGTGCAACCCGCCCGGCCGCGGCCTTGGTGTCCCGACCACCGCTGACACCCACTTCGCGCGCGTCGACGGGTTCCTGTGGCTCGACCGGCCCGGTCTTTCAGACGGCACCTGCAACGGCGGCCCGCCGGTCGGCGAGTGGTGGGACGAGCGCGCGCTCTCGCTGGCGCGCAACGCCACCGACTGGCTCTACTACCCGCGCCGCTTCTAGGGCGCTCGCCGCAGCCGGTCGCGGCCGCAGCCGGCAGTGGGCGCCGCACGGTACCGTTGGCGCATGGACTTCAGCCCATCGGAGCGAGTGGAGCGGTTGCTCGAACGCCTGCGGGCGTTCATGGACGAGCACGTCTATCCCGTCGAACACGAGGCGCTCGAGGCGCTCGACAGCGAGGTGCGTCCCGGCGTCCCCTACCCGCAAATCCTCGTCGAGCTGCGCGAGCGGGCGAAGCGCGACGGGCTTTGGAACCTCTTCATGCCCGACGAGCGCTACGGCCCGGGGCTCAAGAACTGGGAGTACGGGATGCTGTGCGAGGAGATGGGGCGCAGCCCGATCGCGCCGCTCGTCTTCAACTGCGCCGCTCCCGACACCGGCAACATGGAAATCCTCGCCGAGCACGGCAGCGAAGAGCAGCGCAGGCGCTGGCTCGAGCCGCTGCTCGAGGGCGAGATCCGCTCGTGCTTCTCGATGACCGAGCCCGACACGCCTGGTTCCGACCCGACGCAGCTGGCGGCGCGCGCCGAGCTCGACGGTGACGAGTGGGTGATCAACGGGCGCAAGTGGTTCACCTCGGGCTACAACGGCGCGGCGTTCGCGATCGCGATGGTCGTGACCGATCCCGACGCGCCGCCGCACCGGCGCGCGTCGATGATCATCGTGCCTACCGACACGCCCGGGTTCGTCGGTGTGCGACCGGTGTCGGTGATGGGCCATGCCGCCGGCCCCGGCCACTGGGAGGTGCGCTACGAGAACTGCCGCGTTCCGCGCGAAAACCTGCTCGGAGAGCGGGGCGCCGGTTTCGCGATCGCCCAGGACCGGCTCGGGCCGGGTCGCATCCACCACTGCATGCGCGCGATCGGATCGGCCGAGCGCGCGCTCGAGGCGATGTGCCGCCGCGCCCACGAACGCTCGCCGTTCGGCGGTCCGCTCGCCGACAAGCAGTTCGTGCAGGACTTCATCGCCAAGTCGCGGATGGAGATCGACCAGGCACGGCTGCTGACTTTGTACGCCGCCTGGCAGATCGACACCCACGGCAAGCGTGCGGCGCGGCGGGCGATCTCGATGATCAAGGTCGTCGCCGCCCAAATGCACCAGCGTGTGCTCGATCGGGCGCTGCAGGTGCACGGCGCGCTCGGCATGTCCGACGACACGCTGCTCGCGCTGGCCTGGCGCCAAGGCCGCTGGCTGCGCATCGCCGACGGTCCCGACGAGGTCCACAAGGTGGTGATCGCGCTGCGCGAGCTGAACCGCTTCCGGCCAGGTGCCGAGGCGGGCGAGCGGGCGGCGGCGGAGGCACAGGGGTAGCGGGGTTCGCCGCGGCCACGCGCATCCGAGCGGATCGAATCTTTTTCTTGAATAGATCCAGATAATCGGCTAGGCTGCCGGGCGTGGCACTCGACGACCGGCAGCTGGCCGACGAGCTGCGCAGCCGCGGCTTGCGCGTCACCGCTACCCGGCTCGCCGTCTACCGGGCGGTGCGCGAGATCGGCGGCCATCCCGACGTCGAGACGATTGCCGAGCGCGTGCGCGCCGACATCGGCGGGATCTCCACGCAAGGCGTCTATGACTGTCTGGCGGCGCTCACCCGTGCCGGCCTGCTGCGCCGTATCGAGCCGGCCGGCAGCCCCGCACGCTTCGAAACCCGCGTCGGTGACAACCACCATCACGTCGTTTGCCGCAGTTGCGGCCGGGCGCGCGACATCGACTGCGTGATCGGCGCCGCCCCGTGTCTCGAGCCCGACGACCTCGGGGGCTTCGTCATCGACGAGGCCGAGGTCACCTTCTGGGGCTTGTGCCCGGAGTGCGCGTCCAAGCGCGCCGATCAACCAGCGCTTAACGGCCCGGGCGCGGACAGCCGTCAAGTTGTCGGTGCAAACCAACGAAAGGAGGGTTGATGTACCTACGCATCGACAAGCTCCAGGTGGAGCTCCCGATGCCGAGCGACCCCGATCCGCAGGCAGCTGCTGCCGTCCAGGAGCTGCTCGGCGGCCGCTTCGGCGAGATGTCCACGCTGATGAACTACACCTACCAGTCGTTCAACCTGCGCGGCCGCTCGAAGGTCAAGCCGTTCTACGACCTGATCGCCAACATCGCCACCGAGGAGCTCGGACACATCGAGCTGGTGGCGGCGACGATCAACGGTCTTTTGACCGGCGCGACCGACGGTGACGACCCGCGCGAGACGCCGCTGCGCTCGGCTCTGCACAACGCCGGCATCAAGCACCACTTCATCAACACCGGTGCCGGTGCGCTTGTCACAAACTCGCTCGGCCAGGGCTGGAACGGCGAGTACGTGTTCAACTCGGGCGATCTCGTCCTCGACCTGCTGCACAACTTCTTCCTCGAGTGCGGCGCGCGGATGGCGAAGATCCGCGTCTACGAGATGACCGATCACCCGATCGCACGGCAGATGCTCGGCTACCTGTTCGTGCGCGGCGGCGTGCACGCCCTCGCCTACGCCAAGGCGCTCGAGGAGCTCACCGGGGTCGACGTCAAGAAGATGCTGCCGATCCCGAAGATCCCCGACGCCGACTTCAAGGAGGCGCGGAAGTTCATCGACCAGGGGATCCACACGAAGCTCTACCGCTTCAGCCCCGACGACTTCCGTGACATCGCGTCGATCTGGAAGGGCGAGCACCCGCACGACGGTGCCAAGCTCGAGGTTCAGGACGGGCCTCCGCAGGGCGGCGGTCCTGCCGATCCGCCGGAAGAGCCGGCGGTCTTCTCGCCGGGTCTGCACCCCGAGGAGCTGCGGCAGATCGCCGAGCGTCTCGTGAAGAACGCCTAACGGTCTTCCGCAAGGAAGCGGACGGAGCGGCGGCCGGCCCGGTCGGGCCGGCCGCCGCGCTTTCTGCGCGCACGCGCCGGCGCTAGCGCGGCCGGTAACCTCGCGGGCCGTGGCGAGCGTGAGGGAGGAGGCCTATGAGCTTTTGCGCGCCCACGGGCTCGTGACCGTGTTCGGCAACCCGGGCTCGACCGAGCTGCCGTTTCTCGCCGCGCTACCTGACGACTTCCGTTACGTCCTCGGTTTGCAGGAAGCCGCGGTTGTAGCGATGGCTGCCGGGTTCGCGCGCGCCCGGGGCGGGCCGGCGCTCGTCAACTTGCACACCGCACCCGGCGTTGGCCACGCGCTCGGTGCGCTCTTCAATGCGCGCCAAGACCACGATCCGCTCGTCGTCGTGGCCGGCCAGCAGGCGCGCGCACAAATCACCGTCGAGGCGACGCTCACCAACCGCGACGTGGTGCGCCTCGCCGAGCCGCACCTCAAGTGGGCGTTCGAGCCGCCGCGCGCTGCCGACGTTCCCCATGCGCTGGCGCGCGCGATCGCCACCGCGTGCGCGGCTCCGCCGGGACCGGTGCTGCTGTCGGTACCGATGGACGACTGGAGCCAGGCCGCCGATACAGACCTCGCGCAGGCGGCGCGAGAGCGCCGGCTTGAGGCAGCGAGTGTGCCGGCCCGCGGTCTCGTGCGAGAAATCGCCGAAAGCCTCGCGAGCGCGCAGAACCCGGCCTTGGTTGCCGGACCGGAACTCGACTCCGAGGCCGGTCACACCGCTGCGGTCGCCCTCGCCGAGCTACTCGCGATGGCGGTTTACGCACCACCGGCTACTGGCGGTACTGGAATCGGCTTCCCGGAGTCGCACCAACTTTTTCGCGGCGTTTTGCCGCCCGCGATCGGGCCGCTCGCCGACGCGCTGCGCGGCCACGACTTAGTTCTGGTCGCAGGTTCCGCGGTCTTTCCCTACTACCCCTACCTTCCCGGTCGACCCCTGCCCGAGGGCTGCCGCCTGTTGCAGGTGACATGTGATCCCGACGCAGCGGCGCGGGCGATCGCCGGCAAGGCGTTCGTAGCCGACGCGGCCGAGACCCTCGCCGCGGTGGTGCGCGAACTCCAGTCTTTGAAAGACGAGGGCAGGCTCGACCTGCCCAGCTGTACCGGCAAGTCCCGATCCAGCGCTCACGCGTTCAATCCCGCCACGACCGCAACCGTTGGCGAGATGTCGGCGGGCGCAGAGCGCGGTGTGGTCGCGGTCGGCGCTGCGTCCCGTGCTCTGCGCGCGGCAGCGCCTCCCGACACCGCCTTCGTTGTCGAAGCTCCCAGCGCCACGCTGGCGTTGCGCAACCACCTGCGCATCGATCGCCCACGCAGCTGGTTTTTCACCGCTGGCGGCGGGCTCGGGTTCGGTGTCCCGGCGGCTGTTGGCGTCAAGCTGGCGCAGCCCGACCGGCCGGTGGTGGCAGTGGTGGGGGAAGGCTCGCTGCAATACACGATCCAGGCGCTGTGGACCGCGGTGCGCGAAGGCCTGGCGGTGGTGATCGTGGTTTTGCGCAACGACGAGTACTCGATCCTCAAATGGTTCGGTCAGCTCGAGGGCGAATCCGAAGCGCCCGGGCTTGACCTGCCTGGAATCGACTGCCTGGCGCTCGCCCGCGGCTACGGGCTCGCGGCAGAGGCGGTAGAGGATGCCGAGCAGCTGCACGCGGTCGTCGCCGGCGCCCTTGCGCGCAGCGATGGGCCGCTTCTCGTGGAGGTGCCGGTCGAGCGGGGCATGGCGATCGCATGACCACCGCGGGCACCACGACTTTCGACCGCGCGACGGCGGTCGAACGGATCGGCGAGGGTCAGTACCGCGCCCTGCTCGACTACGCCTTCTGGGTCGTGCGCGGCCCAAACGGCGGCTACCTCGCAGCGATCCTCTTGCGGGCGCTAAGCGACCATCTCGGCGAACCGGGACGCCAACCGCGCTCGCTCACTGTCCACTACTTGCGCGCTCCCGCCGAGGGTGAAGTGCGGATCGAGACGCGCGTCGAACGACGGGGGCGTTCGCTCGCAACGCTGTCAGCGCGCCTCAACCAAGGGGGTGCTACTTGCGCGCTGGCGCTCGCCGCTTTCTCGCCGCCGTGGGAAGCGGCCGGCGAGTTCGACCACGCTCGCGCACCCGCCGTGCCGCCGCCCGACGACCTTGCGCCGCTGAAAGCCAGCGTGCCGATCCCGATCCGCGAGCAGTTCGAGCTGCGGCCTCTTTGGGGAGCCGCTCCGTTCAGCGGCGCCGACGAGGCTACCGTAGGCGGTTGGATCAGGACCACCGACCACCGCCCCCTCGATTGGCTGCTTGTCGCGGCGCTGACCGACGCCTGGTACCCGGCTGCGTTCCCGGTTCTGGAACGTCCTGCAGCGATGCCGACCGTCGACCTCACGATCCACTTCCGAGCCCAGCCGCAGCCAACCACCGACGGTTGGGCCTTGGCGCGGTTTTGCTCGCGGCTCGCCCGCGACGGCTTCGTCGAAGAGGACGGCGAGCTATGGACTCCCGACGGCACGCTCGTCGCCCAGTCGCGCCAGCTTGCACTGATGTTCTAGGGCGTAGACGATCTGTTAAGGAGTCCGAAACCGTCGGTCGATTCAAGGGTTGGGAGCGGTACCGCCGTTCAGCTGCGCGGTTGCCTGCTCGAGTCGAGGAACCCCGTGTCTGTGACCGCACCTTCGGAAGAGTCCCGCCTGACGTCGCCGCAGGCAGCTCTCGACACGCGTGACACCGACCTTCTGCGGCGCATCGGCGCCGCCGGCTGGTTCGTCGCGGCGCTGGTCAGCTGGGCGGCGACGCGCCTCGCCGACCCCGACCCGAGCGACCACACCGGCCTTTTGATCTGCGGAGGGGTCGATCTCGCGATCGCCGTTGCCCTGTTTTTGGGCAGGCGCTTTCCTCGCTGGCTCGTCAAGGCACTCGTGATCTACGCCGCGGTCGTGATGACGAGCGTTGTGATCGCTTTCGCCAAGCCGCTCGGGCCCGTACCGCTCTACTACATCTTCGCGGCGTTCACGAGTGCCTACTTCGGCAGCCGCGCCGACGTTGTCGCCGTCTGCCTGCTCGTGTCGGTCACCTTCGCCGTCGCGATGACCTTCAATGACTCGGTGCAGATCCCCGGCGTCAACTTCTGGACGACGGTGTCGGTGGTGACGCTCGTCGCCGTGTTCACGCGCCGCATAACCGAGCGCGCGGAGGCGCTCGTCGAGGAGCTCGACCGCGCCGCCCGTACTGACCCGCTCACCGGCCTGCCCAACCGGCGCCGGCTCCAGGAAGAGCTTCCCGATCGCATCGAGCGTGCGCGGCGGAGCCGCCTGCCGCTCAGCCTCGTGATCTTCGACCTCGACCACTTCAAGCGGCTCAACGATCGCTACGGCCATGACGCCGGTGACGAGGCGCTGCGCGCCTTCGCTCGCCTGCTGCGCGCCGAGTCGCGCCAGGGCGACCTTGTCGCGCGCATGGGCGGCGAGGAGTTCATCGCCGTTTTGCAAGGCGCGGGCGCGGCATCGGCACGCCGCTTTGCCGAGCGCATCGGCGAGCTGCTGCGCGAGCGCGAGATCGCCGACGGCATCTCGGTCACCACGAGCGCCGGCGTCGCCACCTTCGACCGCGACGCCGCCGACGCCGAGTCGCTCTTGATCGCCGCCGACCGGGCCCTCTACGCCGCCAAGACGGCCGGGCGCGACCGTGTCGTAGCGGCGGGCGACCCGAGCGTGCGCCCGCTTTCGGTGCGCTAGAGACGGTGCGCTAGAGACGGCCGCGGCCGCAGCTCACGGCACCCGGCCCAAGCGTCCACCCGCCCCCTTGCCAACTGGCCAACCGCCGCTCGGGAACTTCATACTCGCGGACAACCGAGCCGCCCCGCCGCGGCCGTAGCTTCGCCGGCGTGTCGCGCAAACAAGCGAAGCGGCGGCTGGGGCCGTCGCGTCCTGGCGAAGGAGGGCGACTCAATATGACGACGCGTATCGTGCGTGCCTTACCGGCCGCGCTCGTGGCGGCGCTCGCCGTACCGGCTGCCGCCCACGCAGCCGAAGGTCCCACTCTCGACGACAGCGTCTCCGCGCTCAACACCTTCTGGGTGCTGTTCGCGGCGGTGCTGGTGATGTTCATGCAGGCGGGCTTCGCGCTACTCGAGATCGGCTTCTCGCGAGCCAAGAACGCCGGTCTCGGCGTCGCGAAGATCCTCACTAACTACTCGATCGCGTCGATCGCCTACTGGGCGGTCGGTTTCGCGCTCGCCTTCGGCGGGAGCGGCGCGATCGCCGGCACCAAGGGCTGGTTCCTCGACGTTTCGTCGACCCCGGCCGAGGCAGCGAAGGACATTCCGCTGCTCGAGCTGCTCGGGATCAGCCCGGCCGCGTTCCTCTTCTTCCAGTTCGCCTTCTGCGCCGTCTCGCTGGCGATCGTGTGGGGAACGACGCTCGAACGGATCAAGTTCTCGGCCTACGTTCTCTACGCGATCCCGTTCGCGGCGGTGATCTACCCGGTGCTCTCGCACTGGATCTTCGGCGGCGGCTGGCTGCAGACCAGCATCGGTATGCAGGACTTCGCCGGCTCCACCGTCGTCCACCTGATCGGCGCCACCGGTGGCTTCGCCGCCCTCTTGCTGCTCGGGCCGCGGATCGGCAAGTACGGTCCCGACGGCAAGCCGCGTCCGATCCCGGGCCACTCGATGCCGCTCGTCGGTCTCGGCGTGCTGATCCTGTGGCTCGGCTGGTTCGGCTTCAACCCCGGCTCGACCGGCGGGGCTATCGGCAACCGCTTCGCCGAGGTGGCGCTCGTCACCAACCTGGCGGCGGCCGCCGGTGTGGTCGCGGCGGTGGCCACCATCTACCTCCTCCGCCGCTACGTCGACGTCGGTATGGCCGGCAACGGTGCGATCGCCGGCCTCGTCGCGATCACCGCGCCGTCTGGGTACGTCGAGTACTGGGCGGCACCGATCATCGGCGCCGTCGCCGGGGTGATCGTGGTGGTCGGCGTGCTCGCGATCGAAAAGGTGCTCGACGACCCCGTCGGCGCGCTCTCGGCGCACGGGCTGGCGGGCATCTGGGGCACCCTCGCGTGTGGCATCTTCACCGCGCCGCGGCTCGCCGAGCTCAACGGTGTCGGCGAGGGTGGGCTCTGGTACACGGGTAGCTTCACCCAGCTCGGCGCCCAGGCGCTGGGTGTGGCGGTGGCGTTCGTGTGCGTGTTCGCGGCGTCGTACGTGGCCTTCTGGATCATCGACAAGACCGTTGGCCTGCGCGTGACGCCTGAACAGGAGCGCGCCGGTCTCGACATCTCCGAGACCGGGATGTACGGCTACCCCGAGCAGTTCATCCCGACTCCCGAGATCGAGAGCGGGCTCGCGGGCGACGCCGTGGCCGCGCGCCTCGGATCGCCGCCGCAGCCAAGCCCGCAGCCAACCCAGGCCTGAGATCGGGAGAGGTCGCAGAGATGAAAAAGATCGAGGCGTACATCCGCCACGAAGCGTTCGAGCCGATCCGCAAGGAACTGCTCGAGCGCGGGTTCCCGTCGATCTCGATCGCCGAGTACAAGGGCTCGGGGCGGCAGAAGGGGATCACCGAGCACTACCGCGGCTCGGAGCTGACGATCCACCTCCGCCCCAAGCTCAAGCTCGAGATCGTCGTCGAGTCCAAGGACGTGGGCGTGGTGGTGGAGACGATCCTCAAGCACGCCCGCAGCGGCCGGATCGGTGACGGGAAGATCTTCGTTCTTCCCGTCGAGCGCGCGATCCGGATCCGCACTGGCGAGGAGGGCGAGGCCGTTCTCCAAGCCCACAGCGCTGAAGAGATCCCGGCCGGGACGTGAGCCCGGCCGGTGGTGGCGCGGCCCGTGGTGCCGCGCCACCACCCCGCTACGTGCGAATCAGGTGATCGAAGGAAAGGAGCAACCGTTCCTATGACCGCAGTAGACGAACGCAGCAAGCTGGCGAGCGAGGTGCTCGCCCGCGTGGAGCAGGAGAACGTCGAGTTCATCCGGCTCTGGTTCACCGACATCCTCGGGCAGCTCAAGTCGTTCGCGATCGGGCGCGAGGAGCTGGCCGGGGCGCTCGAAGACGGCATGGGCTTCGACGGCTCCTCGATCACGGGCTTCAACCGCATCGAGGAGTCGGACATGGTCGCCCTGCCCGACCCGTCGACGTTCGCGATCCTGCCCTGGCGTTCGGGTGAGTCGCACAAGGTCGGCCGGATGTTCTGCGACATCCTCACCCCCGACCGCAAGCCCTACGAGGGCGACCCCCGTTACGTCATGCGGCGGGCGCTCGAGCGGGCCAAGGAGATGGGTTTCGACCACTACTACCTGGGGCCGGAACTCGAGTTCTTCCTCTTCAAGTCCGACCAGGCGCCCGAGGTCCTCGACCGCGGCGGCTACTTCGACCTGACGACGCTCGACGTCGGTTCCGACTTCCGCCGCGACTGCGTGTTCACGCTGCGCGAACTCGGCATCCCGGTCGAGTACACGCACCACGAGGTGGGTCCGTCGCAGCACGAGATCGACATGCGCTTCGCCGACGGTCTCGTGATGGCCGACAACACGATGACCTACCGCATCGCGGTCAAGGAGGTAGCGCAGAAGCACGGCTTCTACGCGACCTTCATGCCGAAGCCGCTATACGGCGAGAACGGGTCGGGTATGCACACCCACCAGTCGCTGTTCCGCGGCGACGAGAACGCCTTCTTCGACCCCAACGACGAGTACTACCTCTCGGATGTGGCGAAGGCGTTCATCGCCGGTCAGCTCCGCCACGCGCGTGAGCTCTCGGCGCTGTTCGCTCCGTCGGTGAACTCGTACAAGCGGCTCGTGCCGGGTTACGAGGCGCCGGTGTACGTCGCCTGGTCGCGACGCAACCGTTCGGCGCTGATCCGCGTGCCGGTGTACCACCCGGGCAAGGAGAAGGCGACCCGCGCCGAGATCCGCTGCCCGGACCCCTCGTGCAATCCCTACCTCACCTTCGCGGCGCTGCTCCACGCGGGGCTCGAAGGGATCGAGAAGGGCTACGAGCTGCCGGCACCGATTGAGCGCAACCTCTACGACCTCACCGAGCGTGAGCGCCAGCAGATGGGCGTCGACCACCTGCCGGAGTCGCTCGGCGAGGCGATCGAGGAGATGGCGCGCTCGGAGCTTGTCGAGCGGGCGCTCGGCTCGCACATCTTCTCGCGCTACGTCGATCTCAAGCGCGAGGAGTGGCTGGAGTACCGGGTGCAGGTCACGCCCTGGGAGATCCAGCGCTACCTGCCGGTCACCTGAGCGGCAAACGAGCGGGGTGGAGGCGATCCGTGTCCGGCCCGGGTCAGCTCGCCACGCCACGTGGCGCCCATCTCGAGATGGTGGGTGCGGTGTTGGCGGGCGAGGGGCTGCGGGGCGTGGCGCGGATCGCCGCCCGCTATGTCGGGGCGCCTGTGGCGATCGTGGTGCCGCGCCTGGGCGTCGCCGACCCGGGGTGGAAGCGTTTCGAGCAGTACGTCGTAGCTCGCTCGCGAGGGGCCGACCCGGAGCCTCCCGACGAGGTAACCGCCGAGGTGCCGATCGTGTCGGGTGGTCAGCGGGTCGGCTCCGTACTGCTCTTGGGTGAGCCGACCGAAGATCCCAGCGAGTACCTGCAAATGGCGGCGATCGCCGCCCTTACCGAGGTGGCGGTCGCCGACGCGCGTGAAGAGACGGCGCAGTCCCTCCGCGGCGCCTTCCTCGAAAGAGTTCTGCGCGGCGAGGACACCGACGGGCAGACGATCTCGCGCTCGGCGCGCCGCCTGGGGTGCGATCTCGCCGACGGGTATGTGGCCCTGTGTGCCGACCCTGGCGGACCGGTCGCGGGCCGCGTGATCGCCGCGGTGCGTAGCGAGCGACCCGATGCGATTGTCCAGGCGATCGACGGGCGCGTGTACGCCCTTGTGCCTGGCGAGCGCGAACCCGTCGAGCGGCTGGCCGCCCGCTTGCCGGGCAACGCGGTGGCGGGGGTGTCGTCGCGCTATCGCGACGCTGGCGAGGCACGCCGCGCGCTCGAGGAAGCCGAGCTCGTGCTGGAGGTGAAGGCGGCGGGCGGCGAGGTGGCTCCCGGCGCGATCGCCGACGGCGCCTACCGGCTGCTGTTCCGTGCGCTCGTGAGTCACCCCGAGGAGGTGCTCGAGCTCTACGAGCGCACCGTCGCGCCGCTCGTCCGCTACGACGAGCAGTACGGAACGCAGCTCGTCGCGACGCTCTCCTCGTACCTGGAGCACAACTGCAACATGCAGGCCACCGCAACGGCGATCCACACCCACCGCCACACGGTTGCTTACCGGCTCGATCGGGTGCGGGAACTGACCGGGCTCGACCCGCTCGTCACCGACCACCGCGAGCGGCTCTCGCTCGGGCTCAAGGCGTACCGCGTGCTAGCGCCGCGGCTTCCGCGCTAGACCGCTCGAGGCGCTCCGTCAACTGTGCGCGCTCGCTGTCGGCGGTGGTCGGCGCGGCGCGCAACCTCAGCGCGCTGCCGCCGCCAGGGCGTCGGGGAGATCCGCTATCGAGTCCAGTACGACCTGCGGCCGCACGCCGAAGCGTTCGAGGTCCTCGTCGCTGTGCTTGCCGGTGCGCACGAACGCCGCGGGGATACCTTGCCGCTGCGCGCCGGCAATATCGGCTTCGACGTCGTCGCCGACCATCAAGCACTCCTCGCGGTCGACGCCGATGTCGTGGAGCACAAGGTCGAAGAACTCCTGCGCCGGTTTGCCGACAACGGTTGCTGGGCGGCCGGTTGCGTACTCGAGCGCCGCGACGAACGGACCGACGTCGAGCGCCAGCCCGTCGCCGCGACGCCATGTTCGGTTGCGCTGCAGCGCGACGAGCTCGGCCCCGTCGAGCAGCCAGCGAAAAGCGCCGTTGAGCGTCGCGTAATCGAACTCCTCGCCGAGGTCTCCGACCACAACGCAGTCCACTTGCGCGGGGGGTGAGTGAGCGGCGCCGAGCTGCGGGCCGACACCACCGTGCGCGCGTGCATCGGCTGGACCGGCCACGAGGGGCAAAGTTGCGAACTCGGCGCGCAGACGAGCGGGTGCGAGCAAAGCCACAGCGGCAAAGCCGCGGCGGCGGCAGTGTGCGACGGCGAGGCGGGTGGGTGTGACGAGCTCGTTGTCGCTCGTTACGAACCCCAGGCGTTGGAGGCGCTGGCGGATCTCGCTGCGCGACCGCGACGTGGTGTTGGTGACGAAACGCAGCAGGTAACCGCGCCGGCGCAGTTCGGCCACGGCATCGGTTGCGCCGTGGATCGCGCGCTCGCCGACGTAGAGCACACCGTCGATGTCGAGCAGCACCGCGCGGGTACCCACTCCGGCGATGCTAGGTCGGGGCGGCGCCGGCGGCTACTTCGAGCGGTCCGAGCGGCGACTACGCTGCTTCGTCCATGGCGTCGGTAGCGATCGTCCGTCACGTCCCGTGGGAGGGCCCGCACCGCATCGCGCGCTGTCTCGACGAGTTCGACCTCATCGAGTGCGAACCGCTCGACGGCCTGGCTCAGCTCGAGCTCGCCGCCGCTCGCGACGCCGTGCAACCGCACGGACACAGCGCGCTGCCAGATCCCGAGCGTCTGGCGGGGGTAGTGGTGATGGGCGGGCCGATGTCCGCCAACGACGACCGCCGGCTCCCGGGCCTGGCGGCCGAGCTGCGCTGGATCGAGCGGGTGGTGGCTGCAGGTGTGCCGTACCTTGGCGTGTGCCTCGGTTCGCAACTCCTCGCCCGCGCCGCGGGCGCCAGCGTGCGCCCGGGCAACGAGCCCGAGATCGGCTTCGCCGAGATCACCGTGACCGCTGCCGGCGAAGGTGACCCGCTGCTCAGGCACCTCGCTCCGCGCACCGTGGTGCTCCACTGGCACGGGGAGATCTTCGACCTTCCGAGCGGCGCTGCCTCGCTCGCCTGCTCCGAGCTCACGGAGCACCAGGCGTTTCGGCTCGGGGACAACGCCTGGGGCGTGCTCTTCCACGCCGAAGCCGACAGCGAGCTCGTCGCCGCGTGGCTCGACGAACCACTGATGCGCCGCGAGGCCCGCGACGCATTGGGCGACGGTTTCGCCGACCGCTTGCGCGCCGACGCCGCCGCGCACTCGGCGCAGCTGCGCGAGCGCGCCGACCGGATGTTCGGTGCCTTTGCCGACCGCTGCCGCGAGCGCGCACGAGCACTCGCCTAGCGCGCAGCTCTACGCGATGTCGAACGGCTGCAAGGGGCGTTCGACGTTGCGTAGCAATTGGGCCTGCAGATCGGGCCGTACCTTCGCTGGCGATGGATTGCACGCCCACGCTGACCACCGAGCTGCTCGTGATCGGCGGCGGCATCGCCGGCCAGGCGGTGTGCGAGGAGCTTCGCCGCCGCGGCGATCAGCGCAGCGTCCTGCTCATCTGTGGCGAGCGCGAGCTCCCCTACGACCGTGTCTCGCTCGCGAAGCTCCTCTCAGACGGTGCAACCGTCGACGAGCTTCGCTTGCGGCCCGACGAGTGGTATAGCGAGCACCGTATCGACACGCTCACTGGCACCTGGGTCGAGCAGCTCGACCCCGATGCCGGCCAGGCGCGCCTCTCCGACGGCACGCGCGTCGAGTTCGAGCGCGCGGTGCTCTGCACCGGTTCCGAAGCGCTAGTGCCGCCGATCCCCGGCGTTGCGCTCGACGGCGTGTACGTCTTCCGCGAGCCGAACGACTGCGAGCGTATCCGCGCTCAGGCGCAGACCGGCACGCGAGCGTGCGTGATCGGCGGCGGTCTGCTCGGCCTCGAGGCGGCGCGCGGGCTCGCCGATCGGGGCTGCGACGTCACCGTCGTCCACCTCATGGACCGGCTGATGGAGCGCCAGCTCGACCAGGCCGCGGCCGAGCTGCTCGCGCCCCAGATCGAAGAGCTGGGGGTGCGCATCCTTTTGTCGCACGAAACCACCGCGATCGAGCGCGACGTCGCGCGCGGCCTGAGGTTGCGCTTCGCAGACGGCTCGAGCTTGCCCTGCGACCTGTGCGTGATCTCGATCGGTATTCGTCCGCGGACCGAGCTAGCGCGCGCTGCCGGTCTCGAGTGTGGGCGCGGCGTGGTGGTCGACGACCGCCTCGTCACCTCGCACGAGCGCGTCCTCGCCGTCGGCGAATGCGCGGAACACCGCGGCGTCGTGTACGGCATCGTCGCGCCGATCCACGAGCAGGCGCGGGTCGCTGCGGCAACGCTGGCGGAACCGGCCGCAGACGTCAGCTACGAAGGCTCGATACCAAGCACGCGGCTCAAGGTGATGGGTGTCGACCTGGTCTGCGTCGGTCAGCCAGAGGCCGAGCACGCCGTCGCCGTCGCCGATCAGGAGCGGCGTGTCTACCGCAAACTGTGTGTCGAAGAGGGGCGCGCGGCCGGCGCGATCCTGCTCGGCGACACGCGCGGCTACGAGCTTCTGCAGGAAGCGGTTCGCGACCGCCGCCCTGTCGATGATCCGCTCGGGCTACTGGCCGAGGCGAGCAAGGCGAGCGCCGCCGACCTCCCCGACTCGGCGCAGATCTGTAACTGCAACGGCGTCTGCAAGGGCGACATCCTGAAAGCGATCCGCGAGCGCGGGCTCGGCTCAACGCAAGAGGTCGTCGCCGTCACCCGCGCTGGCGCCGGCTGCGGCTCGTGCAAGTCGCTCGTGACCGAGCTGCTCGCGCTCGAGCGTGGCGGTGTTGTCGAAGAGGCGACCTATCTCTGCCCGTGCAAAGCGCAGACGCGCGAGCAGCTGGCGGCGATCTGCCGCGAGCGCGAGATCGCCTCGGTCGGCGAGCTCGCCGCAGCATGCGGCGCCGGCAGCGAGTGCGGCGCCTGCAAGCCCGGGCTCGCCTACCTCGTCAGCGAGATCAACCACAACCGCCACCGCGAAGAGCGCCACGCCCGCTTCATCAACGACCGCGTGCACGCCAACATCCAGCGTGACGGCACCTTCTCGGTCGTGCCGCGGATGCGCGGCGGTGTCACAACGCCCGAGGAGCTGCGGCGCATCGCCGACGTCGCCGAGAAGTACCAGGTGCCGCTCGTCAAGCTAACGGGCGGCCAGCGCATCGATCTACTGGGTGTGCGCAAGGAGCAGCTGCCGGCGATCTGGGAAGACCTCGGCATGCCGTCGGGGCACGCGTACGCCAAGGCGGTGCGGACGGTGAAGACGTGCGTCGGCTCGGACTTCTGCCGCTTCGGTCTGGGCGACTCGATCCAGCTCGGAATCGAGCTTGAAAAGGCAATGGAGGGCCTCTACTGCCCGCACAAAGTGAAGTCGGCAGTGTCGGGCTGCCCGCGCAACTGCGCCGAGTCGTACGTGAAGGACATCGGCATCGTCGCCGTCGAAGGCGGCTGGGAGGTTTACGTGGGCGGCGCCGCCGGCTCGCGCGTGCGCAAGGGCGACCTCCTGGCGCGGGTCGACACTGCCGAAGAGGCAAAGCGGCTGGCGATCACCTTCCTCCAGTACTACCGCGAAAACGGCGAGTATCTCGAGCGCACCTACGACTTCGTCGAGCGCGTCGGCATCGAGGAGGTTCGTCGCGTCGTGCTCGACCCCGACGAGGGTGCTGCCCTGCGCGAACGCTTCGCGATCGCCAAAGCCGCCTGCGACCCAGATCCGTGGCGAGAGCGCAAGCACCCGGTGCACCCGAAGCAGTTCGCCGAGCTCGACACCGAGCCCGAGCAACCGCGGCTGGCTTCGGCGGCAAGAGCGGGGGAGGTGGAGCGTTGACGGTCGCAACCGGTGCGACCGCTCCGCGCCGCGAGCTCGTCCGCGTGGGGCGCGTCAGCGACATCCCGCTGCTCGAAGGGCGGAGTGTCGAGGTGGCGGGCAAACGGATCGCCGTCTTCCACCTGCCCGACGGTTTCCGTGCCTGCGACAACGCCTGCCCCCACGCCGGCGGGCCGCTCGCCGATGGGCTCGTTGGCGACGGTTGCGTGAACTGTCCGCTGCACAACTGGCGGATCGACCTTGCGACCGGGGAGGTGGTCGCGGGGGGCGACGGCGCGGTGCGGGTCTACCCCGTGCACGTGCGCGACGGCGAGCTCTGGCTCGAGGTTTGACCGGAGCGAGGCGCGCCGGTCGGGCGCAGGAGCGCCAGCGCCATACCGGCCGTCGCACGCTGGCGCACCAGTGAGAGCCGGTGTCGGCGCTTGCCCCCGGCGCCCCAGGGCGAGGTGGCGTTCTGCCGCCAGCGGCGCTATCGTGCCCGTCCAGGGACGGCGAGGGCTCGAGGAAGTCCGGTGCAAGTCCGGCGCGGTCGCGCCACTGTGACCGGGGAGCGAACCCCAAAAAGCCACGGGCCAATGCCTGGAAGGCGGGGCTAGCTGCGATCCGGAAGCCAGGAGACTCGGCTCGCCGTCAAAATCCGCCGTCCGTGGGACGCGTCATCCCAGGAGGTTCGATCGCTGTGAACACCCAACTCGCCGAACACAACGCCGGGCGGATCGAGGCGCCGGCGCCGATCTCGCTGGCCGAGCTGCGGCCCTGGCTTTGGTTCGCACTGGTGCTGATGCTGCTCGTCTACTTCGTCGGTTTCGACGAGGGGGCCACAGCGCTCACGCCCGGCAACTTCGTGCACGAGTTCGTGCACGACGGCCGCCACCTGCTCGCCTTCCCCTGCCACTGACAGGCACCGCGGGGGAGAGAGCAGTGGTGCGCGCGCTTTTGGTCCGCGGGCTCGTCGCCGGCGCGGTCGCCGGCCTGTTCGCGGCGCTCTTTGCCTGGGCAGTTGCCGAGCCTGCCGTCGACGCGGCGATCGGTTACGAGGCCGCCAAGGAAGCGGCGGCTGGTAGCGCCGGAGCGCCCGAGGTCGTGCCCCGGGCGCTTCAGAAAACGCTCGGTCTCGCGACCGCGACGACCGTCTACGGAGCGGCGGTCGGCGGGCTCTTCGCGCTCGCGTTTGCCCTCTCGTGGCGGCGCCTCCTGGGCGGCGGCCCCGGTCGCGCGGCGTTGACGCTCGCTGCGATCGCGTTCGTCGTGGTCTTCCTCGTGCCGTTCCTGAAGTACCCGGCTAATCCGCCCGCGGTCGGAGATCCCGAGTCGATCGACCGCCGCACGGCGCTGTTCGTGACGATGATCTGGATCTCGATCGCCGCCAGCGTCGCCGCCGTGCGCGCCGCCCAGGCCGTGCGACGCCGCTGGCAGCATGCCCTGAGCCCCGCCGGCGGGCGCCTGTTGGCGGCGCTCGGCTATGCGGCGATCGTCGCTGCCGCCGCCCTCGCGCTGCCCGCGATCCGCGAGCTGCCGCGTGACTTCCCGGCCACGACCCTGTGGTCGTTCCGCATCGGCAGCGTCGGGACGCAGGCGGTGCTCTGGGCGGTGCTGGGCGCCGCGTTCGCCGAGGCCGCCGAGCGCCTGCTCGCCGGGCGCTCGCTGTGGTTCGGGAGCGTCTCCGCCCGCACCGGTCGTGCCGGCGTCGCCGCCGACACGAGCCGCAGCGGCGGAGGTCCGTGATCGGGGGGCTAGAGCCGTGTCGCGCTGCCCGGGCGTTCTTGACTGGCACATCGCCGACGACGGAGGTCTCGCCCGCGTCAGGCTGCCCGGGGGGATCGTCACGGTCGCGCAGCTGCGCGCCTTCGTGGCTGCGGCTGGGCTGGGGAGCGGCATCGTCGAGCTGACCTCGCGGGCCAGCCTGCAGGCGCGAGGGTTGCCGATCGGCGAGCAAGCGCGCTTCGCCCAGCTGCTCGAGCAGGGCGGGCTCTTGCCGTCGCGCCGGCACGACCGCGTCCGCAACCTGCTGCAAAGCCCGCTCGCGGGAAGGCACCCGCGCGCGCTCGCTGCCACCGACGAGCTGGTGCGCCGCTTCGATCGCGCGCTCTGCGCCGACCCGGCGCTTGCCGAGCTGCCGCACCGCCTTGTCGTGTGCGTCGACGACGGCTCGGGGCTCGGCCTGCGCAGCGACGCCGACCTCGCGCTCGTTCCCCGGCACAGCGAGCGCGGAGAGGCGGGCGATCGCCAGGCGGACGCGTTCGAGCTCCTCGTCGGCGGCTTTCGCAGCGGGCTCGTCGCGGCTGCGACGGAAGCCGAGCGCCTCTTGCTCGACGCCCTCCGCGTCTTCCTCACGATCGCCGACGGAGCGCGCAACGTCGGCGAGCTCGCCGGCGGGCCTGCTGCGCTCGTCGCCGCCCTCGGCGGGGAGCTCGGCGAGCGGCTGCTGCCCGCGCTCGTCGCTCCGGCCGGCGAGCGGCCGCTCGGCCGGTTCGCGCAACGCGATGGCCGCGCCGCGGTTTTCGCCCTCGCCCCGCTAGGTCGCACCGACGCCGGGGCGCTGGCTGCGCTCTGCGACGCGCTCGAGGCGGCAGGCGTCGGCGAGCTGCGCGTCACGCCGTGGCGGTCGCTCGGCGTCGTCGACCTTGCGGAAGCGGACGTCGAGCGGGCGCTCGCCGCGTTCGAAGCAGCCGGTTTCGTCACCGATCCCGAGTCGGGCTGGGTCGGGCTGAGCGCCTGCGCCGGTCTCGGTGCGTGCGGGCGGGCGCGGGCCGACGTGCGCGTCGCCGCCGCGGCGCGCGCGGGTGCGCGCACCGCCGGCGACCTCCCCGAGCACTGGGCTGCGTGCGAACGCCGCTGTGGCGAGCCCGACCTTGCGGGCGTGGTGAGCGTCGCGGTGCTGGACAGCGCGGTGGTCGTCGACACGCCGGCCGGGCGGCGCGAGTTCGGCACGGTGGCGGCGGCGGCTGCTGCGCTCGGCGGCGGGTCGAGCGGTGCGGGGCCAGGCGGGCCGGGCCCTCGGGAAACGGGTAACGGCGGCCCAGGCGACAGTGGTGCGCGCGAGAGCGGCGCGTCGCCGGGTGGCGAGCCGGCGCGCGGCGGGGCGCTCGCACCCGACCTCGACTACATCCGCGACGGGCGCGAGATCTACCGCCGCTCGTTCGCGCTGATCCGCGCCGAGGCGCGCCTCGACCGTTTCAGCGGCGCCCTCGAGCGCTGCGTGGTGCGGATGATCCACGCCTGCGGCATGGTCGACCTCGCCGACGACGTCGAGGCGTCGCCGCACTTCGCCGAAGCCGCGGTCGCAGCGCTAGAAGGGGGAGCGCCGATCTTCTGCGACACGCAGATGGTCGCCTCCGGCATCACCAGGCGGCGGCTGCCGGCCGACAACGACGTCGTCTGCACGCTCTCCGATCCGCGCAGCGCCCACCTCGCCCGCGAGCTCGGTACGACGCGCACGGCCGCCAGCGTCGAGCTCTGGAAGGATCGCCTCGACGGAGCGCTCGTCGTTGTCGGCAACGCCCCCACAGCGCTCTTCCACCTGCTCGCCCGCCTCGAGCAGGGGTGGCCGCGCCCCGCCGCGGTGATCGGCGTCCCCGTGGGCTTCATCGGCGCTGCCGAGTCGAAGCGAGCGCTCGCTGCGCGCCATCACCTCTGCGAGTACCTCGTCGTGCACGGCCGGCGCGGCGGCAGCGCGATCGCCGCCGCGGCCGTCAACGCGCTCGCCAGCCCCGAGGAGTGAGCGGGGTGTGACCGTCAACGGAGCACGCAGCGAAGGCGTGCTGTTCGGCGTCGGTCTCGGCCCCGGCGACCCCGAGCTCGTGACGCCGAAGGCACAGCGCGCGATCCAGCGCGCCGCTATCGTGGCCTACCCGCAGGCGCCGCGCGGACGCAGCTTTGCGCGCTCGATCGCCGAACCGTACCTGCGGCCCGACCACATCGAGCTGCCGCTCGTCTTTCCGGTTACGACCGAGCCGGACGATCCCGCAGGCGGCTACGAGCGCGCGCTCGCCGCCGCCTACGACGACTGGGCCGAGGCGATTGCCGAGCGCCTGCGTGCCGGGCTCGACGTGGCGTTCATCTGCGAGGGCGACCCGTTCGTGTACGGGTCGTACATATATGTGCACGAACGCCTGGCCGGTCGCTTCCGCTGCGAAGTCGTACCGGGAGTGCCGTCATTCTGCGGTGCGGCTGCGGCCGCCGGTGTTCCTCTGGCCAAACGCGACGACAAGCTCGCGCTGCTGCCAGGGACGCTCGACGAGGAGGAGCTCGCGAGCCAGCTCGCCGCAACCGACGCCGCCGTGGTGCTGAAACTCGGGCGCACCTTCGGCAACGTGCGCCGCGCCGCCCAAGCGGCGGGCGTCGCCGAGCGCTCGCTGTACGTCGAGCGTGCGACGACGGAGCGCGAGCGCGTCGAGGTGCTGCCCGAGGTGAGCGGCGACGTGCCCTACATGTCGCTTCTGCTCGTGCCGACGGCCGACCGCAGCCCGGCGGGGCGGCGTCGCCCGGCGCGGCGCGCGCAGGCGGCTGTAACCGTCGTCGGGCTCGGTCCGGGCGACCCCGCCTGGCTGACCCCGGAGGCGCATGCCGCGCTCTGCGACGCCGACGAGCTTGTCGGCTACGGCCCCTACCTCGAGCGCGTGCCGCAGCGGCCGGGACAGCGTCGCCATCCCTCCGACAACCGCGAGGAGCTCGACCGCGCCCGTCTCGCTGTGGCGCTGGCGCGGGAGGGCCGACGGGTAGCGGTGGTGTCGTCGGGCGACCCGGGCGTGTTCGCGATGGCGACGGCGGTTTGCGAAGCGCTCGACAGCGACGGTCTCGCCGCCGACGTCGAGCTCGAGGTCCTCCCCGGGATCACCGCAATGCAGGCTGCAGCGGCACGCGTCGGTGCGCCGCTCGGGCACGACTTCTGCGCGCTGTCGCTCTCGGACCGGTTGAAACCGTGGGCGGTGATCGAGAAGCGGCTGCGCGCAGCTTGCGCCGGCGATCTCGTGATCGCCATCTACAACCCCGCTTCCCGGTCGCGCCGCAGCCAGCTCGAGCGTGCGCGCGAGCTGCTCGTCGAGCTGCGCGGCGCCGAGACGCCGGTCGTGGTGGCGCGTGCGCTGGGCAGCGAAGACGAGGAGGTCACGGTCACGACGCTCGCCGCGCTCGACTGCGCGAGCGTCGACATGCGCTGCGTTCTCATCGTCGGTTCGTCGCGCACGCGCGTGGTGGCGCGCCCGGACGGAAGCACGCCGCTCGTCTACACGCCGCGCAGCTATTGAGCTACTGGCGGTCGACCGAGCGGGGCGCTCGCTCCGGCTCGGTCGCGTCGGCCCGGTCGCTCCGGCTCGGGCGACTGCCAGCTCAGGCGAGCGTCTGCTCGAGCCAGGCGACCGCTTCGGCGACCGTCGCGACGGTCTCGGCCGGCGGCCGCGGCGGGCGGCGGACGACGACGACCGGCAGCCGGCGCGTGCGGGCGGCGAGCAGCTTGGCCTCGGTCTGGGCGCCACCGCTCTCTTTGGTGACGAGCGCGCCGATGCGGTGGCGATCGATCAGCGCAAGCTCGCCGGCGCGCGTGAACGGTCCGCGGTCGAGCACCAGCTCGTGGCGGGGTGGGAGCGGGCAAGTCGGTCGCTCGACGCAGCGGATGAGGAAAAAACACTCCGCGACCGCTGCGAACGCCTCGAGCTGCTGGCGACCGATGGCGAGGAAGACGCGCTCGGCGAGCCGGGGCACGAGCTGCGCTGCGGCTGCGACGTCAGGCACGTAGTGCCAGTCGTCGCCAGGACCGGGTCGCCAGGTGGGACGCTCGATCCGCAAGAGCGGCACCCTCTGCGCTCGGCACGCCGCCACGGCGTGCGCAGAGATCTGTGCTGCGAACGGGTGGGTGGCGTCGATGACAGCGCGCGGGCGCTGTGCGGCTAGCCACGCAGCGAGCCCAGCGGGCCCGCCGAACCCGCCGATGCGCACCGAGCCAGCGGGCAAGCGGGGCGAAGAGACGCGTCCGGCGAGCGACGAGACGGTGCGAACACCGCGCGCGACGAGCGCCGCCGCGAGCTCGCGCGCCTCGCTCGTGCCGCCCAGGATCAGCACGTCGCAGCCGCTCGCGGGCGCGGCGCCGCCGCGCCGGGGCGTCGGCACGCTTGCGCCCGCAGCGGCGGTCGCGCCGCCGCCGCTAGCGCCGCTCTCGCACCCCTTCTCGCTCTCGCTTCCCACGAGCGCGAAGGATGGCGCTTGGCGGCGCGGTTCGCCTCACGATCGGTCACACTCACGCTGTGAGCGAGCGGCTGTCTGAGACCGCCGCCGGCGCTCCGCGGGCGGCGCGCGCGGGCAAGCTCCGCTACGGCTGGACGACCGGCGCCTGCGCCCAAGGCGCGGCAGCCGCCGCCCTCGAGGCTCTCCTCGGCGGTGAATTCCCAGACCCTGTGACGATCGAGCTGCCGCGCGGGCGGCGGCCGTCCTTCCCCCTCGCCGAGCGCGCGCAGGGCGAGGGCTGGGCGCGGGCGGGTGTGATCAAGGACGCCGGCGACGATCCCGATGTCACGCACGGCGCGCTGATCGTTGCGACCGTGCGCTGGCGCGAGCGGGGCGCGGCGTCCGAGCGCGCGGGGGGCCCCCCGCAGAGCGGCAACGGGCCCGCCGTCGGCCCAGCCGCCGAGAGCGGCGCAGACGCGGGCACCGTCTTTCGCGCCGGCCCTGGCGTGGGGACGGTGACGCTGCCCGGTCTGCCGGTGGCGGTCGGCGAGCCGGCGATCAACCCCGCGCCGCGCCGCATGATCCGCGCCGAGCTCGCGCGTGTCGCGGCCCGCCACGGCCTCGCCTGCGATCCCGAGCTCGGGCCGCCGGTCGTCGTCGAGATCTCGGTGCCCGGCGGCGAGGAGCTTGCGAAACGCACCTGGAACCCGCGGCTTGGGATCGTCGGCGGGATCTCGATCCTCGGCACCACCGGGGTGGTGGTGCCGTACTCGTGCTCGGCCTGGATCGCGTCGGTACGGCAGGCGGTGGACGTCGCCACCCGCCAGGGGATCGACCACCTTGCTGCCGCCACCGGCGACGCCTCGGCCCGTGCGGCGGCCCGCCGCCACCGCCTGCCGGAGCTGGCGGTGATCGACATGGGCGACCTCGTGCGCCCGACGCTGCGCCACGTGTCGCGCCGCCGGCCGCGGCGGCTGACGCTCGCCGGCGGGTTCGCGAAGTTCTCGAAGCTCGCTGCCGGCGCGCTCGACCTACACTCGCAGCGCTCGCAGGTCGACCTGCATTTCCTCGCCGACCTCGCCCGTGAGTGCGGCGCACGTCCCGGTCTTGTCGACGCGATCGAGCGGGCGAACAGCGCTCTCGAGGTGCTCGAACGCTGCCTGGCCGAGGACGTGCCGGTAGCGACAGCGGTCGCCGAGCGGGCGCTCGCGGTGGCGCGCGCCGAGGTCGACCCCCGCGTCGAGCTCGACGTGCTGGTCGTCGACCGCGCCGGCGCGATTGTCGGCGAGGCCGCAGCGAGCAGCCGCTAGCGGCGACGCGGGAGAGGGGGCGGCGGCCGAGCGCGTCACCGGACGCGAGCGGCCAGGGAACCAGGGGAGAACGATCAGGAGGAGAGGAGGAGGAGAAGAAGCGGGCGACCGCTGCTTTGTACCTATGCTTGACGCCGCGTCGTATGATGCCCAGTGCGTCCGCGAGGCCGCGTGCGCGCCTCCCGGACGCACGCGGTTCGTGTTCGAGGGTGTGGACGGGCTCCCTTGGCGAGCCGCGTGGTCCCCCGAAAAAACAGACGAAGTGCAAGCGAGGTTGTCGTGACTATTGCCAACAGCGTTCTGTTCGTCGACGCCGGCTATCTGCTCGCTGGCTCGGGCGACGTCCTCTTCGGAACCACCTCCCGCGTCGAGATCACCTGCAACTACCCGAGCCTGATCCAGGCGATCAAAACGCGGGTCGCCGAACACTCGCGCGGTCTGCGCCTCCTGCGCACCTACTGGTACGACGGGGCGCGCAGCGGCGTTCCGACCCCCGACCACCGGTTGATCGAGTCGATCCCCTACGTCAAGGTGCGCCTCGGTCGCGTCACGCCGAGCGGCCAGCAGAAGGGGATCGAGACGATGATGGTGCGCGACCTGCTGACGCTCGCGCGCGAGCGAGCGGTGGCGCGTGCCTACCTGCTGACCGGCGACGAGGAGCTCTGCGAAGCCGTGCGCGCCGCCCAGGACATGGGAGTGCAGGTGGTGCTGATGGCGCTCGTCGAGGGCGAGCGCACCGGGCGCTCGCACGAGCTCGTGCGCGAAACCGACGAGCTGATCGAGCTCGACGAGGAGTTCCTGCGCCCGCACTTCCAGCGCCGCGAGCTGCCCAACCGCGGCGCGCTCGAAGATCTCGACGAGGACGCGATCCGAGACGCGGCGCGCGAGTTCGTCGACCGCTGGATCGAGGTGGCGTCGCGCCGCGAGCTCGACGAGCTGCTCGCTGCCGAGCCGCGCATCCCGCGCGACATCGACGTCCAGCTGATCGAATCAGCTGAAGAGACGCTCGGTTCGCTGCGCGACCTGCAGGACGCCAAGATCCGCCTGCGCGACCACTTCTGGGCGGCGGTAAAGGAAAAGGTCGAGTAAGCGACGCTCCTCGCGCGGCCGGCCGGCCGGGCGGTGCGGCGGGGCGGGCCGGCCTCCCCGCTACTCGCCGCGCAGCGAGGCGGCGCGCGCGGGCGAGTAGAGGTGGCTGTCGCAAAAACCCTCCGCGGCTAGGGCGCGCCCGACGAAGATCACGGCGTTGCGCCGCACGCCGGCCTCCGCCGCGCGCGCGGGGAGCTCGGCGAGCGGAGCGCGCACCACGCGCTCGTCGGGGCGGCTGGCGTCGGCGACGACCGCCGCCGGGCAGTCGGGGCCGTAGTAGGGGAGCAGGCGCGCGACGATCTCGGCGAGCGCGTGCGCGCCGAGGTGCACGACGAGCGTCGAGCGGTGCTCGGCGAGCCGCTCGAGCGTCTCGCTGTCGGGCACCGGCGAGGCGTTGCGGGCGTAACGGGCCAGGATTACGGCTTGGCTTAACCCCGGCACGGTGAGCTCGCGGCGCAGCGCCGCGGCGGCCGCAGCGAACGCCGGCACGCCCGGCACGATCTCCCAGGGGATGCCGAGCCGGTCGAGTCGGCGCGCCTGCTCGGCGAGGGCGCTGAAGACCGAAAGGTCGCCCGAGTGCAGGCGCGCAACATCCTCGCCGCGCTCGTGGGCGGCGGCGATCTCGGCGACGATCTCGTCGAGCTCGAGCGCCTGGGTGTCGATCCGCCGGGCGTCGGCAGGCAGATGGTCGAGGACCGCGGTCGGCACGAGCGAACCGGCGTAAAGGCAGGTGCGGCAGCGCGCGAGCACGCGCTGCGCGCGCAGGGTGATGAGGTCGGGCGCGCCCGGACCGGCGCCGATGAAAAAGCACGTCACGCCGCGAATCGTTGCGCAGCGCGGCGCGTCGTGCCGCCTCGCTAGCGGCGCTCGCTAGCTTTGGGCCCGCGTCTCGGCGGTTGCTCGCTCGAGGAACGGACGCACGATGTCGATCGGCAGCGGGAACACCATCACCGTGTTGCGCTCCGAGCCCACCTCGAGCATCGTCTGCAGGTAGCGCAGCTGGATCGCCACCGGTTCGCGCGCGATCCGCTCGGCGGCCTGAGCGAGCCGCTCGGACGCCTGGAACTCGCCTTCGGCGGTGATGATCTTGGCGCGGCGCTCGCGCTCGGCCTCGGCTTGGCGGGCCATCGCCCGCTGCATGTTCTTGGGGATCTCGACGTCCTTGATCTCGACCGTCGTCACCTTCACGCCCCACGGCTCGGTCTGTTCGTCGATGATCCGCTGCAGTTCGGCATTCAGGCGCTCGCGCTGCGAGAGCAGCTCGTCCAGCTCGGCGCGGCCGACGACTGCGCGCAACGTCGTTTGCGCGATCTGCGAGGTCGCCTCGCGGTAGGCCTCGACCTGGACGATCGCGTTGACGGGATCGACTACGCGGAAGTAACAAACCGCGTTCACCGACACCGGCACGTTGTCGCGGGTGATTACTTCCTGCGGCGGCACGTTGAGCGTGACCGTGCGCAGGTCGACGCTCACCATCCGGTCGATGATCGGCACGAGCAGCACGAGCCCCGGGCCGCGCGCGCCGACCAGCCGCCCGAGACGGAACACGACGCCACGCTCGTACTCGCGCAGGACACGAACCGCCGATCCGATCAGGATCAGGGCAACGGCAGCGAGGGCAATTAGGAACGTCACAGAACGGATTCAACGCTGTGCCGCGGACGGAACGCTCTTCGTGGCGAGCCGGCCGCGATAGGTCAGTGGTCGCGCGGTTCGACCACCAGCGACAGACCCTCGACAGCGCGGACGACGACCTGCTGGCCAGCGTCGACCGGGCTGCCGTCGGCGCTGCGGGCACGCCACAGCGCACCTTGCACGAACACCTGGCCCCAGGGCGCGAGCGGCTCACGCACGGTCGCAAGCGCGCCGACGAGCTCTTCGCTGCCCGTGCGGGCCGGCGCGCGCCGGGCACGGGCAGCTTTGCTCGCGACGAACAGGAAGAACGCCACCGCCAGAGCGGCGGCGGCGAGCGCCAGAACGGGCGAGGTGGTCGGCCCGTTGTCGCTGTCGAAGAGCACGAACCCCGCCGCGGCGAGCGCGACTCCGCCACCGACCCCGAGCGCCCCGTGGGTCTGGAGAACCGCTTCGGCAGCGAACATCGCTGCAGCGACCGCCAGCAGCAGCATGCCGACCGCGGTCGGCGGCAGGCCGCTCAGCCCGAACAGCGCCACGAGCAGCGAGACCGCGCCGACCGTCCCGGGGACGATCACCCCCGGCGTCGCGAGCTCCAGCGCGAGCCCGAGGATGCCGATCGCCAGCAGCACGAACAGCGTGTTCGGATCGAAGAGAAAGTCGAGCGCGCGGTAGCGGAACGGCACCGTGCGCCGCTCGATCATGGCGCCGGCGAGCCGTAGCTGCTCGCCGCTTTTCGCCCCCCGCAGCGTGAAGCCGTCGAGGCGCGCGACAAGCTCGCGGCGGTCGCCCGCCAAAAGGTCGACGAGCTTGCGCCGGCGCGCCTCGCGGGCGGTGACGTTCACCGCGCGCCGCACCATCCGTTCGGCGAGGTCGGCGTTGCGCCCGTGGCTTTCGGCGAGCGCGCGCACGTAGGCGGCGGCTTCGTTTGTGACCTTGCGGCCGAGCACCTCTTCGTCGCGGCCGCCGCCCGCGGGCGACAGCGAGATCGGGGTCGCCGAGCCGATGTTGGTTTCTGGTGCCATCGCCGCCACGTCGGCGGCCTGCACGATGAAGAGACCGGCCGACGCGGCGCGCGCCCCGCGCGGCGCGACCCACGCCACCACCGGCACGGGCGAAGCGATGAACGCCTTGACGATCCGCCGCATTGCGGTGTCGAGGCCGCCGGGGGTGTCGACCTCGAAGACGATCGCGTCGACACCGTCGCGGCGGGCGTCGGTGAGCGCGCGCTCCGCCCAGTCGGCGGCGGCGTCGCCGATACCTATGTCGAACTGCACGAAGCGCACGAGCGGGCGCTCGCCGGTTGTTGTGGCGGCGGCCGAGGGTGTGCCCGCAGGGAGCGCTCCGAAACCGCACGCCGCCGCGACGGCGAGCGCGCACACCGCAGCCGCCAGCGCCGGCACCGCCCGGGCAAGCGAACGCCAACCGCTCCTCACAACCACACCGCCCACTGAACTATCGGACGGCGCGGACGCCACCCCCGCAGGCGCCCGAGCGGCTCGAGGTCGGCGAGTTCGACGCGCAAGAGCTCGCCGCCGTAGCGCGCGGCGGCGCGCACTAGCGCCTGTTCCCCTTCGACGGTGACGGCGTGGGCGACGAGCCGCCGCCGCGGCCGCCCGCCCGCCTCGAGAGCAGCAAGACAAGCAGCGAGGAGCGTTTCGCTCGAGGTGCCGCCGCCGACGAAGATCGCCGACGGCGGCTCGAGCCCGGCGAAGGCCGCCGGCGCTTCGCCCTCCACCACTTCCACGGCGGGCACGCCGAAGCGGGCCGCGTTCTCGCCGATGCGCCGGCAGCGGTCGGCACGCCGTTCGATCGCGATCGCGCGCGCCGACGGTTCGCTGCGCGCCCACTCGATCGCCACCGCCCCCGAACCGGCGCCGACGTCCCAAAGCAGCTCGCCTGGCAGCGGCCGCAAGGCGGCAAGCGCGAGGGCCCGCAGCGGCCACTTCGTGATCTGGCCGTCGTGCGCGAACGCCCCCTCGGGGATGCCGGGAACGAGGGAGTTGGCGGCGGCAAGCGTGGCGCGGCCGTCGGCGAGCGTGCGGCTGTCGCCGGCGCTCGCGCCGCCGCCGGGGCTCTTGCCGCCGTCGCTGGCGAGCGCGACTGCCACGCAGTGGAGCGGGTCCGCATCGCGTTCCGCCAGCGCGCCGGCGGGGAGCGCCGTTATGCGCTCGTCGTCGGCGCCGAGGCGCTCGCACAGCCACGCCGGACTTGTGCCGAAACCCTCGGCCGCGAGCAGCCTGCCGAGGCGCGCCGCGCCGTCGCGGCCGGGGGTGTACACGCACAGGCGGCGGCCGGGTTGGAGCCAGCGGCGCACGTTGTCGAGCTCGCGGGCGACGGCGCTCACCAGCGTCACCTCGTGTTCGGGCCAGCCGAGGCGCGCGCAGACATAGGCGAGCGCCGACGGGTGCGGGTAGACGCGCAGATGCTCGGGACCGAAACGGTCGGCGAGCGTCGCGCCGATGCCGTGCAGCATCGGGTCGCCGCTCGCCAGCACGACGGTGCGTGCGCGCTGCGCGAGCGTCGCCAGCGACGCGAAAAGCTCGGCGAGCGGCGACGGCAGCGGGCGCCGCTCGGCACCGAGCGACGGCGGCAGGAGCGCGAGCTGGCGCGACGAGCCGACAACCACCTCGGCGCGCGCGAGCTCGGCGCGCGCGGCCGTGCCAAGGCCGTCCCAGCCGTCGGCGCCGATACCGACGACGGCGACCGTCCACTCCCCCGAGGCCGCGGACGGCCGCGAGCTCGCCGGCTGTGCACGTGTGTTCCCCTCGCTCACCACCCGCGCTCCACCGGCCCCGCTGTCAGCCCCCGCTGTCGGCCAGCGCACGCCCGAGCGCCGCCACGAGCTTGGCGTTGGCACGCGGGTCGCGCGCGGTAATGCGCAAAAAGTCGTCGCCGAGACCGGCGAAGTTGCCGCAGCGGCGCACTGCAAAGCCGAGCTCGCGCAGCCGCGCCGCGACGCGTGCCCCGTCGGGCACGCGCACGAGGCAGAACGGAGCGACGCCCGGGAACGTCTCGACGCCATCGAGGTCGGCGAGCCGCTGGGCGAGGTCGGCACGGCGCTCGGCAGCGCGCGTCGCCGCGCGCCGCCGCTCGCGCGCCGCGCCGGCCACGGCTTCGAGCACCGCGAGCGCCAGCGCGTTCGCCGACCAGGGCGGTCGCACCGCCCGGAAACACTCGGCGAGCGGCGGTGCGGCGACGAGCCAGCCGGCGCGCAAACCGGGCACGGCGAAAAGCTTGGTGGCGCTGCGCACGACGACGACATCGGGCAGGTCGAGCGGCGCCAGCGAGACCGCGTCCGGGTCGGGCGCGAAGTCGACGAACGCCTCGTCGACCACCACCACGCGCCCGGGGCGGCGCAGCGCGAGGATGTCGTCACGGGCGGCGAGCGTGCCGCTCGCCGCCGCGGGGTTCGTTACCACCACCAGGTCGGCAGTCTCGGGCACCGCGCGCGCGTCGAGCGCGAACCCGGTCTGTGGGGTGCGCACGACATGCGTGACCGCCACGCCGTGGGTGCGCAGTCCCGCCTCGGCTTCCGTGAAAGACGGGGTCACGACGGCGGCGAGCCGCGGGCGCAGCGCCACCGCGAGCAACCACAGCGCCTCAGCGCCGCCGTTGGTCGGGACGATCTCGGCAGGGTCGCGTCCGTGCCAAGCAGCGAGAGCGCTGCACGCTGCGCGCTCGTCGGGGTAGCGGGCGGCGCGCTCGTCGAGCGCCTCGCGCAGCCGCCGGTAGAGCCACGCTGGCGGGCGCGACCCGGCGACCGTAACGGCGTGGTCGGCAAGGCCCGCGGCAAGCTCGCTGTCGCCGTGCTTGCGCAGTCGCGCGAGCTGGGGGTCGCTGGCAGCGGCGACTGCGGCGCCCGGGTCGGCGCTTGTGGCGGCGCTTGCGGCGGCGCGCGGGCTGCCGCCCCGGACGCCGCCGATCGCGCCCCCGAATCCGACGACGGGCGCTGCGCCGAGCGGCAGGGGTCGGCCAGCGACGACGAGCTCCACGGTGCGCGCCCGGTCGGCGAGCGTTCGCACGGCGTCGCCTACGAGGTCGAGCCAGAGCCGCGACCCGGCGTCGGGCGGCAACACTCCCTCGCCCGCCTGCTCGGCGACCACCACGGTCGGGGCCTTGGCGGCACGCGCGGCGAGCGCCCAGACACCGGCCGTGACGCGTTCGCGGGCGCTCGCGAACGCGTCCGCCGGTGGCTGCGCGGCGAGTGCCCCGGCGCGGTGGAGGACCGTGGCGATCCACGTGCCGAGCCCGTCGACGAGGAGCAGGCGCCTGTCGGCGACGCTCGCCAGCGCTGCCGCGAGATCGTCGCCCACCTCGACGACCTCCCAGCTCGGCGGTCGCCGCGCGCGGTGGCGGGCGATCCGCTCGGCCATCGCCTGGTCGTCGGGATCGGCGAACGCGAGGTAGGTGACCGGCAGGCCGCTGGCGCGCGCGATCGCCTCGCCGCGCTCGCTTTTGCCCGAACGCACACCGCCGAGAACGAGGACGAGCTGCGACTCCTCGAGCGGGGACGGCGCCGCGGGTGCGAGGTGGGCCGGGAGCGTCATCGCGACCGCGGCTCGTCAGGTGGGCTGCGCGACACCGCTCGCGCGCGGGGCGGATTCGCGAGCGCCACGCGGTCGCTGGCCCGCCGCAACGGGTGCGCCCGCGTGCCGGCTGGCCCAGGCGCGCGCTGCGCCGGCGAAGCCCAGCGCGATTCGGGGGAACGCCGCCCAGTGGGTGTGCAGATAGCTCGCGTGCACGCCGCCGCGGACGAAGCCCTCGCGGCGCTCCCCGGCGCGCGAGCGGAGCAGCCAGGCGCTCTGCCAGCCGAGCGCGCGCGCGAGCTGCTCGCCGTCGGCGGGCTCGACCTGCGAGTAGTGGAACTCGTGCCCGCGCACCGCCGCCGGTGCGGCGAGCCAGCCTGTGCGGGCGAGCGCTTGCGCCTCGCGGTAGCCGAGGGTCAGGCGCTCGGTCATCCGCGCGCGTGCGGGAACGACGCCGCACATCGGTTTGCCGTCGAGGCTTTCGCACAGGTAGAGGAGCCCGCCGCACTCGGCGAGCACCGGCGCACCGGCGGCGCAGAGGTCGCGGACCGCTGCGCGCAGGCGGGCGTTTGCGGCGAGCTCGCTGCTGTAGCGCTCGGGAAAACCGCCCGCGAGCAACAGGCCGGCGGTGCCGGCGGGAAGCTCCTCGTCGCGCGCAGGATCGAACGCCGCTAGCTCGACACCGGCGGCGGCGAGCAGCTCGAGGTTCTCGCGGTAGAGGAACGAGAACGCGGGGCCGCCGGCGACGGCGACCGTAACCGGTTGCGGCTGCTCGCCAAGGCCCGGCGCGAGAACCGCGCTCGGCGACCACGGGGCGGTTTCGAGCGGCGGCGCCGAGCGGGCGATCGCCATCGCGAGCTCGAGGTCGAGGTGGCGGGCGAGCGCCTCCCCGAGCTCGGCGAGCGTGCGCCGCGCCGCCGCTTCCCGCTCGCCGGCGGGGATCAACCCGAGATGGCGCTCGGGGGTGGCGAGGCGCGGGTCGCGCGGCAGCGCCCCCACGACCGGCACGCCCAGCGGGGCGACGGCTTCCCGCAAAAGCTGCTCGTGGTGCGGCGAGCCGACGCGGTTGAAGATCACACCCGCCACCCGCACGGCTGGGTCGAAGGTGCGGAAGCCGTGGACGATCGCCGCCACCGAGCGCGCCGTGGCTTGCGCGTCGACGACGAGCAGGACGGGCGCCGCGGCGAGCTTGGCGACGTGGGCGGTCGAGGCGAGCTCGCCACGCCCCGACGCGCCGTCGAACATGCCCATGACGCCCTCGACGACGGCAACGGTGGCACCGGCCGCACCGTGGGCCAGCAGCGGCGCCACCAGCTCGGGACCTGCGAGGTAGGCGTCGAGGTTGCGCCCGGGGCGGCCGGACGCGAGCGCGTGGTAGCTCGGGTCGATGTAGTCGGGCCCGACCTTGAAGCCCTGCACCCGCTCGCCCCGCGCGCGCAGCGCCGCAATCAGGCCGCACGCCACCGTCGTTTTGCCGACCCCCGACCCGGTGCCGGCGATGACCAGGCGGGGGAGCGCGAGGCGGCGGCGCGCGGGGGGTGGGTGCCGGTCGTCTGCGTCACAAGGCTCGGCCGGCGGGCGCGGCGAGCCGATTTCGCGGGGCCCAGCTGGCGGGCATGCCGCGCCGATGTCGCGGGGCGCTACAAGCGCGTGCTCGCCGGTGCCGCCGCTCCCGCTCACCACTCGATCCCCTGCTGCCCGCGGATGCCGGCGTCGAAGGGATGTTTCACCTTGCGGACCTCCGATACGAGGTCGGCAAAGTCGACGAGCGCGGGCGGCGCGTTGCGCCCGGTTAGCACCACGTGCTGAAACCCTGGCCGGTCGCGCAGCGTCGCGATCACGTCGTCGAGGTCGATCCAACCCCAGTTGATGGGGTAGGTGATCTCGTCGAGGACGAGGAAGTCGTAGCGGTGGGCGGCGATGCGGCGCTTGACCTCGGCCCAGCCCTCGCGAGCCAGTTCCGCCGAGTGCTCTAGGTCACGCGACGTCCACGACCACCCGTCGCCCATCTTCTCCCAGTCGATGCCGCCGAGGGTGGCTGCCGCCCAGGCCTCGCCGACCTTCCACTTCCCGGACTTCACGAACTGGAAGACGCCGCAACGGTACCCGCGCGCCCACGCGCGCAGCATCGTGCCGAAGGCAGAGCTCGACTTGCCCTTGCCGTCGCCGGTGATGACGATGACGAGCGGCTGGTCGCGCCGGCGCGCGCCCGGTGGGGCAGGCTTCGGCCGTTGCACGCTGGCAGGGTGCTTCAGGGCGGCGTTGTCGGCGATAGCGTCGGTGCCGGGAGTAACGGGGTCGGCGGGTTTCACGGTCCTATCTTGACGCGGGGGTGCATGGGGCGCGTCGCGTGCGACGCCCGGCGCTACCCCCACGCAGTCAGGCGGTAGAGGTGTGCTCCGAGGAGCTTGGCGATCTCGTCGCTGCGCCCGAGCCGAACCGGGCCGTCATCGGTGTCGAGCACGTGGATTTCGTCACACGCGCGCGCGAGGGCACGAGCAGCGCGCCGCTCCGCTGCCGTGAGGCGCGGGATGCGCCCGTCGGTCGCGAGCACGCACATCACCGGGCGGCTCGGCTCGCGGCGCCGTTCGGTGGTCGCGAGCTGAGCCGCGGTACGTAGGCCGTGTGCGAGCGGTGTGCGCCCGCCGGCGGGGAGGTCGCGCAACACGCGTGCGGCACGCTCGAGCGGCGCGCCGGGGCGGGCAGCAACGACTGCGCGGTTGTTGCGGAACGCGATGATGGCCACCCGGTCGCGGGCGGCGTAGGCGTCGCGCAATAGCTCTTCCAGCGCCCCTTTCAGCCGGGCGAGACGCCGACGCGCGCCCATCGAACCGCTCGCATCGACCAGCAAGCAAAGGAACGCTCCGCTGCGTCCTGCTCTTATCCGCCGGCGGAGCGGTTCGGCGAAACCGGCGCGGCGGGCTAGGAGCGTTGCGGTGACGGCGAGCTCGGGCTCGTTCTCTTCCGCGGTAGCGGTAGCAAGCGGAACGGCATCGATCGCTCCCCCCGCTCCCCGTAGGCGCAAGCGGCGGCCGCTAGTTGCGAAGGTGCTCTCGCGGTCGTTCGCGCCGCAACCTCCGTTGGCTTTGCCCGCGGCCGGCGCCGCCCGGGCGGTCAGTGCAAGCAGTTCCCGCGGGGTGAGTGCTGCTTCGGGACGCGGAGTGTGCTCACGTGGGGCGGAGGCGTTCGGGGCGTAGCGGGCGGTAGGTTCGGTGCGTCGGTCACAACGCGGTGTGTCGCGATCCGCGGCCTGGCCCGGTGGTCCCTGTGAGGGGGCGTTCGGCGCCTCGCCGCCGCGCGCAACACCATCGGCGGAGTCGCGACTGTTGGCCGAGTTAACGCCACCGGTTGCGCTATCGCTTAGATCACTCTCACCGTCAACTCGAGGGTTACGGTATTCGTGGGACTGCCCATCAATAGATGGATTGCGTTCTGGCGTTCCAATCCGCTCAAGTGCATCGGAAACGATTGCGTTAACGACATCGCCGCCAGCGTCGTCCGCGAGCGGATCACGGCGCGTTCGGTGGGCGAGGGCCAGCTCGAGAGCGCGCCTAACGTCCTCGCGCACGACCTCCTCGCGGCCCGCGAGCGCGGCAAGCGCGCGCGCAGCGCGCGCCGCGACGATGTCGCCGCGGGCACCATCGACCCCGAGCTCGGCGCAGACAGCCACGATCGCTGCGAGCAGTTGCTCGTCGAGCCGCACCTGCGGGTAGAGCGCGCGGGCGCGCGCCACGCTCGCCCTGAGCTCCTGTTGCTGCGGCTCATAGCGCGCCCGAAAGCGCACGGGATCGGCGTCGAAAGCGAGCCGGCGGCGGACGATCTCGGCGCGAGTGGCGGGGTCGCGCGGGGTCGTGGCGGTCACGGCGAGCCCGAAGCGGTCCGCCAGCTGCGGCCGCAGCTCGCCCTCCTCGGCGTTCATTGTGCCGACGAGCAGAAAGCGAGCGTCATGTTCGACTGACACCGCCTCGCGCTCGATGCGCGCTACGCCTGTGGCGGCAGCGTCGAGCAGCACGTCGACGAGGTGGTCGGGCAAGAGGTTGACCTCGTCGACGTAGAGGATGCCGTTGTGGGCGCGGGCTAGCAGTCCGGGCTCGAACACAACCTCGCCTCCGGCGAGCGCGCGCCGCAGGTCGACCGCGCCGACTAGTCGGTCGAGGGAGGCACCGAGCGGAACCTCGGCGAGCGGGACGGGTCGCTCCGCGACCGGGGCGTCGGTGGGCACCGCTCCGTCGGGTGAGCGCTCGCCGGGCGCGTAGGCGAAGCGCTGGTCGCGCGCACAGCGCACCGGCGGCAGGATCTCGCGCAACGCCCTGACCGCGGTCGACTTGGCGGTGCCGCGCTCGCCGCGGACGAGCACACCGCCGATCTCGGGCGCGACCGCGCAGACGAGGAGCGCGTCGACGAGGTCGCGTTGCCCGACGATCGCCGTGAACGGGAATATCGCGCTGGTAGGCGAGGGCTGGGACGGCGTTGGGGACTGCGGTGTGGTGGCCTCGGCGGAGCCAGCCGTGTTGCGGGCTTCCCGTCCGCCCTCCACTCGGTCGTCTGCGCCAGGCGCTTTGTCCCGCTCGCTCACGTCTCCGCTCCCTCGAGATCGCCCTCGAGTTCCAGCGCGCGCTCGCGGATCCGCTCGAGGAGTTCCGCATCAGGTTCGCCCCACAGCCCGCGCTCGGCGGCCTCAAGCAGCCGCTCGGCGATCGCGCGGGCGGCGTGCGGGTTGGAGCGTTCCATGAAGCGGGCGATGTCGGGGTCGAGCAGGTAGCGCTCGGCGATCCGCTCGTACATCCAGTCGTCGGCGACACCGGCGGTGGCGTCGTAGCCGAAGAGATAGTCGACGGTGGCGGCAAGCTCGGCAGCGCCGCGGTGGCCGTGGCGCACCATCGCGGCGATCCAGCGCGGGTTGGCGACGCGGGCGCGGAAGATGCGGCGCGTCTCCTCGGCGAGCGTGCGCGCTTTGGCGCTGCGCGGGTCGGCGGCGTCGCCGATGTAGGCGGCGGGGTCGCGGCCGGTGAGCGCGCGCACCATCGCCACCATGCCACCGTGGTACTGGAAGTAGTCGGCCGAGTCGAGGATGTCGTGCTCGCGCGTGTCGAGGTTCTTGACCGCCGCTTCGATGCGCGCGTAACAGTCGCGCATTGCGTCGCGTGCCTCGACGCCGTAACGCCCGCGCCCGTAGGCGTAGCCGCCCCAGGCGGCGTAGACCTCGGCGAGGTCGGCGTCGTCACGCCAGTCGCGCGCGTCGACGAGCTGCTCGAGACCGGCACCGTAGGCGCCCGGCTTCGACCCGAAGATGCGTGTCGTTGCGCGCAGCCAGGCCTCGTCGCGACCGAGCTCGGCGGCGAGCCGGCGCGCGTCGGCGCGCGCGTGGGCGGCGACGAAGTTGCGTTCGTCGGGTTCGTCGAGCGCGGCGACAGCCGCTATGGCGCGGTCAAGTAGCTCGACCAGTGGACCAAAGGCGTCGCGGAAGAAGCCGGAGATCCGCAGCGTGACGTCGATGCGGGGACGGCCGAGCTCCTCGAGCGGGACGATCTCGAAGCCCGTGACGCGCCGCGACTCGCGCGCCCAGCGTGGGCGCACCCCGATCAGCCACATCGCCTCGGCGATGTCGTCGCCCTGGGTGCGCATCGCCGAGGTTCCCCATGCGACGAGCCCAACCATCCGCGGCCAATCGCCGTGGTCGCGGCGATGGCGCTCGAGCAGCGCGTCGGCGAGGCGCTGGCCGACATCGAAAGCAAGTTTGGAGGGGATAGCGCGCGGGTCGATGCCGTAGAAGTTGCGACCGGTAGGAAGGACGTCGAGGCGGCCGCGGGTTGGGCTGCCCGAGGGCCCGGAGGGGACGTGCCGCCCGCGCAGCGCGGCGAGCAGGTTGTCGAGCTCGTCGCTCGTTGCGCGCAGGCGCGGTACGACCTCGCTACAGGCGAAGCGCAGCACGAGCTCGAGCTCGGCGCGGGCGCGACCGTCCCGCGCTGGTTCGCCGATCAGGTTGTCGAGCGTCGCGCTAACGGCCTCGGGCGCCCAGTCGCGCTCGTCGAGCGCGGCGAGCAGCGCGTGCTGGGCCTCTTCGAGGCGGTCGATGAGGTCGCCGGCGCTTGAGGCAGGGCCGGGGAAGCGCTTGAGGAGGGCGGCCGGCGCCTCGCCTGCGGCGAGGCGCCGGCCGGGCCGCTCGACTAGTGCCCGCTCGTCGACGCCGAAAAACGCCCCCACCGCTTCGCGCAGCCCAGGGAGGCCCGCTTGCGGCACCTGCATGAGCGCCGCGACGAGTTTGCAGAGCGCTTCGCCGGCGGGCGCTTCGCCAAGCACGTGGAAGCCCTCGTGGATCTGGATGTCTTTGACCTCGCAGAGGTAGCCGTCGATGTGCTCGACGAGCTGGCCGAGGTCCTCGGGCTGCTCGTCGACACCGATCTCCTGTTGCAGGTTGGCTTTCTCGACGGCCTCCCAGATGCGCGCGGCGAGCGCGGGCAGCTTGTCGGGGTCGAGGACTTCGAGGCGGGCGTACTCGTCGAGGAGGTTTTCGAGCTCGGCGAGCTCGTCGTAGGTGCCGGCGCGGCCGAGCGGCGGCACGAGGTGGTCGATGATCACGGCGTGCGCCCGGCGCTTCGCTTGGATGCCTTCGCCGGGGTCGTTGACGATGAACGGGTAGAGGAACGGGAGGTCGCCGATCGCCGCGTCGGGCGCGCAGGCGGGGGAGAGGGCGATTGTTTTGCCGGGCAGCCACTCGAGCGTGCCGTGTTTGCCGAGCTGCACACAGGCGTCGGCGCGCCAGTGGTGGTCGAGGAAGCGGTAGCAGGCGAGGTAGTGGTGAGAGGGGGGAAGCGAGGCGTCGTGGTAGATGGCGACCGGGTCGTCGCCCCAGCCGCGCGGCGGTTGCACCATCACAAGCACGTTGCCGAGCTCGATCGCCGGCACGTGGAACGCTCCGTCGCGCACGTAGCGCTCGCCGGGCGGCGGGCCCCAGCGCTCTTCGACGGCGCGCCGCAGCTCTTCGGGGAGCGTGCGGTACCAGGCGAGGTAGTCGTCGACTGCCATGCGCAGGCCGCCGTCGCCCACGGCTTCGCCGAGGTCTTCGTCGGGCGCACCGGCTGCCCGCAGCGCCGCCATGAGCTCGTCGCCGTCTTCGAAGGGGCGCTCGACGCGCATGCCGTCGGCGGCGAGGGCGTCGAGCAGGCGCAGGGCGCTGCGGGCGGTGTCGAGCCCAACGGCCATGCCGAGCCGCGCGCGCCGCGAGGGGAAGGAGGTGAGGACGATTGCAACGCGCCGCTCGCCGGCGGGGGTGTGGCGCAGGCGGGCGTGGCGCACGGCGAGCCGCGCGACGCGGCGGCAGCGCTCGCGGTCGGGGACGTAGCGGGCGAGCGGCGCGCCGACCGGCGAGCCGCCTTGCTCACGCTCTTTGAAGGAGATGACGCCGGCAATGATGCGCCCGTCGAACTCGGGGATCGCCACTTGGGTTGCAGCATCGAGCGGCCCGAGCCCGGTTTCGGAAGCTAGCCAGCGCGCGCGCGGCCAGGTGCAGCACACGGCCTGGATCACGGGCACGCCGAGCTCGCGCAGCGGCCGCTCGTCCCAGTCGAGCCAGGTGTCGGCGGCTGGAGACCCCGTCGCGGCCTCCGATGCCGCGCCAGCGCCCGATGCCACGCGAGCGGCCGAGCCCGCAGCCCCCGCTCGCGCGTCGCCCTGGCTAGACCCTCCGGTGGCGAGCATCGTCGTAATGAGGGCGTCCACCCGCACGCGGCCCTCGCTGTCGCGCAAGAGCTCAAAGGCTTCGACTCGCCCGTCGGGCCCGGGGCGGAGCGTGTAGCTCCACACGCCGATGGCGTTGGCGCCAGCTTCCTCGATCGCTCGTGCGAGCTCTTCGACGAACGCGGTGTTGCCGGCGAGGAGGTGCGAGCGGTAGAAGCAGACGGCGATGGTGGGGCGCGAGCTGTCGAGACGGGCGAACGCCTCCTCCACGTCTTCGACGGCGCCGGTCGCGGGCAGCCAAAGCCCGGTGTCGGGGATCGCGCGCGGCGGCTCGAACCCGTAGCCGGTGAGGAGGAAGGTGTCGGCGAGGAAGCGCAGGAGGTGCTCGAGGTTGCGTGGGTCGGGGTGGCGGAGGTATTCGCCGCAGGTGGCAACAGCGCCGGCGGGGGCGAGCGAGAGGGCGGTCATTTCAGCGTCGGGTTGGGCTTCGCCGCCGAGCGCGACGAGTGCGATCCCTTGTTGGCGGCAGCGTTCGCGCAGGAGGTCGAAGCCGGCCTGCCAGCCGCGCCGTCCGCCAAGCACGCGACAGACCACGACGCGCGCATCACGCGCGATCGCGTCGACGAGCTCCTCGACCGACGCCTCCTCACCCTGCCCGGTGGGGCCGGGGTTGAAGCACCGCACGGTGGGGAAGTCGGGCTCGGCGCGGCGCAACCGTTCGACAGCGCGCGCACAGGCAAGGATCTCGGTGTCGGCGGTGGTGACGAGGTGGAGCATGGGTGTAACCGCGCTACTCAGATATTTGCGTACGCGTGCCGCAAGCGCTGTGCGACGGAGCGTACTCGGCTTGCCTCAACGCGGACGGGTAGCGAACGGGTCGCAGTCTGGAGGCGGTCTCCTGATCTGCCGAGGTGCGCGGCCCGCATCGTTCGCCACTATCAGTCGAATCCTCGCCCGGCACCATCACTTTCGGTGATACTCCTCAGTGCTCAGAACTACCGCTGAGGGTGCGACAAGCAAGCCTGTTTCGGAACGTCTGCCAATCAGCCTCTGATTATCTCTCGCTCAGCAGTCTGTTCTGTACTTGGGACAAACTGAGACAACTATGCATGGATGCCGAGACGACGGCGAGCTGCGCGATGGGGTCGAGCTCGAGGCAGCCTCTATGAACTCGCCTTCATACAGAAGGCGAGACACACCATGCTGCTGGCGCGGGTGACAGACAAACCGCCTCTATGAACTCGCCTTCATACAGAAGGCGAGACGCGCGCGGCTCGTCAAGCTGGGGCGCGACAACGAGCCTCTATGAACTCGCCTTCATACAGAAGGCGAGACAGAGTGAAGACGATATCCGCGCAGCCATTGAGCGCGGGCCTCTATGAACTCGCCTTCATACAGAAGGCGAGACCGAAACGGGCGGGGACGCCGAGCTTGTCGCGTGGCCTCTATGAACTCGCCTTCATACAGAAGGCGAGACGCACGCAATGCCCCCCAACACCGTGGTGTTGGTGTCGCCTCTATGAACTCGCCTTCATACAGAAGGCGAGACGTCGGTGGCGCAACAAACCTGGCGACAGAAATGGGCCTCTATGAACTCGCCTTCATACAGAAGGCGAGACAGCTGCTCGACACCGACTGGCGGGCGTGGGCGGACCCTCTATGAACTCGCCTTCATACAGAAGGCGAGACCCTCGGATACGTCGGGGGGTCTTACATGACGTTTCGCCCTCTATGAACTCGCCTTCATACAGAAGGCGAGACCGCGAGGGCCTCCGGCCCCATTTGCTCGCGCGCGTCCCTCTATGAACTCGCCTTCATACAGAAGGCGAGACAGCTGCTCGACACCGACTGGCGGGCGTGGGCGGACCCTCTATGAACTCGCCTTCATACAGAAGGCGAGACTGCAGGTGCCGCTTGGTGAGCGCTTCCCGTTCGGCCCCTCTATGAACTCGCCTTCATACAGAAGGCGAGACTCCGAGGATGCCGCGACTCACCGCATCCCCCCCTTTACCCTCTATGAACTCGCCTTCATACAGAAGGCGAGACTCAGTTCTTCCGCCTGTAGCTTCCCCTTACCTTGGCCCTCTATGAACTCGCCTTCATACAGAAGGCGAGACCGAGGTGGAGTCTGTTGTGCGCCGCTACCGGCACCCCTCTATGAACTCGCCTTCATACAGAAGGCGAGACAACGATGATGCGCTGGAGTTCGGGGGTGAGGAGGCCCTCTATGAACTCGCCTTCATACAGAAGGCGAGACGCGGCAGGACTCGTTGGGGTCGCCGTCGAACTGGGTCCCTCTATGAACTCGCCTTCATACAGAAGGCGAGACACGCAGCGGCGAGCGGGCCGGTCAAGCTGACAGCTGCCCTCTATGAACTCGCCTTCATACAGAAGGCGAGACCCGGTGTGCGGGCGGCCCGTGGACGTCACCGACGACCCTCTATGAACTCGCCTTCATACAGAAGGCGAGACCCGTGCGGGCTTCGGCGCGCGCGGCAGTCCGTCATCCCTCTATGAACTCGCCTTCATACAGAAGGCGAGACACGACCCGCCTGAACCTGAGGGCACCTGGCCCGACGACCCTCTATGAACTCGCCTTCATACAGAAGGCGAGACGTGGCGTTCTACGCTACGGGTGTGGAACGCAACGGCCCTCTATGAACTCGCCTTCATACAGAAGGCGAGACCTGATTCCGACGCCGCTGTCGGCGGATCGGTTACGACCCTCTATGAACTCGCCTTCATACAGAAGGCGAGACCTGGCGGCGCCGGCGGGTCCGGCGGGGGCGGCTGCCCTCTATGAACTCGCCTTCATACAGAAGGCGAGACCTGGCGGCGCCGGCGGGTCCGGCGGGGGCGGCTGCCCTCTATGAACTCGCCTTCATACAGAAGGCGAGACGCGCGGCGCCCACTGGTGGGTGGTTGCGCGCCAACCGCCCTCTATGAACTCGCCTTCATACAGAAGGCGAGACCCATGAACACGCAGACCTCCAAATTCGCCGGGTGCTACCCTCTATGAACTCGCCTTCATACAGAAGGCGAGACCTTTTGCGCGGCGAGGAGCTTGCCATCAACACATCCCTCTATGAACTCGCCTTCATACAGAAGGCGAGACCGCCCCACTCGGCCACCCAGACCAGATACGCCTGCGCCCCTCTATGAACTCGCCTTCATACAGAAGGCGAGACCAGCGGCGCGACGCGCCGCTGCTGGAGCGCTGCCGCCCTCTATGAACTCGCCTTCATACAGAAGGCGAGACAGGAAGATGGCACTTCCACTAGCACCCGGCGAATCCCTCTATGAACTCGCCTTCATATAGAAGGCGAGACGTTCGATCAGCTCGGCTGGGGTGTTCTGTGTGGTTCCCTCTATGAACTCGCCTTCATACAGAAGGCGAGACAGGGAGACGACGGACTACCTCGCGCGGGCGTATCTGGTCCCTCTATGAACTCGCCTTCATACAGAAGGCGAGACCTCGGTTTCGGGTCTGCCGGTGAGCTGCGCCGCTGCCCTCTATGAACTCGCCTTCATACAGAAGGCGAGACTCGCGGGGGAGCTGTCCTGGGGGCGCGTCGAGCTGCACCCTCTATGAACTCGCCTTCATACAGAAGGCGAGACGTGTTACAAGAGAACGATGTTACGCAAACCATCAATCCCTCTATGAACTCGCCTTCATACAGAAGGCGAGACCCTGACGGCGTAGATCATTTCGCGCTGTGTTCCGGCCCTCTATGAACTCGCCTTCATACAGAAGGCGAGACGGGCTTGCGTGGCGCTCGTTCGCCTCGATCGCGCGGAGGCCCTCTATGAACTCGCCTTCATACAGAAGGCGAGACGCAGCTGTGCATCGGTGCCGCGCACGATGTTGGCGATCCCTCTATGAACTCGCCTTCATACAGAAGGCGAGACTCGACGATCGCCGCCTCGGCCGGCGTCAGCGGCCCGTACCCTCTATGAACTCGCCTTCATACAGAAGGCGAGACAGCGACGTCTCGATGGCGCGCCGCCCGTCGAGGTACCCCTCTATGAACTCGCCTTCATACAGAAGGCGAGACGTAGCAGTACCGAACCGAACGAAAGGAGAAGGAACAACCCTCTATGAACTCGCCTTCATACAGAAGGCGAGACGCTGGTGGCGCGTAGCCGCGACGTCTCATATCAGTCCCTCTATGAACTCGCCTTCATACAGAAGGCGAGACCAGAACGGCTCTCATAGCCTCTCGTGAGGTCCTTTCCCTCTATGAACTCGCCTTCATACAGAAGGCGAGACGAGCAGGCAGCGATCTGGCAGACGATCTGCTAGACCCTCTATGAACTCGCCTTCATACAGAAGGCGAGACTCTGGTCTCCTTGTCCGTTCCATGGTGCGGTCGCCGAGCCCCTCTATGAACTCGCCTTCATACAGAAGGCGAGACTCGAGCTGCAGTGGCAGACGGGGGATGGCGAGACCCCCTCTATGAACTCGCCTTCATACAGAAGGCGAGACTGATCAAGATGATCGAGCGGCGCGACCCGTCGCTTCCCCTCTATGAACTCGCCTTCATACAGAAGGCGAGACGTCTTGATGTGTCTTGCCCTACTTTTGTTGTCGCCATCCCTCTATGAACTCGCCTTCATACAGAAGGCGAGACCGCGGCACCTCGAACGCTGTGGCGCGCACAACCTGTCCCTCTATGAACTCGCCTTCATACAGAAGGCGAGACAGGTGCTTGAGCTTCGGGAGCTGCTTGGGGCTGCGCCCCTCTATGAACTCGCCTTCATACAGAAGGCGAGACCGCGCTATCTGCTGCAAGGTCTCAATCTTGATTTCCCCTCTATGAACTCGCCTTCATACAGAAGGCGAGACACAGCAGCGGCGTCCGCCCGCCCCGGGAGCTGTAACCCTCTATGAACTCGCCTTCATACAGAAGGCGAGACCCGCCTAGCGTCGCGCCGTAGCGGCGCGCAACCTCAAGCCCTCTATGAACTCGCCTTCATACAGAAGGCGAGACTTGCGGGCGAGACAATCGCGGACGGCGCGGGCCTTCCCTCTATGAACTCGCCTTCATACAGAAGGCGAGACTTGGAACCACCCGGCGGCGAACCGTTGCGGGAACCCCTCTATGAACTCGCCTTCATACAGAAGGCGAGACAGCGCTCCGCGGACCGGGCGTCGCGCCTGGCCGACCCTCTATGAACTCGCCTTCATACAGAAGGCGAGACTGGTGGACCTCGTGGAGTCGATCGAGGGGGACGAGGTCCCTCTATGAACTCGCCTTCATACAGAAGGCGAGACAGCGCGATCGAAGGGTATGTCGCCCCGATCGGATCCCCTCTATGAACTCGCCTTCATACAGAAGGCGAGACAGCGCGATCGAAGGGTATGTCGCCCCGATCGGATCCCCTCTATGAACTCGCCTTCATACAGAAGGCGAGACCTCGCGGTCACCGCCACGGTGAGCGCGTCGACACGCCCTCTATGAACTCGCCTTCATACAGAAGGCGAGACGGCGCTCTTGGTGCCCTTTCGTGCTGCCTCGATCCCTCTATGAACTCGCCTTCATACAGAAGGCGAGACGGTGGGTGGCACGCGCCGGAACGGTTCGGGTGGCCCTCTATGAACTCGCCTTCATACAGAAGGCGAGACCGCGGTCTGAAAAACCGCGCAAAATGCAGGTAAAAACGTACGCTGTGCGCAGGGTGGGTTCTCCGGTACAGGGGTTTTCAAGCTCCGAGCGATCTGATCCGTGCGGAAATGCACGGTTTGCAGGTAGTTTAGCGGTGCGCAGGGTCGCAGAGATTTTCGTGATACCGGAGCCCGCACGTGGCTACAAGACGAGCGCCGTGTCGTCGCCTGTGATGCGTCGGCGTAGTCCGAGAAAGCGCATGCGCTTAGTGCTCGCGGAGCGAGTGGGCCCGAGGAGACAGAGAAGGACGCTGTCTTCATTTGGGTGTATCGCGCGAGCCAGCTGCCGTTCGAGCCGAACGAACTGTGCGGGTCTCCCGTCGACGATGAAGACACTGTACTGCACTCGGTCCCCGTGCCGCTGCAGCAACTCGGCGACCTCGTTACGCCGCCGGTCGTCCGCGATGTCGTAGGCGACGAGAAGACGCAACGTGGACTCGCTCATAGTGCTAACGCAGGAGGATCGGGTGATAAGTGGATAGCTCCCTCCGAAAGAAGGCAAGCAGGAGGCGAGCTTGAATCTCCATTGCACGGCGCCAAGACACCCGATAGCCGAACCGCGGATGTCGGAACTCGGTCATTACTCGTCGCTCGTACGCAGAAATCAACGCTTTGCGTCCTCGATCGATCAACCGTGGAGTACCGAGGTCCGACCGGAAATCGGATTCGCGTAGTTCACCGTTGTTGACCGCCCATACGAAGGCCGAATCAGCGATCACCGGGCGGAACTCCTCCATCAGATCCAGGGCCAGGGCTGGTTTGTTCCGGACTGGCGAGTGCAGCACGCCTCCGGCCGGGTCTAAACCGCAGGCTGCGACAGCTCGCAGAGCGTCAGACAGCAAAAGAGCGTAGAGAAGATTCAAACACGCATTGCCTGCGTCGCCAGCGGGGCGTCCCGAGCGACGTTCGAAACGCGCCCAAGGCTGCTTGAGCGCGGCCGACAAACCCTGGAAATAGATGACGGCCGCGCGGCCCTCTATCCCGAGCGCGGTGTCGACACTCGGCGCGGTCTTAGCAGCTTCCGCTAGAGAGAGAAGGCTTTCACGCTCGGGAGCAGCGTGGCGTCGCAAAAACGCAGCCTGATTTGTGATCTTTGCACTGACGATCCGTCGAGCCACGTCTGTGCGGCGCTCGTCGTCGACGCTGTACTGGTATCGCCGCACGTCTCCGTTCGGCCCCTCGGCGGGTGTCGCCCAGCCGACCACACGTCCGTTCCATGTGCACCACACGATGGGAAAGCCGCGGGTCAGAACCTCGCGAATTACGGCGGACGACATATCGGCGTTGCCATGCGCGACCACCCCGATGACTTGTTCGATTGGAACCCTCTGCGGATCGTCCGCCTCGGGTGTGAACACCTCGATGCGTCCAGCTCGGAAGCGTGCCTTCGCCCCCGGGGTGGTGAGGTGGAGAACGTGACCTGCAGGGTCGGTGGCGGATATGCGCCGAGCCGGCGATCTACCAAGATGCTCGTCGGGCAGGCAAATGGAGACGTGGCTGCAGCGGTAACACCGGGGATCGTCTTCGAGCGGCGGCGGAGGTTCGGGGCTCATCACGACCGCCCGGCATGCCTCGAGATGTTCGAGTGCGAGATCGCGCAGATCGTTATCGAGTCTCACCTCGACCCGACGCCGGAGGGTCGCGTTCCAGATCTCGGCCCCCGCGACCTCGTACCCCATTTCCTCGAGACACATCGCTTGTAGGGCGAGCTGAACTTGCGTTCGCAGCGAGACCGGAAGCTTGCGGCGAACGGGTGTGGCCTTGTGCTCGACCAAGGTCACAGCGCCGCCATCGCCGATCTCGACGACGTCGCACCGGCCGGTGACTCCCAGGCGTTCGGACTGCAGACCTACCGACGTT